>DATFWF010000217.1:0-14369 GCA_035259605.1 Thermoanaerobaculia bacterium
AGGCCGGGCGGCTCCGGGTCCGAGGCGACGCCGTAGAGCGGGAGCCACCGGAGCTTGACGGAGAAGAGCGTCTGGAGAAGGAGCGCCGCCCAGAAGGACGGCGTCGAGTACAGCGCGAAGAGAGCGGCGCTCGAGATTCTGTCGAAAGCGCTCTCCGGGCGGCCGCCCGCCTCCACGCCGAGCGGAATGGCGACGAGCAGGGTCAGCAGCAGCGCGAGGCCGTTCAACGTCAGGGTGTACGGAAGGGCCTCGAGGATCCGGTCGGACACCGGGCGGCGGTCCACGAAAGACTCCCCGAGGTCGAGGCGCACGACGCGGAGGACCCACTTTCCGAACCGCTCCGGAAGCGGCCGGTCGAGCCCGTAGACGCGGCGCATCTCCTCGGCCGCCCGGCCCGACAGCCGGCGTCCCCCTTCGCCGCCGGCGGCGGTCACGGGGCTTCCGGGAGCGAGGTGGAGCAGCAGGAAGACGAGAACGACGATCCCCGCGAGCGTCGGAACGGCGAGCAGGATCCGCCGGGCAACGTAGCGGATCACTTCGAGTCCCCCGCGCGCTTCCACCAGCCTGTCGGGCCGGGCCAGATCCCCGTGAAGCCGATCGGGGAGGTCACGATGCCGGCGACGTCCTTGCGGAAGGCGTACTTGGCCGACGCGTTCGTCACGAAGACGGCCGGCGCGTCGTCCCGGAAGATCGCGTGGAGACGGTGGAAGAGCCGGAGCCGCTCGGATTCGCGCATCTCGCGGCGCGCCTCGTCCATGAGGCGGTCCGCCTCGGGGTTGGAGTAGTAGCCGCTGTTCAATCCCTTCGGAGGGAACTGCGAGGAGTGCCAGTACGGGTACGGGTCGGGGTTCGGGTCCGAGGCCGACCAGGCGAGCGAGGCCGCCTCGAAGTTCCCCGCGTCGATGCGCTCGACGAAGGAAGCCCACTCGAGCGGCCGGACGCTCGCCTTCACGCCGGCCTTCGCGAGCTCGGCGGCCAGCGTCTCGTCGATCTGCCTGCCGACGTTCGAGCCGGCCGAGACGAGAAGCTCGAACTCGAACTCCTTCCCGTAGCGGTCGAGCGTGCCGTTGCCGTTGGTATCGCGCCAGCCGGCCTCCGCCAGGAGCTTCGCCGCGCCCGCCGGATCGAACGGGAGCGGAGAGACCGCCGGGTCGTACGCCGGGGAGTCGGGCGCCCAGGGGCCGGAGATGATCCGGGCGGAGTTGCGGAAGATGCTTCGGACGATCCCCGCCCGGTCCAGCAGCATCGTCAGCGCCCGCCGCACGCGCGCATCCGAGAAGAACGGAGCGCGGTTGTTGACGGCGATGTAGTTGTAGTCGAGGTTGTAGAACTCGACGACGCGGCAGCACTCCGCGAAGGCGGGATCGCGGGCGGCGCGCTCCCGGAGCGACTCCTCGATCAGCGTTTCGTCGAGGTCCCCGGAGAGGAGCGCCTGGAACGCGACGGAGCTCTCCGGGAGGATCCGGAGGACGACCCGCTCGAAGTGGCCGGGAGGGCCGAAGTAGCGCGGGTTGCGCTCCAGGACAATCGAGTCCTGCGCCTTCCAGGAGACCAGCCGGTACGGGCCGTTGGCCAGCGGCGCGCGGTTCTCCTTCGCCTTCACGAAGTCCTTCCCCGCGAATCGCTTCTCGGGAAGGACCGGCATGACGAACGCCATCGCGTGGAACGCGTACGGCTCGCGGAACCTGGCGACGAAGGAGCGCTCGCCGTCCGCCTCGATGGACTCGAGGCCTTCGAAGACCGACTTGAAGAGCGTCGAGGGGACGGCGGGATCTACGATCTTCCGGACCGTGAAGACCGCGTCGCGCGCGGTCACCGGAGTTCCGTCCTCCCAAACCGCTCCGCCGCGGATCTTCAGGCGCACTTCCTTACCGTCGGGCGAGACCTCGAAGGACTCGGCCAGGCCCGGAACGAGCCGGAGCCTCGAATCGAAGTCGAGCAGGTTGCGGGAGACGTACTGGAGGACCTGCTGCTCGGGCAGGGTCGTCTGGAGAACGGCGTTCAACGTCCCAGGCTCGCCGACGAGGCGCCGGCGAAGCACTCCCCCGTCCACGGGCGTTCCCTGCTGCGACTCGTCGATGTATCCGAGAACCGGCTCGGGCGGAGGCGCGGGCGCGCGGGTGGGGACCGGCGCGGCGGCGGCCTCCGGCTGCCTCCCGCGGCAGGACGCGAGGAGTAGAGCGAGCACGATGAAGGATTTCTTCACGTGCCGTCATTATGAATGAGCGGACCCCGCCGGGCGGAGCACGACCGGGAGGAAGGGGCGAGCCCCTCCCAACGACACGGGGCATGCCCGGCTCAGGGAAGCGTGAAGCTTGCCGCTGCCGTGTTGCGGGCGGCGTCGGTGACCCGGATGAGGAGGAAGGAGCCCTTCCATTTCGGGTCGAGCTTGATCACGTAGGTCTCCAGCGGAGAATCCGAGATCCCGTCCTTCGGCTCGATCCGGATCCACTCCTTCGCGTCCACGCTGTACTCCGCCTCGTAGATGGGAGAGGCGGCATCCTTCGCCTCGAACTCGAAGGTCCCGCCGCTCGAGGCGATTTTGCGGATGACGGGCGGCGTGTTGTCGATGATGACCGCGGAGGTCTCGCGGTAGGAGTTCTTCGGCTCCTCCGGGTTGGACTCCTGGTCGCCGGCGGTGACCCGGAAGACGTATTCGCCGTCCGGAAGCGCGGTGGTGTCGAAGGCATAGAACGACTCCCGCAGCCCCTTCTTCAGGAGGAACCAGCGCGAGGAGCCGACCGGCTTGAACTCCAGGTCGTAGCTCATCGTGTCGCCGTCGGCGTCGGTCGCCTTCCAGGTCAGCGTCCGGTACCCCTTCCGAAGGAGACGCCGCGGCGGGGGCTCGGCCTTGGACTCGTCGAGGCTGGTGAAGATCCCCCTCTCATCCGGCGCGGTCGTCTCGAAGACGTTGGTGCCGCCCGTCGCCGACCTGGCCAGGACCTCGGCCGGCCCCAGCGCGACGAAGCTCTCGACGACCGGAGCGGCGTTGCGGTTCTTGTAGGCCGCCTCGACGCGGCGAACGACGGGGACCTTCGCCCCTTCCGAGCTCATCCGCGCGCGCCACTGGAGGTACCGGCCGGGCGGGGCCGGATTCGGGATCTCCCGAGAAGCGGGCGCGTACGGCGACCACTGGCTCCAGGTCGTGTCCGGCAGTCCCGACTCGCCGCTTCGGAACGCGAACTCGAGCTTCGCCCCGGGCGGGATCTCCGAGTCCACGCGGAACGCCCCGAAGCGGCTCGTCCGCCCGGTGTCCTTCACGGCCGAGACGTACTCTCCCTGCCGCGGCCCGTCGGTCAGCCGGTAGATCGCGCTCGCGGCGTTGGTCGCGACCGCGCCGCCGGCGAGCGCCGTCACCTGCTTCTCGTCGAAGGTCCGCTCGAGCGCCCAGAGGTTCGTTCCCACCCGGTAGAGCTTCCCGTGGGGGCCGGTCCCGGCGAGCACGGCGTGAGCTTCGGCGTCCGGAGCGAGATCGAAGACGATTTCGTCGGGGCTGGTCCAGACGGTCCTCGGGGGCTCCCCTTCCTCGAAGACGAGGACCTCCGACGAGTAGCCGCCCTGCCGCGCGCCGGGCTTGGGGGGCGCGAGCCGCGGCTGGCCGACCGAGATCGTGACCTCCGCCTTCTCCTGGGCCTCGTCGCCCTCCCGGGCGTTGGCCTGGCGCGAAGGCCGGGAGGAAGGGAGGGGCTGCGGCGCCGAGATCGGCTCCTGGCTCGAAGTCGGAGACTCGGCGGAACTCGCCGCTACCCAGACCCGGCCGTCGGAGCTGCCCGCAATCGACGTGACCTCGAGCTTCGAGGAGTCGTAAACCGTGGTCACGAGGCCCGACGGGTCCACGCGCAGCACGAGGCCCGAGCCGGAAGTCCCCGCCCAGATCCTCCCCTTCGAATCCGCGTAGAGCGCGCGGACATGGGCGTCGTTGGTCGCGTGGAGGCGCTCGCCCTTGCCGCCGAGAACGCGGTGGATCTCCCCCGGGAGTCCCGTCGCGACGTAGAGAGTCTTTCCGGAGAACGCCAGCGCCCAGACGTACTGCGCCTTCGTCTCGTAATCGAGGACCGCTTTCCCCTTCTCGATCCGGTAGACCTTCCCGCCCGGCGAGGCGCCGACATAGATCGCGCCGTCGGGCCCGACCGCCACCGCCGTGACCTCTTTCTCCGTCAGGGTCGCGACGGTCTCGACTTTTCCCGCCGCCGTGACCTTGAGGAGCTTGCCCTCGTTGCCGGTGCCGATCAGGACGTTGCCGTCCCGGTCCTTCACCGCGGAAAAGAGCGTCGCCTCGGAGATCCCGTCCACGCGCCGCGAGTCGCGCGACAGGACGAGCGTGCCGTCCATGGCGACCGCGATGCCCCGCGCTTCCCCGGAGGAGAAGTCGGCGGCCGAATCGGACACCCAGATCCTCGAGCCGGCCGCCCGGGCCGCCGGGGCTCCCGCGGCGACCTGGAGGAGGAGAAGGGCGAGGCAGCAAAAGCCCGCGCGGCGCAGGGCGATCACCAGATTCTCGGCTCCACGTCGATCCGCAGGCGGACCGATCCGTTGATCGGGGTCGGCTGCTCGACGGAGACCGACTGAAGGCGGATATGCGAAAGCTCCGGCGTCGAGGCCTCGCCGGGGCCCCGGTCGCGCAGGATCGTGGCGACGCTTCCGGGAAGCCCTTCGAGCGCCTGGCCCGCGACGATCGCGCCGGGGGCGCTTCGGTAGGAGAGCAGGTTCAGGGAATTCGGAGGCCGGACGCGCGCGAGGAAGTCCAGCACCTGGTCGAGCGACTGGGGGTCGGGCGGGATCTGCGCGAGGTCGTAGGCGGTCGCGGCGTTGCCGTCGCCCACGAAGACCGTCAACGGGCCGGGCGGCGTGTCCGGGGCCACCTTCAGGTTCAGGACCACCCGCCTCGTGCTGCCGCGGAAATCCACGACGTCCACCCAGATCGGGACTTCGTCGCCCGGGTGGACCTTCTCCTTCTGGGCTTCGACGTGCACGATGCGCGCGCCCTCCAAGCGGTCGGAGTGTGTGATCTCGACATCCACGCCGAGGATCGTCAGGTCGTGGAATTCGTTGGCCATCAGGTAATTCGTCAGGAGGGCGAGCGAGCCGACGGCTTCTTCGCGCGCGGTCAGCCCGGAGAAGACCGAGTTCCAGCGGACGTTCCGGCCCGGGGTGCGGATCGCCGACTTCCAGACGAGGGTCCGCTCGCCGCTTCTCTTCTCGAGGGTCGTCAGGACGTTGTCGATCGCGACCGCGGTCAGGATCGGGGTCAGCATCGAGTTGTGGACCGCCTGGAAGTGGTAGACCTGAGCCGGGATGAGGTCGGAGGAGATCCGGACCGTGATCGGCACCATCGGCGCCTCCGTCCCGAATGTCCCCAGGATCCCGGTCGACCGGTCCTGCGTGATCGAGCCAAGGACCGGCCCCGTCGCCGCGAACTTGAAGGAGCGGTAGACCGAGGGAAGGACCGTCAGGACCTTCGCCTGGGCCATCGGCATCGAAACCGGTCCCATCGAGAGGAAGGGGTGGCCGAAGGCGAGGACCGAGTTCCCCTCGACCCACGTCACCGTACCCGTGGCGGAGAGGTCCATGTCTCCCGACAGCAGCTGGGTGGCGACCGCGGAGCCGGGCAGGAGGGGCGTAGGCGCCAGGGACGCCGCCGGGGAGCCCGCGGCGCTCCCGGAAGGAACGCTCATCCAGTTGGCCGCCTCGGCGACGCGGGTGAAGATCGTGCCGGGCGCGAGCCTGCCGCCGAAGGAGACCGGAATCGGAAGGGCCGACATCGTCTCGGTCGAGGAGCCCGCGGTGAACGACCTGACCAGCTCGTCGAGCTTCCCGGTGAACTTCCCGGTGGTGAAGGCGGAAACGAACGAGGCCGTCGAGGCGGACGATCCCGCGGCCGAGGCGGCGGAGCCCGAGATCGGCACGGGCGGCGCCGGAGGCGCGTGGCGGATGTCGAGCATGCTCTGGATCGGGGTGATCCCGCAGATCGGGTCCTTGGAGAAGGGCCAGCCGTACGCGAGCGCTCCGACTAACTTGCCGTCGATGTAGATCGGGCTGCCGCTCATGCCGGCGATGATTCCCGCCTTCTCGAGGCCGATGCCGTTGACCCGGGCGAGGATCAGGTCCTGGCCCGGCGCGAAGCGCTTCAGGAGGCCGAGCACCTCGACGTCGAATTTCTGGATCCCGCGGCCGTCGCCCATGTCCGTGACGCCGTAGCCCTTCATCCCCGCCTCGATCTTGTCGAGGGGAAAGATGTCGAAAGGTTGAGCGGTCAGGAGGCGCGCACAAAGCGACAGGGCCGCGCAAAGCGGCAGCAGACGCCGAGACACAAACCTCATGGAATCAAGAACCGCGATGCTCTCGATGTCCATTCCCTGAGATCTCCGTTTGCTGCGATCTTCCTTTGACGCTTTCGGCTCTGTATGTTACGTTGAAGATCCATGTTAGCGGCGTTGATTCAGCCTGTCCGGGCGGAAAACCTGCCCGGAAGTCAGGATCCGCTCGCCATCTTCCTCCATGAAACCAGCCCCACGGCCAAGGTCGTCCTGGGCATCCTGCTGCTCTTTTCGCTCATCTCCTGGATCATCATTTTCGCAAAATACCTGCGCCTCTCGAAGGTCGCCCGCCAGTCGGAGAAGTTCATCGAGTTTTTCCGCAAGTCCAAGAGGTTCTCCGAGGTCAACACGATCGCCGGCCAGCTCACCGACACCCCTTTGACGACCCTCTTCAAGGCGGGTTACGCCGAGCTGGACGCCCAGATCAAGGCGGTCCGGCCGGAGGAATCCCCGGTGACCACGATCGCCATGCAGGCGCAGCCGAGCGGCAAGCTCGTGATCAAGAACATCTCGGGGGTCGAGCGGGCGCTCGAGCGCGCGATCGGCGTGGAGGTGTCGCGGCTGACCCGGAGCATGACGTTTCTCGCGACGACCGCCTCCGCCTGCCCCTTCATCGGCCTCTTCGGGACCGTCTGGGGCATCATGCAGTCCTTCCGCGCCATCGGGCAGACCGGCTCGACCTCGATCGCCGCCGTCGCGCCCGGCATCTCCGAGGCGCTCGTCAACACCGCCGCGGGCCTCGCGGCGGCCATCCCCGCCCTGATCTTCTACAACTACTTCATGGGCAAGGTCCGCGCCCAGCGCGCGGGAATGGAGGACTTTTCCCTGGAGTTCCTGAATCTGGCGGAGAGGAACTTCACCTAGTCCTCCCCCGAGATGGCTTTTCAGAGAACCAGCGGCGACCCCTACGACCACCTCGCGGACATCAACGTCACGCCCCTGGTGGACGTCATGCTCGTGCTGCTGATCATCTTCATGGTCACGGCGCCGATGCTCCACCAGGGCGTCTCCGTCTCGCTGCCCAAAACGGAGACGACCAATCTGCCGTCGAGCGTCGAGGACCCGGTCATCCTCTCGATCACCGCCGACGGCCGGTACTACATCAACGAGACGCCGGTGGCCCGCGGCTTGCTGCGCGACCGGCTGAATGCGTTCCTGCGCACCCACAAGGACCGGACCGTCTTCCTCAAGGCGGACCGCACGCTGTCGGTCGGGACCGTCGTCGAGACGCTCGACGTGCTCAACCGCATGGGGATCGAGAACCTCGGCTTCATCACCGACACGTCGGGATCGAAGAAGAAGTAACCGGCATTGGACGCGGTCGGAGAAGTCCTCGCAGAACGGCGGCAAGGAGACCTGCCCTGGGGGTTCGGGGCGACCCTCGCGCTCCTGCTTCACGGGGCGATCGCCGCCGTCCTCATCCTCTCGGCCCTTCATCACCCGGTCCGTTTCGTGACCCCGCGGGCGGTCAACGTCCGCCTCGTCCAGGCGGGCACCCTGCAGGGAGGAACGCCGGCGGCGCCTCCGGCGGAAGTCAAGGCGCCGGAGAAGCCGAAGATCATCAAGCCGGCGGAAGAGCCGCCGCCTCCGCCTCCTCCTTCCAAGAAGGCCCTGCTCCTTCCGACGAAGGAGAAGGAAAAGGAGAAGAAGCCCGCGGTTCCCTCCGTTCCGGGCCCCGCCACCAGGCAGCCCAATCAGCAGCCCGCCGCGGCGCCGGCCGCTCCCCCCTCCGCCCAACCCGGCACCGGCGCCGTCGGAATGGGGGGCAACGTCGGGGTGGGCGGAGCGACTTTCGACCAGCCCGATTTCAACTACTCGTACTACGTCGAGCGAATGCTCGTCACGATCGGCATGAACTGGTTCAAGCCCGCGGAGTCCGTGCCGATCTCGCCGATGATCCGTTTCCGCATCGAGCGGGACGGAACGATCAACGACCCCCAGATCGAGCGCTCGAGCGGCCTGCCCTACGTGGACCGGGCCGCGCTGCGCGCGGTCATGGCTTCCTCGCCGCTGCCGCCGCTGCCCCAGGAGTTCGGGGGCCGGCACCTCGGCGTCCACCTCATATTCGAATGAACCTTAGAAAGACCCTTGCAAACGCCCTCGGCTTCGCTTTCCTCGCCGCGGCGGCCGCCGCCCAGGCGCCCGCGCCGACACCGCCGCCCGGCCAGCCCGGGGAAATGGTCCTCAAGATCACCAAGGAGGCGGCAGGCCGGAAGCTCCCGCTCGCGGTCCCGGCGCTTTCGACGCCCGGCATCGCCGCGATGCAATCCAGGCTCGTGGACCCGTTCACCGCGACGCTGCGGTCCGACCTCGAATACACGGGGGTCTTCGTCATCGCCGACCCGGCGCACTACCCGGCCGGAACGCGCGATCCCTCCACCGCCGAGACCGCCGACCGGTGGCTCGGGACCGGCGCCGAGATCCTCGTGGACACGCGCGCCGACGTCGTCGCCGACAAGGTCAACGTCGAGGCGCGGGTCTGGGACCTGAAGGCCCACCAGTTGATCCTGGGCCGCCGCTATTCGGGCGGCGTCACCTACGTCGAGCGGATCGCCCACACGCTCGCCAACGACCTCGTCAAGGAGATCACGGGCAGGAGCGGCATCTTCCTCTCGACGATCCTCTTCGTCTCCGACCGGGACGGCGCCGCGGAGAGCAGCAAGGACATCTACGCGATGGACTTCGACGGCCGGGGGGTGCGCCGGCTGACGACGCACCATTCCCTGGCGCTGAACCCGGACGCGCGCAACGGGAAGGTGGTCTTCACGAGCTACCACACGCGCTTCCCGCAGATCTGGATGATGAACGCGGACGGCAACGGCGCCCGGGAGATCAAGACCGGCGTGGAGCTGAACGCCTCGCCCGCGCTCTCCCCCGACGGGACCCAGATCGCCTTCGTCGGATCGGCCCGCGGCAATGCCGACATCTACGTGATCAGCACCGCCGGCAGCAACCTGAGGCGCCTGACGACGACCCACGCCCTCGAGGCCTCGCCCGACTGGTCTCCGACGGGACGCCAGATCCTCTACACCTCCGACCAGACGGGAACCCCGCAGCTCTGGGTGATGGACGCGGAGGGGACCGGCGCGCGGCGCGTCACCTATTCGGGCAACTGGAACGACGAGGGGGCGTGGTCGCCGGACGGCTCGAAGATCGCCTTCTCCTGCCGCAACGAGGGGGACTTCAACGTCTGCGTCATGGACTTCGCGACCGGCAACACCGTGCAGTTGACCTCCGAAGGCGCCAACGGCCACCCGGCGTGGTCGCCCAACGGCGAGAAGATCGTCTACCAGTCCAAGCGCGGAGGGCGCACCCAGATCTACACGATGGACGCCAACGGCGAGAACAAGCGCCTGCTGACGGACGCGGGAAACAACATGCAGCCGATCTGGCTGCCTTAGAAGAAAACCGCGGTGAAAGTGCTATATTCGGAACGCCCCGCGCGGTCACGATGTTCGCTCGCGGATTGCAACGGGACAAGGAGAAGACAATGAGAAATCGGACTGGAACGGCGCTCCTCGCGTTCTTGGCGGCCGCGGTCTGCGGCCTGATGGCGGTCGGTTGCCCGAAGAAACCGCCGACAACGACGTCATCGGCCACGACGACGACCGAGCAGCCGAGCCGGCCCCCGACGACGAACGTTGCTCCTCCGGCCGAGGCTCCATCGGGAAGCGTGTCCACCGAGCCTCTTTCCGGCGACGTCGCAGCGATCAACCGGGCCGGGTATCTCAAGGACGCCTATTTCGATTACGACAAGGCCGACCTTCGCGACGACGCGCGGTCGGCTCTCTCCGCCAACGCGGAGTGGCTCAAGAAATACCGCTCGGTCCAGTTCCTGATCGAAGGGCACTGCGACGAGCGCGGCACCGCCGAGTACAACCTCGCGCTTGGCGACCGGCGCGCCAACGCCGCCAAGGAGTACCTGGTCTCGCTCGGCGTGGACGCCTCGCGGGTCAAGACCGTCTCCTACGGGAAGGAGCGGCCGTTCTGCAACCAGAATTCCGAGGACTGCTGGCAGCAGAACCGCCGCGGCCATTTCCTCGTCACGGCCAAATAGTGTCCCGGAAGTCCCTGAGTCGTTCCCGCGGGCTGCTGGCCCTGGCCGCGCTCGTGCCGGCGGCAGCCTGCGTGTCCTCCTCGGATATCGACGGCCTGCACCGCCAGATGAACGACATCGAGAAGGAGATCCAGGTCCTCGAGAAGCGCTCCTCGAGCAAGGAGGAGGTCTCGCGGTTGAACACCAACGTCTCCTCTCAGACCGACCAGCTCCTCAAGTCCAACGCCGACGCCTCGCAGCGGTTGAACGAGCTGGCGACCAAGATGGAGCGGCTCGAGGCGAAGCTCGAGGACACCAACCGGCGGCTCGCGCAGCTCTCCCAGCAGATCGCGGAGACCCAGGGGATCCTCGCCCGCCTCGGCGCTTCGGCCGGAGCGGCGTCCGCGTCGGCCAATCCCGGAGGGGCCGGTCCGGCGGGAGGCCCGGCGGACACGGCCGTCGTCCGAGCTCCGGCGCCTGCGGCCGGGCATCCCGCTCCCGCGGAGCTCTACGACACCGCCTACGCCGATTACACGAAGGGCCGCTATCCGCTGGCGATCTCCGGGTTCCAGGAGTACGTCGCGGCCTATCCGAACACCGATCTTTCCGACAACGCGCAGTACTGGATCGGCGAGTCCTACTACGCCCAGAAGAAGTGGTCCGAGGCGATCGCCGCTTTCGACAAGCTCGGCAAGCAGTGGCCCAAGAGCGACAAGGCGGCGGCGGGGCTGTTGAAGAAGGCCTACGCTCTTGCCGAGATGGGCTCCAGGGCCGAGGCGGTCGTCCAGCTCCAGTACGTCATGCACGAGTTCCCCACCTCCGAGGAATCCCGCCTCGCCCGCGCGAAGCTCAAGACGATGGGCGTGGAAGCGCGATAGAGTCAGCGCCCTAGAACTGCTGTTGACTGTCGACTGTTGACTGTCGACCCGTCCAGCCAAGAAAGGACCCTCACAGCCATGGCCAACATCAAGTCCGCGGAGAAACGAATCCACAAGGCCGCCAAGAGCCAGGCCCGCAACCGGAGCGTGCGGTCGCGCCTGCGCACGGCGGTCAAAGAGCACCGCCAGGCCGGAGAGAAACGAGCCGAGTCCCTGTCCATGACCTACTCCGAGATCGACACCGCCCTGAAGAAGGGCGTCATCCACAAGAACGCCGCCGCGCGGTACAAGTCGCGCCTCGCCAAGGCGGCCGCGAAGAAGGGCTAGAAACCCTCGAGCAGGCTCGAGACCAGGCTCTCGGCGAAGCGGCCGGCCGCCCGGTCGATCGCCTCGTTTTCCCGGTCCACGTACGATGCGGCGGTCGCCGTGAGCGAATAGTTGTCCTGGAACGTGAACGCCGGGTTTTCCCAGATCACCTTCTCGTCGGGAACCGACTTCAGGGACATCTTCGCGGTGATCCGCACCTGGTACTCCTTCGCCTTGCCGCTCGCGTCGAACGCCACGGCGAAGAAGTCGAACCCGGTGACCTCGCCGGAGAGGTCCGCGTCGGCGCCCGCGATCTGCGGCTGAACCGAGAAGCGGCCGCGGCTGGCGAGCTCACGGGCGACCTCGCTGGAGAGGCGCTGCTCGACGCCGACCCGCGAGGTCTTGTTGACCAGCGTCTGGAAGCGGATCACCTTGATGCCGGGCGGGAGCGTCGAGGTCTTCCCGACGAGCGTGTAGCCGCATCCCGTCAGCCCGACGATCAGGAAGACGGCGGCGCCGCCCGCCGCTCGTCCCGCTCGAGTTCTCATGGCACCTCAAAAAAAAGCCGCGGCAAGCGCCGCGGCCCGATTGTGCCAGAAACGGATCTCAATTCGGCGGCGCGCCGGCGTCCCGCTTCGCCGCCTCGCGTCTCGCCCAGCTGCTGTCCCAGCCCAGGCGGCTGGCCGTTCCGAGGTTGACGGTTCCGTTCGCGTTGTACGTCCCGTTGGCGATCAGCCGGGCGCGGGCCTCGTCCGTGAGGTAGGAGGGAATCCGCTCGTCGGGCGACCGGGGAACGAACTCCCCGCCTTCGGCGATCGCCTCCCAGTCCTTGAACGCCCGCCGGACCCCCTGGACGAGGTAGTGGAACCGGACATCCTTCGACGCTCGCACCCGGATCACGTTGAGGTCCTGGCTGATCACCGCCATCGACGCCAGGTCGCCCACCGGGGTCAGCTGCACGGTGAGCCCTTCCTCGTCGGTGACGATGCGGAAAGACTCCGGCACGTCGATGACGAACTCGCGCCCCGACGTCCTCGCCGTGCCGCGGAAGTAGGTCCCGGCCTCCGGGCCTTCCAGAGCGACGTATCGGATCACTTTCGTGGGGTCCGTGGGATGCGGCTCGACGAACGGCTTCGCCCCGGAGGCGCCGAGGTTGCCGAAAGCGTAGACGCCGTAAACGGTGCCGTTCAGGTTCGGCGCGAGGTCGCCCTCGGCCTGGAAGGCCCCGGCGCCGTTGAAGAGGAGCCCGATGACGCCGCGGTCCTGGGAGATCCCGGTCACTCCGGGATCCGTCCTGGCCGTGCCGATGACGCCCGGGGATCCCTGGACGCCCCCGCCCGCCGATTCGCCGGTCCCCCCGATGCCCTTGACGCCCGCGGCGTTGTTGCCCGGAGAATTCGTCTGGCCGACGACTCCGAAGACCTTCCCGCTCGTCGCCAGCTCGACGGCGGAGAGACCCGCGGAGAGATCCGTGGACGAGGCGGCCTGCGAAAAGACTCCCGCGGTCAGCCCGGTGGTCGCATTCTCGAAGGCCCCGATCGCCGTCGAGCCGGTGCCGGTCGAATCGCAGCGCGCGAAGAGGGCCCGGGCGCCCGCGGTCGCCTGGAGGTTCCGAACGTCGATGACGCCCGTGTTGCCGGAGACGTTGCCGAAGAGGAGGAGCTGCTCGCCCGTCGCGAGCGGGTTCGAGGCCGACGAGTTCGGGTAGTACCCGTTGATGTCGTAAACCAGGTCGAGCGGGCCGGGGCCGTCCACCTGGACGGTGATCGCGCCGCCGGTTCCGATCGCGACGACCGCCGCGTTGGCGACGTTCCCGGTGCCCGGCCCCCAGTTCAGGGTCGAGACGACCGCCGCCCCTCCGGTTGGATAGACGCGGATGTCGCCGAAGGTCGGGTTGTTGGTCACCGTGAAGTTGAAAGACACCGCTGCGGCGGAAGCCGGGATGCCGCACGTTCCGACGATCGTGAAGCTGCGGATCGCTCCCCCGGCGAGCGACGGCGGCCCGTACTGCCCGGTGAAGCCGCCGCCGCGGGTATCGGCGCCGCGGCACGGCGGCGTGATCGCAATGAACGGGAGCGGGTTCGTCTCGCCGAGCGTACGGATTCCCGATGATGGGCCGTTCCTGGGCGGGGTCCACGTCGTCGGTGCCGGCCAGTCGGCGATTTCGCCCGCGAAGGCCGAAGCTGCCGCAAGACAGAGCACCAGGGAAAGGAGACGCATGGGAGTCGAAACCATGGGCACCCTCCTTTCGGAAACCGATCAGGAGTTGATCAAGTGGGAGGGATTCTATTCCCTCCCTTGATCAGTGGACGACGAGGTTCAGGAGGCGGTCCGGGACGAAGACGGCCCGCGAGAGCTCCTTGCCCTCGAGCCACGGGCGGATCTTCTCGTCGCAGCGGGCGAGCGAGACGGCCTCCTGCTCCCCCGCGCCGCGCTCGACGTCGAGCTTTCCGCGGACCTTCCCGTTGACCTGGACCACGAGCGTCACCCGCGGCGTCGTCGCGAGCGTCGAATCGAAATCGGGCCAGCGAGTCTCGAGGAGCAGGGTCTGGTGGCCGAAGCGCTCCCACCATTCCTCGGTCAGGTGCGGAGCGATCGGGTGGAGGAGCTTCAACAGCGTCTCGACCGCGCGCCGGGCGGCGGCCGGCTTCTCCACGCCGTCGTCGAGCGCCTCGGCGATCCCTCGCTGGAACTCCATCAGCGCCGCGATGGCGGTATGGAAATGGAACTTCGCCGCGTCGGCCGTGACCCGCTGGATCGTCCGGTGCTCCAGGCGGGCGAGCGGCGTGTCCTCTGCCTTTCCATCCGGCCGCGGCGCGTCGAGGACCCGGC
>DATFWF010000218.1:0-4231 GCA_035259605.1 Thermoanaerobaculia bacterium
CGGCCAGGGCGGCGACCAGGAGCAAGAGCAACGCGGCTCGTCTATTCATCTAAGGCCTCCTCACTCAGACTATCAGGGCACGACGGGAGGCGGGCGGGCGCAAGGCCCGCCCCTACGGGACGTGGGCCGGGCACGACGGGAGGCGGGCAGCGCGAGGCCGGCCCCTACGGCACATCGGGGAGGGGGCGGGGGGCGAGGGCTGCCGCTGCCTCTTCGTCGAGGGCGGCTACGGCTTTCTTGTAGAAGGAGTCGGCTTCCTCGTGGGAGTCGCCGACGGCCGTCAGGCCGACGCTTCCGTTCTCGGCGAGCGCGCTCATCATGTGGAAGATCACGCCGGTTTGCTTCGTCTGGTCGAAGTGCAGGCCGCGGCGGACGACGAGGTCGAAGAGGTCGTCGGTGGTGAACGCGCGGTAGAGCGGCGAGTTGACGTGGTCGCTCGCGACGAAGAATTTGTGCTTGCCGGTGGGAGCGGTGAAGACGGCGGTCTCGGGATCGTAGCGGCCGTCGGTTAAGAACTGGAGAGTCAGGAACGGGTGCGTCGTTCCGCCCTTGCGCAGGTTCAGCTCGATCGCATAAACCTCCCAGCCGTTCTGGTCGTTTCGGACGACGACGAAGTCCAGGGCAAAACGCCCGATGACTCCCTCTTTTGCGAGCCGGCGGCCGATCTTGGCGGCCTCGCGCGTGATGGCGGGCGCGTACTCGGTGCTGGCCGGGAAGCGGGCGCCGACGTAGCTCTGCCCCGACGGTCCGCCCAGAACCTGGTCGTGGGTCGAAAGGATCTCCAGGTCGCCCAGCGGGGTGACGCGAAGCTGGACGCTGGGGCTGCGAAAATCCTTCCCGACGATCAGCTCCTCGACCACGCCGCCGCGCTCGCGGAACCGGGCGACGTACTTCTCCCACGTCAGGCTCGCCAGCTCGAACTTCAGGTTGCGAAGGCGCTCGCGGATCCCCTCGCGCTCCCCCGCCGCTCCGGGCGCGGGCAGTCCCTCGAGATCCACCGCGGCGTTTCCCTCGCCGGAGACTCCCTCGTTCTGCTTGACGAGCACTGCCCGCATCCCCGGCTTTTTCGCGCGAAGCGCGGCGATCGCGCCGGCGACCTCCTCGAAACCCGACAGGCCCTCGATCCCGATGGGATGCGGAACGCCCTCCTCCGCGAAGAGCTGCCGGCAGCCGCTCTTGCTTCCCAGCGGGAAGAATCGCGGATCGGCGCCGTACATCGGGATCCCCAGGCGGAGCGCCAGGTGCATCTCCATCGAGGTCGTGTTGTACGGGACCATGTGCGCCCGGTCCCGGTCGCGGATCAGGCCCCGGATCTCCTCGATCAGGCGAGGTCGCTCGAGAAGCTTCGCCGAAAGGGGCCTGGAGGAGGAGTCCTCTGGAGTGAGAAGGTGAAGCCGCCGCCGCGCATGCGAGGAGATGACCCCGGGCAGAAGCTCCAGGTAGTAATCGATGATGCTCGGGTGAATCGGCTCGGACGTTACGTAGATCATCTCCGCGCGCGGCTGGCGCAGAAGGAGGAGCAGGAACAGGAAGCGCTCCTCGTACGCCTGCATCTCGGCGCCCGAGAGCACGGCCGCGTCGAGCGACATCGACGGGATCACGACGATCGTCTGCGGGTCCTGGCTCATCGCCTGGATGGACTTCCAGAGCGGAACGAGCTTGGTCTGGAGACGGTCGAAGCGCGCTTGCGCCTCTCCGACGGAAATCCCCAGGTCGCCGGGCACGGCGTGATATGTGCCGGTCAGGCTCATGAGCGCGGCGGATGCGCCGCGGCGCGATCGCGCAGGCGCGCGACGGTCTGGCGGGCCGCGGCGAGCTTCTCCCGGGCGTAGGCCGAGGACTGCATGACGCGCTCGAGGTTGGAGAGGAAGGCCGTGGAGACGATCTTGCCGCGGATCTGGCCGACGTGCTCCTCGAGCTTGGCCCACACGAGGACCATCTCCCCCGCGGAATCGAGCAGCAGGTCGGCGTTGAGCACCCCGCGGACGACGAAGGAGGCCGCCATGTCCCAGTAGGACGTGACCATCCGGAAGTAGACGTTCTCGTTGCCGGGCGCGGCGTAGAGGGTCTCGATGTCGGCCCCGGAACGCGGGAAGAACCGGCCGACGAACCACTCGCGCGCGGTGCGGAGCTTCTCGTCGCGGCGCAGCTCGTAGAGCTTCAGAACGAGGTGGGCGTCGTCGTAGGTCGGAATCGTCTGCATGGACATGGTTTCACTCTCCTGCGGCGTCGTTGAACTGCCTTTTCTATCATTGAAGGGGGCGGCGCACCCGCATCATGGCTCGTCGGATCGGCTGGTTCCTCGCGGCTCTGCTCGCCGCCGGAGGCTTGACGCTGCTGCTTCGCTCGCTCGAGGCCGGGTTCATCTACTTCCCCGCGCGGGAGTACGACGCCCTTCCGCGCGACCTGGGACTTGCCGCCGAGGAGCTTTCGCTCGAATCGAAGGGAGGGGCGAGGCTCGCCGGATGGTGGATCCGCGGAGACGGGCGGCGCGCGCTCCTCTACTTTCACGGCAACGCCGGCAACGCCAGCCATCGGCTCGAGAGGGCCGGGATCCTCGTCCAGCAACTGGGGCTCGACGTGGTCCTCGTGGACTATCGGGGCTACGGGAGGAGCACCGGGCGGCCCGACGAGGATGGGCTGTACGCGGACGGCGAGGCGATCTGGCAGGCCGCGGCGGCGCGGGGATTCGCGCCGGAGCGGATCGTGCTTTTCGGAGAATCGCTCGGATGCGCGGTGGCGATCGAGACGGCGGTCCGGAGGCGGTGCGCCGGCGTGATCTTGGAAACGCCGTTCGCCTCGATCGCGGCGATGGCGAGGAGGTATTACCCGTTCATCCCTCCGTTTCTCATCGCAACGAAGTACGACAACGAGGCGAAGATCGCGGGACTGGCGGTTCCCAAGCTGATCGTCGCGGCGGAGAGGGACGATGTCGTGCCGCCGGAGCACGCGCGGCGGCTGTTCGAGGCGGCGCGGGGGCCGAAGGAGTTTTATTCGATTCGGGGGGCGGCGCATAACGATACCTATGTTGTCGGCGGAAGGGAGTACGTGGAGGTCTGGAGGAGGTTCCTCGAATCGCTTCCGGCGAGCGCGGCGCAGTAGGGTCATGGCCAGGCGATTAGCGGGCGGGGCGGGAGGGCGCAAGGCCCTCCCCTACGGCACGAACGTGGGATTTGACGAGAGAGCGAACGAGGGATTGGGGGAGACGGCGCGGACTATGTAGCGGAGGGGGCCGCCGGGGCGGATGGCGTCGAAGGGGTAGCAGGTGACCAGCGTGAGAGTCGCATCGGTGGTGGTTTCGAGAAGGTCGAGTTGCGTTTCGCGGGCGATGCGGCGGTCGTAGACACGGTAGGAGTGGCGGTGTCCGTCCGACGTTTCCAGTTCCAGGAGGTCTCCGACGATGAGGGACTTCAGGAAGGCGAACTGGGTGTCGCGGTGGGCGGAGAGAACGCAATTGCCGGGCTCGCCGGGAAGGGCTGTCCCGGACAGGTGGCCCGGGCCGAAGGCGAGAGTCCGGCCGGAGGAGCCGGCGAGGACGATGACGTCTCCCCGCAGGCCGGGCGCGCGCAGGCGGGCGATGGGCCAGGTGTCCGCCCAGGGCCACGGCGCGGCCGGGCGTCCGGAATCGACGGTCTTCGCCCAGGCGCGGCGAAGGAGGATCTGCGCGAGGGAGGCCTTCGCGTAGATCCACGCCCCATGGCCGAACAGGACGGCCGCCGCGAGAAGCAGGAGTCCGGAAGCGAAGCCGGCGATCGACTTTCGGCCGCAGGCATTCGCTTCGCGAACGGCGGCCGAGAGAGTCCAAGCCGAGAGCTGAGCACGCGTTCTCACGCGGCGCCTCCCGAGGCGAGCCGGCGGAGAATCCAGGCCGCGGCCGCGAGCGCCGCCGCCAAAACCAGGTAGAGCCTCGCGGGCGTCGCCGTCCGCGGCATCTGTCCGAAGACGTGCTCGTAGTCCCAGCCGGCCGGCAGGTGGACCGGCACGGCTCGCGCGACGCACACCGCGTCGCGGGCTACCGACGGCGTCAGGTCCACGGCGACGAGGCTCGTGAAACTCGAGACGAGGTGATGCCGGAGCGCGACGTCGGTGACCTCGCAGCGGACCGCGTCCCGGTCGGCGTTGGACTCGGTCATCCGGTCCATCAGCGCCGCGATCTTCCGGCGCGCCCAGAGACGGTCGATCCCGCTGTCTCCCGCGGTCGCGGAGAGCGGCACCCGCTCGCTCCAACGCA
>DATFWF010000219.1:0-30060 GCA_035259605.1 Thermoanaerobaculia bacterium
CTCGACGACCTTCGCGACCGTCCGCCACTCCTTCGCCAAGGACCCGGTCCCGTCCAAGAATTCGCTCTACTACGTCCGCATGGACAGCTGGGACCCGGCCAAGCCGTACCCGGGGCCGGACCCGACGCTTCCGCCCACGCAGATCACCTACCGCGACATGACCGCCATCACGCGCTCCGACATCCCGTCGCGCCAGACGCCGCTCTTCAAGACCGGGCTCTACGTTTTCCCCGACGAGAAGACCGGCCGGCCGTTCCGCGAAATGATCCGGCTCTGCTGGTCGGACTTCTTCCCGATGTTCGACACGCCCTTCCGCTACGGATCGGGCTGGGACAAGAAGGCGGACGCGGGACCCGAGCCGGTCGTCGTCCTTTCCGAGGAGATGAACGACAAGCTCTTCGGCGGGCAGAACAGCGTCGGGAAGACCGTGCGCATCTCCGACCGCGACTTCCGTGTCGTCGGAGTGCTCGCGCGCTGGGAGCCGAACGTCAAGATTTACGACCTGACGCAGAACCCCATCGAGAAGCCCGAGAACATCTACATGCCGTTCAACTTCTTAAAGCCCATGCAGCTTCGCACCTTCGGCAACTCCGACGGCTGGGGCTCCTCGGGCGGCTTGACGGGGGCGGACGCGTTCCTTCAGAGCGAGACCTGCTGGATCCAGATGTGGGTCGAGCTTCCCGACGCCGCCTCCGTCGCGAAGTACAAGGACTTCCTCGCGGCGTACGTGATGGACCAGAAGAAGCACGGGCGGTTCCAGCGGCCGGTGAATAACCGGGTCTCGACCCCGCGCGAGTGGATGAAGGACCAGCGCGTCGTGCCGCCGGAGACGACCGCGATGCTGATCGTCTCCCTCCTTTTCCTGGCGGTCTGCGCGGTCAACCTCGTCGGGCTGCTGCTGGGCAAGTTCCTGGCGAGGTCGGGAGAGGTCGGCGTGCGGCGCGCGCTCGGCGCGTCGAGGGCGGACATCTTCCTCCAGCACGTCGTCGAGTGCGAGCTGATCGGCGTCGTCGGCGGCGTCTTCGGGCTCCTGCTCTCCTTCGGCGCTCTCGCCGCGTTGAACGCCTGGTTGAAGACCACGATGGCCAACCCGCGGGGGACCTTCTTCACCCTCGACGTTCCGATGATCGCGCTGTCGGTCGGCCTGTCGCTCGTGGCCGGGCTTGCCGCCGGCCTCTACCCGGCGTGGCGGACGTGCCGGCTCTCGCCGGCCGTGCACCTGTCGCTCCAGTAGCCGGATCCGCAAGAAAGAAGGAGAACGCCATGGAATTCGGACCGATCCTTCGCTCGATGAAGCGCAACAAGGTCCGCTACGGCCTGATCGTCGCGGAGGTCGCGCTGACGCTGGCGATCGTCGCCAACTGCGTCAACATGATCCGCGACCAGCGCAAGCAGCTCGCGATCCCGTCCGGCTTCGACGACGAGAACATCCTCCGCGTCACGAGCCGGCCCTTCGCGGCCGCGTTCAAGGAGGACGGCTACCTGGACAACAGCCTGCGGGAAGACTTCGCGGCGCTGCGCGCGATCCCGGGCGTCAAGGCGGTCTCCAACACGCGGTTCCTGCCGTGGCAGGGGGGCGGAAGCTCGATGGAGACTCGGCCGCTGGGATCCAAGGGCGAGATGCTTCGCAACCAGGTCTACAACGCCGACGAGTCCACGCTCGCCGCGCTCGGCGCGAAGCTGATCGAGGGGCGCAACTTCACTCGCGAGGAAGCGGAGTCCGAGACGCTTCGGATGCGGCAGATCTTCGCGAAAGCCCGGCCGGTGGGCGCCGACGGCACACCGGCGGAGAAGACCTCGCAGGACATCATCATCAGCAAGGCGTTTGGCCAGCTCCTCTTTCCCGACGGCAAGGCGCTGGGCAAGCGCCTCGAGGACACCGACGGCGACCAGTACACGATCGTCGGGGTGATCGACCGCTTCTACAACCCGTACGGCTGGCCGATCCACGAGTACGTGATGTTCTTCCCGAGCCTCTCGCGGAACTTCCAGGGGGGCGCGGGGTTCCTTGTGCGGACCGAGCCGGGGAAGAAAGCTTCCGTGCAGGCCTCGATCGAGAAGGCGTTGCTCGCGGCCAATCCCGGCCGGACCGTGCAGGTCCAGCAGTTGACCGAGATCAAGGAGCGGTTCCAGTCGCGGTCCTCGCTGCTGGTGACGATCCTCTCGACGCTGATCGTTCTTCTGCTGTTCATCACGTCGCTCGGCATCGTGGGCCTGACCGTCTTCTCGGTCAACGAGCGCACGCGCCAGATCGGGACCCGCAGGGCGCTGGGGGCCCAGCGCGCCGACATCATCCGGTATTTCCTGCTGGAGAACTGGATCGTCACGACGCTCGGCCTCGCTCTGGGAATTGTCCTGGCGTTCGGCTTGAACATGGCGCTCGTGGCCAAGGTCAACAGCCCGAGAATCGAGCCCTCTCTCGTCGCGGCCGGGGTCTTCCTCCTCTGGATCGCGGGATTGGCAGCGACGTTCCTCCCGGCGCTTCGAGGCGCCCGGGTGGCTCCAGCCGTCGCCACGAGAAACGTTTAGCCCGTTCGGGGCAGAGGAACTTTGCGCCCTGGCGGGCGTATCAGGGAGGAGATGCGTGCGGAAGCCCTGGTTTCGCCGTCGCTCCTGGACTGGCCCGCCCGGCGGCCGCCGGCGGGGGTGCGGAGGACCCGGATGTCTCGCGTCCTGATCGTCGAGGACCAGCCGGCCGTCGCCGAAGCGCTGACGGTCCTCTTCGAGGTCCACGACGTCCCCTGCGAGGTCGCCCGCGGCCCCGAGGCGGCTCTCGACCGGATCGCCGGCGGCGCGATCGGCGTCGTCGTCCAGGACATGAACTTCACTCCCTCCGCGGCTTCCGGCGAGGAGGGGATCCGCCTCTTCCGCGCGATCCGGGAGGCGGATCCCGAAATGCCGGTTCTCCTGATGACCGCGTGGACCAGCCTGGAGACCGCCGTCACCCTCGTCCGAGAAGGCGCCAACGACTACTTCGCCAAGCCCTGGGACGACGCGAAGCTCGTGACCTCGGTCCGCAACCTCCTCCGGATCCGGGCGCTCCAGCGGGAAAACGAGAAGCTCAAGATCGCCCGCGCGACCTCCCGCGCCGAGATCTCGTCCCGATACGACATGGCCGGCATCGTCTACCAGAGCGACGCGATGCATCGGGTCGTCTCGCTCGCCGTGCAGGTCGCGGCCGCGGACGTGCCGGTCCTGATCACCGGGGAGAGCGGGGCGGGCAAGGAGAAGATCGCCGAGATCATTCAGGTCAACTCCAAGCGCCGTCGCAAGCCGTTCGTGCGCGTCAACGCCGGAGCGCTGCCCGACGAGCTGATGGAGAGCGAGCTCTTCGGGGCGGAAGCGGGGGCCTATACCGGCGCGAGCCGGCTCCGCATCGGGCGCTTCGAGGCCGCGGACGGCGGGACGCTTTTCTTGGACGAGATCGGGACGCTGTCTCCCGCCGGGCAGGTCCGCCTGCTGCGAGTCCTCCAGACGGGCGAGTACGAGCGGCTGGGCTCGAGCGTCACGCGCCGCGCCGATGTCCGCTTCCTCGCCGCGACCAACACCGACCTGCGCAAGGCGATCGCCGAGGGCCGCTTCCGCGAAGACCTCTACTTCCGCGTCAACGTCATCGAGATCGCCGTTCCGCCCCTGCGGCACCGCCCCGACGACATCCTCCCTCTCACCCGCGCCGCGCTCGACGCGATCGCCGCCGAGGCGGGAGGCGAGCCTCGCCGCGTGGCTCCCGACGCCGAGAAGGCGCTCCTCGCCCACCCGTGGCCGGGCAACGTCCGCGAGCTCTTCAACCGAATCCAGCGCGCCGCCCTCGTCTCCGGCACGGAAGCGTTAACGGCTTCGGATCTCGCCTTGACTCGCGACCCCGGGCCCGGCGTCGCAGGGGAGGGGCTTGCCCCTTCCGCGCCGTCGTACCCCGACGAACGCCTCACCTTCGAAGAAACCCTGAAACGCCACGCCGGAAGCGTCTCCCGCGCCGCCGAGGAGCTGGGCCTCTCCCGCCAGGCCTTCTACCGGAAGATGGATCGCCTCGGCATCGTCCTGGAGCGCCGCCCGAGGGAGTAGCGGAAAGACCGGGATCCTGCTCCGATGAAGACGCGGTTCAGTCTGAGCGGCCGATTCGCGCTCTTCGCGAGCATCTCCATGGTGGCGGCGGCGGCCGTCGCGGCGTGGACTGCTTCGCTGGGCTGGCCGCCGGTCAGCGTCTTCCTGGCCGCGCTTCTCGCCGGCGTACCGCTCGGGACATGGATGGTCAGCCGCGCCTTCCGCCCGGTCCGCGAGACCTTGAGAACGTTGACCGACGGAGTCCGCAGCTTCCACGAGAACGACTTCGGCCTCCGGATCGCCGGCGGGCAGGGCGACGAGCTGGGCGAGCTCGTGTCGCTCTACAACCGGCTGGGAGACGCCCTCCGCCGCGAGAGAAACGAGATCTACCAGCGCGAGCTGCTGCTCGACACGGTGCTTCAGGGAGCCCCGATGGCGATCCTCCTCGTCAACGAGCTCCAGCGCGTCGTCTACGCCAACGCGGCCGCGCGAACGCTCTTCGGGCAATCGAAACGACTGGCCGGCCGCGCCCTGTCGGAACTGCTCGAGGGGTGTCCCGAGGAGATCCGCCGCCCGATCGCCTCGGAAGAGGACGCGATCGTGACCGGCGGCCAGGGCGGCGCCGACGGCGACGGCGAGACCTTTCGCGTGATCCACCGCCGATTCTTCCTGAACACGCAGGAGCACCGCCTGATCGTGGTCGAGCGAATGACCGCGGAGCTGAAGCGCCAGGAAGTGGACGTCTGGAAGAAGGTCATCCGCGTGATGAGCCACGAGCTCAACAACTCGCTCGCCCCCGTCCGCTCCCTCGTCCACTCGGCGCGCCTCTTGGCCGCGCGTCCCGACCGCGAGCGCGTCGTGGACGTCCTCGGATCCGTCGAAGACCGGGTCAAGCACCTCTGCGACTTCCTCGAGGGCTACGCCCGCTTCGCCCGCCTGCCGCTGCCGCGGCGCGAGACGGTCTCCTGGCGCTCGTTCCTCGAGACGGTCCAGGCCTTCTTCCCCTTCCGCCTCGAGACGCCCGTGGGACCGGAGGAGGGCTACTTCGACCCCGCCCAGATGCAGCAGGTCCTGATCAACCTGTTGAAGAACGCCGCCGAATCCGGCAGCCCCGCCTCGGAGATCGCCGTCGCCCTCGAGCAATCCCGCGAAGGCTCCTGGCTCGTCCACGTTCTCGACCGCGGGAGAGAGATGGACGAGGAAACGATGAAGAAAGCGCTTCTGCCCTTCTACTCCTCGAAGCAATCCGGCACCGGCCTCGGCCTCCCTCTCTGCACCGAGATCCTGACCGCCCACGGCGGAGCGCTGCGCCTCCAGCGCCGCCCCGGCGGCGGCATGTCGGTGACCTGCGTCCTCCCCCCGTCCCAGCCCGCCGCCTGATCAGGCCCCGGATTCGACAGCGCGCCGGCCCTAGTCCAGCCAGACCTCCCGGCCCGTCGCGACGAAATAGAGGCCGGCCTTCGTCGGCCGGCCGGTCAGGCTCTGCCAGTAGCGGCGGTAGTGGGCGATCTGCGGCTTGTAGAAGGCCACCAGCTCGTCGAGGTTGTTTGCGATCGTGTCGGACTTGTAGTCCACGATGGTCCAGCCGTCGTCTTCTTCGAAGACCAGGTCGAGGGCTCCTGCCAGGAGCGTCTCCGCCGGCCCATCTTCGATGGAAAGGTCCCTGCTCGGCACCATCAGGGCGAAGGGCACCTCGACTAACCGGCGCTTCGCCGCGAGCGCGCGCTTCCAGAGGGGAGAAGAGCGCACCGCCTCGACGGTTCGAGCGACCTCGTCGAGGTCGGCCGGCTCCCTCCCTTCCTCGGCCAGGACGTTGGCCGCGCAGGCGCGCACGTCCACGGAGGGATCGCGCATGACGGCCTCGAGGAGGCGATGGATCACCGATCCCCACGAGAGGCCGCGGCCGGTCTCCTCGCGGAACGGGCGCTCCTGCCCGGCGTGCGCGAGCGCGGTCACCGACGCGACGGCAAAGCCGGGGGCTTCCGACCGCGGGCGGGCCTCCGCGCGGCGGCGCCTGGCCGCTTCGAGCTCGGCCGGCAGCCGCGGCTCCGAAGCGATCTCCTCGGCGGAGGGCGCCGCCAGGACCGGGAGGCTCCTGTCGAGGAACGGGTGGAGCGCGCGCCAGGGCCCCATCACGCTCTTCGCGCCCCTGCGGACGCTGACGACGAGCATCTGCCTGGCCCGCGTCGCGCCGACGTAGAGGAGCCGGACCTTCTCGGCGCTGTCGAAGAGCTTCTCCTTCGCCTGCATCTCGTCCCAGCCTGCAGGGCGGGCGATCTCGATCCCACCGATGAGGCGCTCGGACTTCTTGACGATGCGGAAATAGCCGAGCGGCACTTCGCTCCGGCGTTCGATGAAGTAGTCGCGCTGGGGGGGATTCCCGCCGCTCGGGTCCGCGAGGAAGACGACGGGAGCTTCGAGGCCCTTGGCGCCGTGAATCGTCATCAGCCGTACCGCGCCGGGCCGGCCGGGCTCGATGCCCATCTCCTCGATCAGGTCCTCCGCCCGGAGCCGGGAAAGCTCCTCGACGACGCCCTGGAAATCCAGTCCCTCCGCCGAGAACTTCCGCGCCGCGGCGAGGGCCTTGAGCAGGTTGCCCGCGCGGCTGTCCCCCAGGTCCCGGGCCGCGGCCGCCGCGATCCAGCCGAGCTTCTCGACGAACCGGGAGATCGCCGCGCCGGGAGGCAGGCTCCGCGCCAGCTCTTCCCCTTCCCGAAAGAGGGAGACCGCCCGGGCGATGCGAGGATCGGTCGCGGCCGGAAGCCGCCCGCGAAAGCTGAATCGGCCGCCGGCCTTCGCGAAACGGTAGAGGGCCTCGTCGTCCACGCCGAAGAGAGGACCGCGAAACGCGGCCAGGAGCGGGACGGGGTTATCGGGGTCGGCGAGGGCCTCGAGCGCGGGCATGAGCGCCGCGAGCTCCTCGGATGCGCCGAACGCCTTGCCGCCGCCCAGCGCCGGGGCGACGCCCCGCCTCTCGAGCTCGCGGGCGTAGTCGGCCATGAACTTGCGGCGGCGGAAGAGGAGCAGGAAATCCTCGGGGCGCCGCTCTCCCTTCGCGATCGAGGCGGCGATGTAGCCGGCGATCCTCGCCGCGTCGGTCTCGACCGCCGGCTCATCTCCGCCGCGGCCCGAGGGCGCCTCCAGGCAGAAGACCGAAGGGATCGAGGGGTCCTCGCGGCTGGTCGTGTCGAGCGGGACATAGGCGGCCTGCTCCTCGGTGCCCTCGGCGGGGAAGAACGACGATCGGGAGAAGACGTGGTTGACCCAGGCGCAGAGCGCCGGAGTCGAGCGAAAGTTCGTCGAGAGCCGGAGGACCCGCCCGCAGGCCTCGATGCGCGAGCGGACCGCGTCGTAGGTCTGGATGTCGGCGCGGCGGAACCGGTAGATCGACTGCTTGGGATCTCCCACCATGAAGAGCGAGCCGGGGCGCGGCACGAGCCTCTTCCAGTCCTTCTCCTCGGTGTCCGACCCGGTCAGGTAGAACAGGATCTCCGCCTGGATCGGGTCGGTGTCCTGGAACTCGTCCACGAGGACCGGGGTGAAGCGGCGGCAGAGCGAGCTTCGGACCTCGGGATGGTCCCGCAGGAGGTCTCGCGCTCCGAGAAGGAGGTCCTGGAAGTTCAGCCGACCCTCGCGGCGGCGCCACTCGCGGTAGCGCTCCCGCCCCTCGACGAGGACCGCGATGATGTCCGGGTAGATGGACTCCTCCCACGCCGTGATCGCGGGCTTGATCACGTCCTCGCGCAGCCTCTCGAAGGTCTTCTTCAAGAGCGGGGGCGCGGAGTCCTTGACTCCCTGGGCTCGCAGCGCCTTGAGGACCTTGACGAAGTCGGCGGGCCGTTCCAACAGCGGAGTCAGGCGCTCGGCGCGGCGAAGCGCCGATTCGAATTCGCTCCACCCGCCGGCCGGCGCCTGCGCCGGCACGGCCGCCATCGCGCGCGTGAGAAATGCCGCGACCTCCGCCCGCGCGGCGGTGAAGTCGGGCTCCGGGACCCGGCCGCCGCCCTCCACCGCGACGTCGGAGTTGTCGCAGATCGTCCGGAAGGAGTCCGGAAGGTCGGAGAGCGAAACGCCGAGCTCGATCAGTCGGCCGAGCCTCGGATCGGCGGTGATGAAGAGGTGCTCCGTGAATCGGTCCCACTCCGCGCGGCGCGCGACGCCGTCCTCCGGGTCGTCCATCTCCGTAAAACCGGGATCGACGCCGGCCTCGACCGGCCGCTCGCGCAGCAGCCGGGCGCCGAAAGCGTGAATCGTTCCGACGAAGCAGGAATCGAGCCGCGCCAGGGCCGCCGACAGCCGCTCCGACACGTCCTCGCTCTTCCCGGCGCGGAGCGCCTCCTCGAGGGCGGCCTGAAAGCGCTGCTTCAACTGGGCGGCCGCGCGGATCGTGAAGGTCACGGCCGAGAGGCGGTCCACGGTGGTCTCGCCGGTTGAGACGAGGGCGACCATCCGGTCCACGAGGCTCTGCGTCTTGCCGGTTCCGGCGGCCGCCTCGACGAGAATCGTGGTCGAGAGGTCTTCCCGGATCGCGCGCCGCGCGGCGCCGTCCGGGAGGTCCTCGAGGAGCGCGGGCTCAGTCCTTCTCTTCATCGCTCATCTCGCGGAACGCGGCGAGAACGGGGTCGGTCTGGCGGGCGAGTTTCTCCTTCGCGCGCTCGCTGGCCAGCTCCTTGCCGCCGCACACGGATTCGTAGTCGCAGAACCGGCAGTCCTCCCTGGAGAGAGCGTGGGGGAACATCCCCCGCGCGAGAAGGTCGAAGAGCTTCCCGAGGGTCGCCTTCGTCTCCCGGCGATCGACCGGGATCGCCATGCGCTGGCCCTCGCCTTTCCGGCCGGGGAAGAAGTAGCCGGACCGGGAAACCGTTCCGCTCTTGCCGGCGCGGCCGAGCAGCGTTTCGAAGGCCATCGCGTAGAGGGCGGGCTGGACCTGCCGGCCTCCCCGGACGCCGACCCCTTCGCGGACGGAGAGGTAGTGGCCGGTCTTGTAGTCCCACACCTGGAAGCTCCCGTCGGGGGCCTCGTCCACGCGGTCGATCGAGCCGCGCAGGCGGAAGGAGCGTCCCGGGGCGATCTCGATGGAGACCGGCTCGGCGCTGGCGATCCCGCCTTCGCGAGCCGCCGCCGCTCGCGCGATCCCGAAGGGAACCTCGAAGAAACGCGGGACGACCTCGCGGCAGTGCTTCTCCTCCTCCGTGAGCAGGGTCCGGCATGCGAAGCGGATGTCCTCGCGCTGTCGGTCGAAGGCAAGCTCGCTGCGGGGAGGGATCCGCTCGCACCAGGCCTGGATGCGGCGATCGGCGATCTCGAGGATGCGGTCCAGATGTTTCGCCCGAGCGGGCTTCTCGCCGGCCGAAGAGATCTCCTCGAAGAACTCGCGGAAGACTTCGTGCAGCAGGCTCCCTTCGTCCATGGCCGAGAGCCACCGCGTGGGATCGCTCTCGACGTCCTCGGGCGCTTCGACGCGGAGCACGTGTCGGACGAAGTAGGAGAAGGGGCACGAAGCGAGGCTCTGGACGCGGGAAGGGGAGAACGGCTCGCCTCCCGACCGCGGATCGAGCTCCGGAGTTCCGGAACTCACCAACCCGTCCCAGACGGTGAACTCCTCCGAGGCGCGCGCCTGCTCGGCCCGCCAGCCGTCTTCGAGCCACGGGTAGAGCGAGCGAATGGCTTCCGGGAGGCCCGTCCGGGAATCGAGGCGCGACAGCCACCACTCGGTGTCGTCGAGCGCGGCGCCTGCGGCCGGCGCGAAACCGGAAGCGCGGGGCAGGGCTTCGGCCAGATCGGAGTAGTCCGCGTCCGGGTTTCCCGATCGCGCGCGGAAGAGCTCGAGGAAGACGGGCGAGGGCGCGGGCTCTCCGGCCATCGAGAGGTTGCGCAGGTCGAAGCTCGAGTAGCTGGCCGCGACGCTGCCGCGCAGCCGGCCGAGGCACCCCCAGAAGGAGGCCGAGGCCTCGCGGGGCCGCTCTCGTCCCAGCGCGAGAAGGTCCTCGTCGGCCGCCTCGTTGATGCGGCGCCGCTCGTCGTCGAGCAGCACGGGGTCTTCCAGGTCTCTTCCCGGGAGCCGCGCCTCGTCCAGGCCGACGAGGAACGTGCGGCGCCTCCCGGAGAATCCTCCGGCGCGGTAGTGAGCCGCGTGCATCTTCCCCGGGCGAGGGCGGTCCGGGGCGATTGCCAGCCGGGCGACCGCGTCGCGCAGGCGCTCGACGGCCTCCGCGGCTGTCAGCTCCAGAGGCGCGAGGGTCTCCAACTCGTCGAACAGGGCCTCGAGCGCCGTCCGGGCCGTTCCGTCGAGCTCGTCGGCCGCGCGCGAGAACTCGGCGAGGAACGTCTTCGTGGACTGCGCGAGAAGCCGCATGTCTCCCCGCCCGTCGAGCGACTCCGGCGCCAGGGCCAGCGCCCGCTGCACGAAGTCCCGTGCTCCCCTGGCCGCTTCGAGGCTGCGAGCGCGCCTCTCCTCCCGGCGGGCGTGCTGCTCGTCGGTCGTCTCCGCGTCGGATCGGGCAGTCTCCCGCGGAGCCTCGAGTTTCGCGATCAGGCGCTCGAGGCACGAGCCGTGCCGGGCCCGGCCCCAGCCGACCCCCGCTTCGCGCAGCGCGCGGGCGGCGGCCTCCGCGGAGACCCGGTCGGCGCCGCCGTCCGAGCGCGACAGGGTCAGCGACCCGGCCGCGAGCGCGCGCCGGAGCGCGTCCGCCGCGAACCCCTGCCCGATCCAGTCGAGGAAGGCGAGCGCCGCCTGGCCCGGGCGGGTGTAGGTGACGGGGATGCCGCCGGCGAACGTGAAGGGGATCCCGTGCTCGCGCGAGAGCTCCCAGATCAGCGACGGGTACGTCCCCGCGTCGGTGTGCAGGATCTCGACGTCGTCGTACGGGATGCCCTCGGAGAGGACCGTCCGGAAGACTTCCCGGATCTCGTTCTCCTCGCCGAGCGCGCGGGAAAGGCTCGCCCGGGCGGCCAGGACTTTCCACTGCCCGGGCGGATCGGCCGGAATCGCCACGAGCCGTCCCGCGGAGAGTTTCTCCAGGAACCGGCGCTCGAGGGCCGAGAGCTCCGTCGCCGCGAGGAGGAAATACTCGGCTTCACCGGGAGGCGGCCCGGCCTCCTCCACGGACCGGACCGCCCGGCGCAGCGCCTCGATTCCATCCACCAGGCGCGCGGCTTCGAGCGACTGCCCGTAGCGCCGCAGGACTTCGCGCAGCTCGCGATGTTTGCGGCGGTCCGAGAAGGCCGACTCCGGCAGCGTCTCCGCGGTCAGCCCGGCCGCGCGGAGCTCGTCGAAAGTCCGCTGGAAGGAGCGGTGAAGGCCGGGCCGGTCCGCGAGCGAGCCGAAGTAGGAAGCCTGCGTCAGGGTCTCCGCGCAGGCCTGCTCGACCAGGGCGAGGGCCTGGGCGCGGGAGAGAAGCTTCCAGTTGCCGCCGGCGAGCTCGACCCCGATGACGGCGTGCGCCAGGGTCCGGACCGTCTCGACCCGCAGGTTGATCCAGGACTGGCCCGATCGAGCCAGGGCCTCGACGACCTGGTAACCGGCCTGAAGCGAGGGCGCCACGAGCACCTTCTCGCCCAGGGGGTTCTCGCGGCAGATCCTCGTCAGCTCCTCGATGTGGCGGGGAGGTTGTTCCACCGCTTCCCCCTCGTCTTCGAAGGGGAGCCATTTCTGTTCGACCATGGACAGTCCGATTCTAGATGTCCGGTGCGACAAACATCGTCCGCCCGGATCCGCTGAGATTTCTCTCTTTTATCGGATGGATTCGGGGAAGGGGACCTGGGGGTCGATGTCCACGGGGACGTCGGTCAGGGACTTCAGCGAGGCGGCGAGGTCCGGAGGCATTGCGTCGTACTTCGCGAACCAGGCCTCGGCGCGCTTGCGGTCGCCGGCGGCTTCGATCTCGAGGAGCTCTTTCGAGAGCTTCGAGAACGCGGCGGGCATCTTCTCGAAGTGGAGAGCGTAGCGGCCCGACGGTTCGCGGGTGATGGCTCCCTCGGAGACGAGGAAGTTGAACTCCATCATCTCGGCGCGGGCGTGCGCCTCGGCGGTTCCGAACCGCACGGTGCGAAAGAGGTCGGCGACGAAGGAGGCGTAGCACTCGGGAAGCTGCTCGGCCGGGACCGCCTTGCGCTCGGCGAGCCAGGAGAGCGCTGCCATCCCCGTCGTGTCGGCCTTGGCCTCCTCCAGCGCGGAGAAGGGCGGGCCGATCGCCTCGCGGATGCTGACGCGCTTGCCGTCCACGCGGGCGAAGGCCGGGCCCAGGCCATGCGCGATCTCGTGGAGCATCGTCCCGATGAGATACCCGCGCGCCGAGGCCCTCGCGTCCTCCTCCCGGAGCAGCCGCCGGGCGAGCGGGATGATGATCTCCGCGACCCGGGCGTCGAGGAAATTCTTGAAGAAGATCCTCTTGCTTCCGTGCTCCTCGTGGATGCGGGGGTCGTTGGGCAGGTTGTCGGCGACGGCCTGGTAGCCGTGGCGCAGGTCGCCCGACCGGTACGGCGCGTTCACGACCTCCATCGGTGCCGCCTTGCCGCGCAGCGACGGCCGGTCCTCGGGAGGGAGCGGCAGCGAGTCCTGAATCTCCGGCACGTACTTCCGGAAGACGGCGAGCTTCTCGCTCTCGGCGTCGTCGCGGACCAGGACGGCCGCGCCGAAGGAGCCTTTGACGCCGAGGAGCTCGTCCATGTACGTCTCGTAGGGCGCGAGGATGAGGTCGAACTTCGGGTCGACGAGCTCGAGCCAGGCGACGTCGCTGGCGTAGTAGTCGTCGCTCAGGAGCGCGTCGGCGCGCATCCGCAGGAACCGCGCGAAAGCCGGGTCGCCGTCGGAGAACTCCGCCGCTTCGCGCAGGGCCGTGGCCGCCTGGGTGAGGAGGTCGCGGTAGGCCTCGCGGTACGGGATCGCCGCGAGGCGGCCTTCGCGCCTCGCGATGACGGTCCGCTCCCCGTAGATGTCCTTCCTCTCGTCGGGATGCGCGGCGACGTAGCTCTCGATCTCCGCGCGGGTCAGGTCTTTCGGATAGAGCCAATGGCCGGGGGGCATCGGCTCACGGCCGACGAAGGGGCGGTTCCCGTCGAGCAGGTCCCATCGGCCGCCGTTGATCCAGAGAAAGCGGCGGAGAGCGGCATCGGAGGCGTCCTTGCCTGCAGGCAGCTTCTCGTAGAGCGCCGCACCTTCCGGATCGCTCTGCCGCCAGAAAATCGCCTCGGCCCGGCTGCAGGCCTCCATCAGCTCCTCGACGAGGAGCCGCTCCCTGGGCGCGAGCTTCTCCATCGCGAAGGGCATCGCAACGGGTTTCCACCGCGCCAGCCGCGCGGGCAGATCCGCAACGACGTCCCGCCCGGTGCCCGGCGCGGGCGCGGCGGCGTCCCGGCCCGGGGTCCTGGCGCACGCAAGAAACGACAGCGCGAGGAGCAGCGCGGAAAAGCGCGAGGCGGAGCGATGAGCTATGCGCTCGTCTCCCGGCTCCTGGCGGCGCAGTGGCGCTCGATCGCTTCGAGCAGGACCTTGATGTGAAACGGCTTGCGGATGCAGTCGTCGGGAGGAAGGGCCAGGACGTGCTGCTCGGCTTCGTCCATGTACGCCGAGATGACGAGCTGCGGGATGTCGGCGAAGCGCGAATCGTCGCGAAGCGCGTCGCGCAGCTCCCAGCCGTTCAAGACCGGCATCATCAGGTCGAGCAGGATGACGGAGGGACGCGCCCCGGCGTCGAGTGTCTCGAGCGCCTGCTGCCCGTTGTTGGCGGACAGCACGGAATACCCGTTTTCGCGCAGGGCCTGGCAGAGGCTCTCGCGAAGGTCGGAGTCATCTTCGACCACCAGAACTTCCCGATTGTTCATGGCCGGTGCGTATTATGCGCCGGAATTCCCTCCGGACCGCCGTCTGGAATAATGCGATGCAAATGACCGCGGGAGGAAGGGTTTGGGAGTCGAGATGAGGAAGTCTTCCCGCCCGGCCTGGATGTCCTCGACGGCGTTGATTTTCTATGGGCTTGGGCTCGGGGTCCTGCTCGGGTACCTCTTTCCGGCGGAGCAGTACCCGGCGGCCTACGAGACCTTCCGGTTCCTGTCGCGGGCCTTCATCAGCCTCATCAAGATGCTGATCGTGCCGCTGATCTTCTCGACGATCGTGGTCGGGATCGGCAAGACCGGCGACGTGCGGGCGGTCGGGCGGATGGGGGTCAAGGCGCTCGTCTATTTCGAGATCGCGACGACCGCGGCGCTCGTGCTCGGGCTGACGATCGCGCACGCCGTCCGGCCGGGGCAGGGGCTCTCCCTTCCCCCCTCCGGCGAGGCGCTGGCCAAGCCCAGGACGTTCGTCGAGACCCTGCTTCACCTCTTCCCTTCCAACGTCGTGGACGCGATGGCCAAGCAGGACATCCTGCAGGTCGTCGTTTTCGCGACGCTCTTCGGGATCGCGGCGGCTCACGTGAAGGGGAAGTCCGAGCCGGTGCTGCGCTTCTTCGACTCCGTCGTCGCGGTGATGTTCCAGTTGACCGACTACGTGATGGCGCTGACGCCGCTCGGCGTCCTCGGCGCGATGGCGGGATCGGTCTCCCACCACGGGCTGAAGGTGCTGGGCTCCTACGCGAAGCTCGTCGCGTCGCTCTACGGCGCGCTCGTCCTCTTCACTCTGCTCGTCCTGATCCCGGCGCTCGTCCTCGTGCGGGCGCCGCTGAAGGTCTTCTTCCGGAAGATCCGGGAGCCGTTCCTTCTCGCGTTTTCCACGGCGTCGTCCGAGGCGGCGCTGCCGCGGGCCCTGGAGAAGATGGTCGAGTTCGGCGTGCCGGAATCCGTCGCCGGGTTCGTGATCCCCGCCGGATACTCCTTCAACCTCGACGGCTCGACGCTCTACATCTCCCTCGCGTCGCTCACGATCGCGCAGGCCGCCGGCATCCAGCTGCCGCTCTCGACGGAGCTGCTCATGATGGTGACGTTCATGATGACATCCAAGGGAGTCGCGGGGGTGCCCCGCGCCGCGCTCGTGATCATCGCGGCGGGATGCGCGGCGTTCAACCTGCCGGGGGAGGCGGGAGTGGCGATGATCCTGGCGGTGGACGAGCTGATGGACATGGCGCGCACGTCCATCAACGTCATGGGCAACTGCGTCGCCTCGGTCGTGGTGGCGCGCTGGGAGGGAGTCCTCGGCCCGCCGCTCGCGGTGCAGGACGAGGACTCACCCGGCGCCGAGATCGCCCGCGAGGCGAAGGCCTGAGGCCTGAAGTCGGGGGACCTTGCGGTTCCCCGAACCGCTAGACGCGCAGCTTCGCCAGCTGCTCGTTGATCCGCTTCTTCTGGGACTCCGGCGCCATGCTGAGCGCCTTGTTGTAGAGCTCGGTCGCCTGCTTCTTGTCCCCCTTCGCCATGTAGGCCTCGGCGAGGCTGTCGTAGACGTTCCAGGACCCGGGATGGTCCTTGACGTTCTTCTTGAACGTCTCGATCGCCTCGTCGGTCTTCTTCTGGCCGAGGAGCTGGTAGCCGTAGTTGTTCATCTCGGTTTCCGTCGCGAGCGCCAGCGACCTCGCGCGCAGGGCCTCGGCCGTCTTCGTGTCGCCCTTCTTCTCGAGGAGCGCCGCCTTGGTGCGCAGGTTGGTGAAGTTCTCGGCGACCTTGATGGACTCGTCGGCCCAGGTCATCGCCTCGTCGAGGTTCACGTTGTTGCGCACGCAGTAAGTCGCGGCCTGGTTCCAGCCCTGCCAGAAGAAACGGCCGAGGCCGCGGAGCTCCTTGCGGAGGCTCTCGACGACGACCTGTGGCGTGTCCACGGTGACCTGGAAGGGGACCCGGATCTTCTCCCAGCGCATCGCGACCGTGACGGAGGTCTCCGTCGGGTCTTCGAAGGCGTAGCCCAGCCGCTCCTGGAACGGCGAACCCGCCGGCGTGACGGTGACGCGCGCGGCGTCTTCCTTCTGGTCGTAGCTGAAGCTTCCCCACGCTCCGTTCTGCTTGCTGAAGATCACCGTCCAGTCGGCCTCGGTCGGGATCATGTGGAGGCCGTACGTGCCCGCCGCGAGCTTCTGGCCGCCGACGGCGACGTCCGAGGAGAAGGAGATCGTGGTGTTCTCGTTGGCGCCGGCCCGCCAGACCTCCTTGTAGGGCACGAGCTCACCCCAGACCTTGCGGTTGTTGACGGCCGGGCGGTGGTAGCTGACCTTGATGTCGGTGATGCCGACGACCTGTTCCACCTCCGCCTCCGGGCTGGGCTGGGGAACCTTCAGGGGTGTGAAGCCTTGAGCGAGAGCGGCGTTCGCTGTGACGAGCGCCGCGAGAGAAAGGACGAACGACCGAAAACTCCGGACGAGCATTGCTACACCTCCGTTCGCTGTTGGAATTCCCCTCACAGGGAGATCTCTACGAACGGGAGTGGCGTCGAGTTTTTTGGAGTGCCCCTGGCTACCCGTTTTTCGCGGCGAAGTCCTTCATGAAAGAGACGAGGGCTTCGACTCCGGACTTCGGGAAGGCGTTGTAGAGAGATGCCCGGATTCCGCCGACCGAGCGGTGGCCCTTCAGGCCGTCGAGCTTCGCCGCCTTCGCTTCTCCGACGAACTTCTTCTCGAGGTCTTCCGAGGGGAGCCGGAACGTCACGTTCATGTTGGAGCGGCTGTCGGACTTCGCGTGCGGCCGGTAGTAGCCGCCCGAGGAGTCGAGCGCGTCGTAGAGGAGCTTCGCCTTCTCCGCGTTGGCGCGGCCGATCCCCTCGAGGCCTCCCTGGGAAAGCGCCCACTTCATGACGAGCCGCATGATGTAAACGCCGAAGACCGACGGCGTGTTGTAGAGCGACTTGTTCTCCGCCTGGACCTTGTAGTCGAGCATCGTCGGGAGGTTCTCGGGGACCCTCCCGAGAAGATCCTTGCGCAGGATCACGAGCGTCACGCCGGAGGGGCCGAGGTTCTTCTGCGCTCCCGCGTAGATCAGCGCGTAGCGCGAGACGTCGATGGGATGGCTGAAGATGTCCGAGGACGCGTCGCAGACCAGCGCAACGGCTCCCGTCTGCGGCTCGCTCTTGAACTCGACGCCGTGGATCGTCTCGTTGGAGGTGAAGTGGACGTAGGCGGCGCCCGGGTCGAGCTTCAGCTCCGATTGCGCGGGGACCCGGCTGAAGTTGTCGGCCTCGGTCGTGCACGCGACCTGCGCCGCCCCGAGCTTCTTCGCCTCCTTGACCGCCTTCTTCGACCAGGATCCCGTGACGATGTAGTCGGCCTTGCCGCCGGCGGGCAGCAGGTTCATCGGCACCATGGAGAACTGGAGGGACGCGCCCCCCTGGAGAAACAGGATTTCGTAGTCGGAGGAGATGCCCGCGAGCTTGCGGATGTCCGCCTCGCAGCCCTGGATGATCTCGTCGAACGTCTTGGAGCGGTGGCTGATCTCCAGCACCGACATTCCCACGCCCGGCAGCGAGAAGAGGTCGCGCTGGGCCTCCGCGAGGACGGGCTCGGGCAAAACCGCCGGACCCGCTCCAAAGTTGAAGATTCGGTCAGTCATTGGCGCCTCGTTCGATGGAGTCGACGGTCGACAGTCAACAGTCGACAGTGAAGATTCATAGTTCGACCAGCGAAAGCTCGATGATATCGGCGCTGCCCGAGCGGATCGAGGCGAGCGTCTTCTCCGTCGGTCTCTGCTCGAGGTGGATCCGGGCGATCGCGGCCTTCGCTCCGTCGAAGACGATGTTCTCGGTTTCCTGGACGTTGATGCCGGCTTCCTTCAACTGGTCGAAGACCGAGGCGAGGACGCCGACCCGGTCGTAGTGGCGCACGACGAGCAGACAGCACGCCGGCGACTTACGCGCCAGGTTGACGACGTTGGGCGCCTTGCCGGTCTCCTGGTATTCCCGCACGATCCGGACGGTCTCGGCGGCGATCGCTTCCTGGGCCTGATCGGTCGAAGCGCCGATGTGGTGCGAGCCGATGACTCCGGCCAGATCGAAGATCGGGGCCCTCACGTCTCCCGATCCGCCCGCGGGCTCCTCGGTGAAGACGTCCAGGCCGGCGCGGATCCCCTTCTCCTGGACCGCGCGCGCCAGCGCGGCCTGATCCACGACCTCGGCGCGCGACGTGTTGACGAAGAACGCCCCCGGCTTCATCGCCGCGAAGAAGTCGGCGCCGATCAGCCCCTTCGTCTCGGGCTTCGAGGCCAGGTGGATGCTCACGATGTCCGCGGCCGCGGCGACCTCGGCCGGCGTGCTCTTTCTCTCGATGCCGAGCGCGTGCGCCTTCTCCGGCGTCAGGCTCCGGCTCCACGCGACGACCGGCATCCCGAAGGCGCGACCGCGCGGGACCATCTCCTTGCCGATCCCGCCGACGCCGATTAAGCCGAGCGTCGAGCCGAAGATCCCACGCGCCTTGCCGTACTCCTTCTTGTTCCAGACACCGCGCTTCAAGTCCGCGGCGTTGTCCACCACGCGGCGGTCCAGGGCCAGGATCAGCCCGAACGCGAGCTCCGCGACCGCCACGGAATTCTTTCCCGGGCAGTTGGCGACGTAGATCCCGCGCTCCGAAGCCGCCTCGACGTCGATCGTGTTGTATCCCGCTCCCGCCCTCACGACGAGCGACAGCTTCCCGGCCTCGAGCATCGCCCGCGTGACCCTGGTTGACCGCACGATCAGGACCTCGGCTTCCGACGTGCGGATCGCCTCGGTCAGCGCTTCGTCCTTCAGGTCCGGCTGATAGACGACGTCACAACCCAGCGCCGCCAATCCCGTCAGCCCCGACTTCTCGAACTTGTCCGCGACGAGAACTTTCATCGTGGGATCCCGGCGGTCATCGAATCATGAAATCACGAATCCCGTTTAGATCGAATGAATCAGGAGGCCGTCCCGGAGCTTCGGCTCGAACCAGGTGGACTTGGGGGGCATGATCTGGTTGGCGTCGGAGACGGCCATCAGCTCGTCCAGGGAGACCGGGTAGAGCGAGAAGGCGACGGCGAACTTGCCGGAGTCCACGAGCCTCTCCAGCTCCGCCGTGCCGCGGATCCCGCCGATGAAGTCGAGCCGCTTGTCGGTCCGGATGTCCTTGATGCCGAGGAGGGGCTCGAGGACCTTCTCCTGGAGGACCGCCGCGTCCAGAGACCCGATCGCCCCTCCGGTCGCCACACCTCCGGGCGGGATCCGGAGCCCGTACCACCGGCCGGCCACGTACACGGCGGCGTCTCCCTTGCGGTGCGGCGAAGGCGGCGCGTCCTCGGTCACCGGGAACTTCTCCTTCAGCGCCGCGAGGAATTCCGCGGGACTTGCCCCGTTCAAGTCCTTCACCACGCGGTTGTACGGGAGGATCCGGACCTGCGCGGACGGGAACGCGACCGCGAGGAAGAAGTTGTAGGGCTCGTTCCCGGTGTTCCCGGCGTTGCGCCCGGCGAGCTCCCGGCGGGCCCGCGCGGCGCTCGCGGCGCGGTGGTGCCCGTCGGCGATGTAGAGGAGCGGGGCGGGGCGGAACTGCTCCGCCAGCCGGCCGGCCTCCGCGCCCCCGACACGCCAGACCGTATGCGAGACGCCGTCGGCAGAGGTGAAGTCGAAGAGCGGAGCTTCCCTCTTCTTCGCCTCGACGATCTCGTCGATCTCCGGGCGGCCGCGGTAGGTCAGGAAGACCGGGCCGGTCTGCGCCGAGAGGTCCAGCATGTGCCTCGTGCGGTCGTCTTCCTTGTCGCGCCGGGTCCGCTCGTGCTTGCGGATGACGTCCGAGTCGTACTCGTCGAGCGAGCAGGCGCCGGCGATCCCGGTCTGCTCCCGGCCCTCCATGCGGAGGCGGTACAGGTAGAGCGACTCCTCCTCTTCCCGCTCGAGCGGCGCCGCGCGCTTCAATGACTCGAAGTTCTCGACCGCCCTGCGGTACACGGCGTCGGAGTACGGGTCGGTCCCCTCGGGAAGGTCGATCTCCGCCCTCGAGACGTGGAGGAAAGAGAGCGGGTTGCCGGCTGCGAGGCGCCGCGCCTCCTCCGTCGAGACGACGTCGTACGGGACCGAGGAGACGGCCGCGGCGCTCTTCGCCTGCGGCCGCAGCGCTCGAAACGGACGGACCGTGGCCATGCGCCGCGAATTCTAGCCCTCAAGGCACCGGCTCCCGGACCCGCTTGTCAAGTTGCGCCGGGAAACGCGGACTCATACACTTGCCGAAATTTCCGCATCCGAAATGAGGAGGAACAACAAATGAGAGCGTCGAACTTTGGGAAAGCATGCGCGGCGATCGCCGCCGGCGCATGCCTCGTGATTCTGGCGATATCGGATTCGAGCCAGGCGCAGACGAAGGCCGGCGAGAAGTCCAAGGCGGGCCAGTCGAAGGTCCAGATCAAGCAGGTCGAGCGGGGCAAGTACCTCGTCACGATCATGAGCTGCAACGACTGCCACACGCCGTTCAAGATGGGGCCCAAGGGGCCCGAGCCGGACATGTCGCGGATGCTCTCGGGCCATCCCGAGCAGATGAAGCTTCCGCCTCCGCCCAAAGTCGATATGCCCTGGATGGGCGCCTACAACGCGACCGACACCGCTTTCGCGGGCCCCTGGGGAGTGAGCTACGCCGCCAACCTGACGCCGGACCAGAACACGGGCCTCGGAATCTGGACGGAGGACATGTTCCTGAAGGCGATGAAGCTCGGCAAGCACATGGGAACCTCGCGCGACATCGCGCCGCCGATGCCGTGGAACTGGGTCGGCAAGGCGACCGACGAGGACCTGAAGGCGATCTTCGCGTACTTGAAGTCGATCCCGCCGATCGCCAATCACGTGCCCGACTACGAGCCGCCCAAAGGCCCGCCGCCGGGAGCCCCCGCGCCCCCCGAGAAAGCCGCGCCGAAGAAGAAATAGCGGGTCAACCGCTCCCGATCACATCGGCGAGCAAGGGGAGCGCGGGGTCCGTCGCTAGGAGCTCGATCGAGTCTCCGGCGGCGGCCTCGCCTTCCTCGACGACCCGCAGGTAATAGCCGATCCGGCCGCTTTCCAGGAACGTCCTCACGAAGCCGGACGAGCCGGCCCGCGCGCCGAGCTTGAAGCATGGGGAGCGAGGCTTGGTGATCTGCACCGCCGCCGTCCCGACCCGGAAGACGTCTCCCACGCGCACGGAATCCTCGGTCACGCCCTCGGCGGTGAAGTTCTCGCCGAAGAAGCCCGGTGACAGATCGTCACGCTCCAGGATCGGGCGCCAGTAGCCGTAGTGCTCCGCCGAGTAGAGATAGATCGCCTTCGAAGGGCCGCCGTGGAACGTGTGATCGGCCTGCATGTCGCCGGCGACGCCGAGCCTCTCGATCCGCACCCGTCCCTCGACCGGCTGCTTGAAGATCCCGGTCGGCACGTCGCGCCGGCGCAGCCGCAGGAATCCGGGTCTCGCGACGTTGATGGAGAGCAGGCGCCCGGACATCTCGTCTCCAAATAGGCGTCCCAGGAGAGGAGAGTTTCCGTAAGATTGCCGCCGATCCTGGAGGCGAAATGAGAATCCTCCCCTTCGCGACGCTCCTGCTCGCGGCCGCGGCGACCGCTGCGCCGCCCGAGAAGACCGGTCCGCCGCCGGCGCCGGCAGCGGAAAAGCCGGCGGAGAAGCCGCCGGACAAGACTCCATCCATCGCCGACCGCGTTCGAGACATTCCTCGCCGCGACGGCTTTCTTCCGTTCTACTGGGACGCGCGCAAGGGGCAGCTCCTCCTGGAGGTCTCGCGCTGGAACGAGGAGTTCCTCTACGGCGCGGGAATCGCGGGAGGCGCGGGGACGCTGGACATCTCGCTCGACCGGGGGCAGCTCGGCGATCTCGGGATCTGCCGCTTCGAGCGGTCGGGACCGCGCGTCCTCCTGCACCAGCGTCAGATGGTCCATCGCGTGAACCAGCCCGGCGAGACGGCCCGCGTCGCCGAGGAGTCTTTCCCGTCGGCCGTCCTCGCCTCTCTCCCCATCGTGGCCGAGGAGGGAGACCGCGTGCTCGCCGACGCGACGGCGTTTCTCCTGGCCGACACGGCGATCCTTCCTTCCCTGAAGGAGGCGAAGCTCGGCGACTGGAAGCAGGACACAGCGCGCTCGGCCTTCGCCATGGAGCGCTCGGGAGCGTTCCCGAAGAACACGGAGATCGAGGCGATCGAAACCTTCACCAGCGAGAACCCGCCGCGCGGCGCTTTCGCGGGCCTCCTCCCGGACGGCCGCACGATGAGCCTGCGCATCCACCACACGTTCGTCAAGCTCCCCGAGCCGGGGTTCGCGCCGCGCCCGCTCGATCCGCGGATCGGGTTCATCCCGCGCCGCTACTTCGACCACGCCGCGCGCTGGAACGAGCCGATCGAGAAGTTCCTCGCCGTTCGGTGGCGGCTGGTCAAGAAGGACCCGAAGGCGGCGCTCTCCGAGCCGGTCGAGCCGATCGTCTATTACCTGGACCGCGGGATCCCGGAGCCGGAGCGGTCGGCCATCCGACGGGGAGCGCTCTGGTGGAACCACGCCTTCGAGCAGGCCGGCTTCAAGGACGCGTTCGTCGTCAAGGACCTTCCCGAGGGCGCGACGTTCCTCGACGCGCGCTATTCGGGCATCGAGTGGATCAACCGGGCCGAGCGCGGCTGGTCCGTCGGAGGCTCGCAGAGCGACCCGCGCACCGGTGAGATCCTCCACGGCGTCGCCCGGATCGACTCGCACCGGCGCCGCACGACTTCGCGGATGTGGCGCAACCTGAAGGCCGGCCCCACCGCGCTCGACTGCGAGGCCGGAGATTCGCCGGACTCTTTCGAGCTTCTCGCCGCCGGCGATTCCGGCGTGGAGCAGGAGTCGCTCGTCCTCGACCGGCTGGCGTACCTCTCCGCGCACGAGGTCGGGCACACGATCGGCCTCCTTCACAACTGGGCGGCGACGACGTTCGGGTGGGGCTCGGTCATGGATTACCTCGCGCCGAACATCCAGTTGAAGAACGGCGAATTCGATCTCTCCGACGCCTATCCCCACGACGTCGGTTCCTACGACCGCCTGGCGATCCAGTGGGGCTACAGCGCCGACGGCGACTCCGCCGCGCTGGACCGGATCGTGCGGGAGGGATACGCGAAGGGAATCGTCTATCCGACCGACGCCGATCCGCGCTGGGAGGAGTACGACTGGGGAGCCGACCCGGTCGCTTGGCTCGCGACGACGCAGCGCGTTCGGCGCGCGATCCTGGAACGCTTCGGCGCGGCCCAACTCTCGCCGGGGGAATGGGTCTACACCCTCCAGGAGCGATTCAGCCTCGCCTACCTCTACCACCGCTTCGGCATCCAGGCCGCGCAGCGCTACGTCGGCGGGCAGTACCAGGCCAACGCGGTCGCCGGCGACGGCCAGGCCCCCGTCGCGTGGGTGCCGGCCGCAAGGCAGAAGGAGGCGCTCGACCTGCTGATGGCGTCGATCACTCCGGACAACCTCGATATCCCCGACCGGATCCTCGCGGTTCTCGCCGCGCCTCCCTCGGGGACGCGGGCCAGCCGGGAGCAGTTCCCCTCCGAGGCCGGCGACAGCTTCAGCCTCTGGACCGCGGCGAGGACGCTCGTCTCCCTCGTCGTCGATCCGCTCCTCGAGACGGACCGCGCGGCGCGACTGACGCTGCCCGCCCCGCGCGACGCGCTGACGCTCGACGCGGTCCTCGCGCGGCTGGTGTCTTCGACCTGGGACGCGCCGGCCGACGCCTCCCCCCGCAGGAGTGCCCTGCGCCGGATCTCGCAGCGGGCCGTCCTCGACGGCCTCATGGACCTGGCGGCGCGGCCGCAGGCCCCCGGCGAAGTTCGCGCCGCCGTTCACTCGCGGCTCGAGCGCCTCGAGAGACAGCTCCGCCAGAAGCACTCCTCCGACCCCGCTACCGAAGCCCACCTGCGCCTGGCGGAATCGGATCTCGCCGAGTTCCTCGAGAAGCCGGAGGTCCGCAAGTCTCGCCCGGCTCGCCCGGCCGCGCCGCCGGGCCGCCCCATCGGAGGTTGAGAATCGGTTATCTTTTCTTCAAGGGAAACGAGGAAGAGGAGGGAAGATCCATGAAGAGAGCGCTCGCTTCCGCGATCTGTCTTGTCGTGGGCCTGGGACTCTCGACGTCCGCCACGGCGCAGGCGGCCAAGAAGCAGGCGGAGAAGCCCGCTGCCGCGGGATCTGCCATGTCGGCGGCCGCGATGATGAAACCCCCGGCGGAGATGGGGAAGATCCAGTGGATGCTCGGGACGTGGCAGTGCACCGGCAAGGCGATGGCCTCTCCGTTGGGCCCGGAGCATCCGACGCAGGCCGAGGTCAAGGTGACGCTGACCCTGAACGGGATGTGGCTGGTCGCCCACTACCGGGAGAAAAAGACCGCGCAGAATCCGAACCCCATCCAGGGCGACGAGTACTGGGGCTACGATCCGGCCGAGAAGATGTGGGACCGCGTCGAGGTGGACAACACCGGCTCCTTCGCGACGTGCAGCTCGAAGGGGTGGGAGAGCGGAAAGCTCGTCTGGACGTGCGAGGGGATGGGGATGGGCCAGAAGATGAAGTCGACCGACACGTTCACGCAGAAGGGCCAGGTGGAGCTCTCCCTCTCCGGCGAGATGTCCGGACCCGACGGCAAGTCCGCGCCTTACGCGGAGGTCAGCTGCAAGAAGTAAGTTGAGCCTGTTCCGCGGCGTCCTCCTCGCCGGATCGGAAAGCCGGTGGCTCCGCGAGCGGGCCACGCAGTGGGGCTTCGTCCGCGGAGCGGTCTCGCGGTTCATGCCGGGCGAGACCCTGGACGCGGCGCTCGAAGCGACGAAGGCGCTGCAGGTCGGAACGGTCCTGACCCGTCTCGGCGAGAACGTGACGAACGCCGCCGAGGCGGAGGCCGTGACCAGGCATTACCTCGAGGTGCTCGAGCGGGTTCACCGCGACTCGCTCGACGTGGAGATCTCGATCAAGCCGACGCAGCTCGGGCTGGACCGCTCGATGGAGGAATGCGAGAAGAACCTGTCCGCGCTCCTCGAGCGGGCGCGTTCGCTCTCCAACTGGGTCTGGGTGGACATGGAGGGAACCGCGTACACCGACGCGACGCTGGAGCTCTACCGCAGCGTCCGCTCTCGATTCGACAACACCGGTCTCTGTGTCCAGGCGTACCTCTACCGGACGGCGAAGGATCTCGAGTCCCTGATTGCGATGGGAGCCGGTGTCCGGCTGGTCAAGGGCGCCTACCGCGAGCCGCCGGACAAGGCGTTCCCGAAGAAGAGCGACGTTGACGAGAACTTCTTCGAGCTCGCGCGACAGCTCCTGTCGCCGCAGGCGCGGGCCCGGAAAGTCCGTGCGATCTTCGGGACGCACGACCCCGTTCTCATCCGCCGCGTCGAGGAGCTCGGGAGATCTGAAGGGCTGACATCCGGACAGGTGGAGTTCCAGATGCTCTACGGAATCCGCCGCGGCGAGCAGGAGCGGATCCAGAAAGCGGGCTACCGGTTCCGGGTCCTCATCAGCTACGGCGAGGCGTGGTTCCCCTGGTACATGCGTCGCCTCGCCGAGCGCCCCGCCAATGTCCTTTTCGTCGCCAGGAACATTTTCACCAGGTAGGGTGGCGGAAAGACCGGCCCGCGCATCGGCTCGGTGTGGTCCCTCGGGATCTCCTACGCGGGGACGATCCTGGCGAGGAGCGAGGGAAAGCGCGGGTGGGAGCGCAGGGGATCGTAGAAGGAAGAGGTGCGTGGCCACCACGCCAGGGCGTTCCGGTCCTCGCAGGCGCGCTCGAGCGAGGCGACCGCCTCGTCGGCGTTTCCCATCGGGATGTGAAGGAACGCCAGGTGGAACGGCGCGACGTACTCCGTGGCGGAGCGGCGCAGGAGCTCGTCTAAGAGATCGAGCGCCTCGCTCCTGCGTCCGGCAGCGGCATACGCGCCTCCCAGGAGCGCGACGAAGTGGGACTGCCGGCGCTTGTTCACCTCGAGGGCCTTCTCCAGCGATGAGACCGCTTCCGCGTGGCGGCCCAGCTGCAGGTAGGTCAACCCGATCGCCCAGAGAGGGTAGGGGGCCTTCGGATCGATGTGCAGCGCGCGCCGGAACTCCGCGATGGACTCCTCGAACCGCCGGGCGCTGTAGTAGGCCCATCCGACGTTGGTCTGCGCATTGGGGGAGAAGGGCTCGATCTCCGTGGCCTTCTTCGTCATCTCGAGGGCTTCCGGGATCCGGCCGGTGAAGCCGAGCAGCAGGCCGAGCCAGGAGTACGCGGACGCGTTGGACGGGGAAAGCCGGATCGCCCTCCTCGTCTCCGACTCCGCCTTGCCGAGGTCCCATCCGAAGTAGTACTCGACCAGCGAGAGCGCGACCCGCACCTCGGCGGACTCGGGCTCGAGGGCCTCGGCCTTCTGCGCGGCGGCGCGCGCCTTCGCGAAGGCGTCGAGAGTCGGAATGCCGCCGTAGAAGCCGTAGATGCAGTAGGAGTCGGCCAGGCCCGTGTACGCCGCCGTGTAGCCGGGATCGCGCGCGAGCGCTCTCTCGAACTCGGCGATCGCTTCGGGCGCCTCTCGGCGGTTGAAGTAGTAGAGGCCCTTCAGGTAGTCGTTGTAGGCCTCGACGTCCTCGGTGCCGCGGGAAGAAAGCCCCGCGACTTCCGACGGGAGGAGGCGGACTTTCAGCGCCTCGGCGATCGAGCGCGCGATCTCGTCCTGGACCTCGAAGACGTCCTCCATCTGGCGGTCGTAGCGCTCCCCCCAGACGTGGTACCCGTCGGCGACGTTGATCAGCTGCGCGCTGATGCGCAACCGCTTGCCGGACTGGCGCACGCTCCCCTCGAGCACGCTGCCGACGCCCAGGGCGGCCCCGATCCGGCGGACGTCCTCGTCCTTCCCCTTGAAGGCGAAGGCGGACGTGCGCGAGGCGACCCGCAGCGCCTCCACCTTCGAGAGCGCGTTGATGATCTCCTCGGTGACGCCGTCGCTGAAGTACTCGCTCTCCTTCTCGGGGCTGAGATTCCGGAAGGGGAGGACCGCGATCGAAGGCCCCGGCGCCTCCGCCGCCAGCACGGCGGTGGAGCCGGAGCGCGGGACGCCGTCGGACCGGCCCGAGGAGGAGGGGCCGCGCGCCTCCCGCTCGGCCACCCGAAGCGCGAAGGCGAGGTCCCGCGCGGACTGGAACCTCTCGTCGGGAGATTTCTCCAGGCAGTGGCCGACGATCTCGGCGATCTCGGGAGGGAGCGCCTTGCCCGCGGCCGAACCGTCGAGGGGATCGTCGCGCAGGATCGACATCATCGTCTCGACGTCGCTCTCCTCCCGGAAGGCGCGGCTGCCCGTCAGCATCTCGAAGAGGACCGAGCCGAGCGCGAAGATGTCCGAGCGGTGATCGGCGGGCATCCCGCGGACCTGCTCGGGCGACATGTAGCCGACGGTTCCGAGGATCATGCCGCTGCGGGTCCCGGGCGTCGTGGGCGCGCTGGAGCGCTCGTCGTCGGACGGCGAAGGGCGCCGCTTGACCAGCCCGAAGTCGAGGATCTTGACGATCCCATCCCGGGTGACGTAGAGGTTCTGGGGCTTCAGATCCCGGTGGACGATCCCCCGCTCGTGGGCCGCCGCCAGCCCCTGCGCGATCTGGAGCGCGTAGTCGAGCGCCTTGCGCTGGGGCAGCGGCCCGGACTCGAGCCGGTCGCGCAGGGTCTCGCCTTCGAGGAGCTCCATGACCGCGTAGGCGATTCCGTCCTGGCTCCCGAAATCGTGGATCGCGAGGATGTTCGGGTGGGACAGCGCGGCGACCGCCTTGGCCTCCCGCTCGAACCGCGAGAGCGCCTCGGCGTCCGAGACGAGGTCCTGGGGCAGGACCTTGACCGCGACGTCGCGCTCGAGCCGCGAGTCCCGCGCGCGGTAAACCTCGCCCATCCCTCCCTCGCCGAGCTTCGAAACGATTTCGTACGGCCCCAGCCGTGTTCCAGCCGCCAGGCTCATCGGAAATCCAGGATCCAGAATTCAAAATCCAAAATCGACCCCTGGGCCCTAGAATCCGGAATCGATGAGGACTTGGGCGGGCGGCCGGTTTGCATGCAGAACGCGGATCTTATCGTCGGGGCGCGATCGATGGACCTGAAATCCCTCCAGAAGCCGTTGAAGGAGAAGTACCGCGCCGATCCGTCGGCGTCGCGGATCACGCTGAAGGCATCGGGCAGCCAGTCCGCCGCGCCGGTGGCGTGCTCGGTCGACATCGGCCGCGCGGTCTATGAAGCGCAGGCCCATACGGGAGTGGGCGGCCCGGGCACCGCGGCGTGCTCCGGAGACCTGCTGCTGGGAGCGCTCGCCGCCTGCGCCCAGATCACCTGCCAGATGGTCGCCGCCGCGATGGGCGTGCCGGTGGAGCGGATCGAGGTGACCGTCGAGGGGGACCTGGATCTTCGGGGCACGCTCGGCCTGTCGAGGGAAGTCGGCGTCGGGTTCGAGCAGATCCGGCTCGGCTTCGACATCGACGCGCCGGCCGCGACGGAGGATCAGATCCGGGCGCTGCGGGAGAAAACTGAGCAATACTGCGTCGTCATGCAGACGCTGGCGAGCCCGCCGGAGGTCCGCGTGAGCTGGAAGTGAGTCGGGATTCTGCGAATCCACCGATGAGGAGACAGGAATGCCGAAGTTCGTGATCGAGAGAGAGATTCCCGGAATTGGAAACCTGAGCGACGCGGAGGTCCGGGAGATCTCCGCCAAGTCCGTGGCGGTCCTGCGGGAGATGGGGCCGGAAATCCAGTGGCTCCAGAGCTACGTCACCGGAGACAAGCTCTACTGCGTGTACCTGGCCCCGGACGAGGCGACGGTGCGCGAGCACGCCCGGCGGGGCGGATTCCCCGCGAATCGCGTCTCCGCAGTGCGGCGGCTCATCGACCCGTCCACCGCAGAGTAAAGAAAGAACGAAACCGGTCCCGCCCCGACGTCCTGGCCCTTCGGATTTCGTTTTTCAGATTTCGAATTCTTCCTTCTCCTGGCCGGCGGCTTCCCGGATCGCTTCCTCGAGCGGCATCGACCACCCCTCCATCCACGCCGCGGCGCCCTCGGTGTTGGTGAGGGACGCGCGCGCGGGCTCGAGGTCCTTTTCCAGCCGGGCTTGTTCCGCCGGCGCAAGGACGGCCCCCAGCCCGTGCCGCAGCGCCGACGCGGCGCCGGCGAGGCGAAGGGCCCGCTGCGCCCGGGAGCGCAGGGCCGCGGAGCCGGCGAAGGCGTCGAGCGTTTTCGCGATTCCGCGCTTGTAGTCGAGCTCCTGGAAGGCGGCCAGGCTCTCCGCGTAGAGCCGGTCGGCGGCGTCGAGGTCTCCCTGCTCTCGGGCGAGGTAGCCCAGGTCGGCGAGCGAACCCGCGATGCCCCACCGGTCGCCCGCATCACGGAACTTGGAGAGGCCCTCCTCGTAGAGGCGCCGGGCGCCGGCCGTGTCCCCCTGCTCGCGCGCCACGTCCCCCTGCTGGTTGAGCGCCCACGCCGCACCGGTCCGGTCGCCGAGCTGCCGCGAGAGGGAAAGACATTCCTCGAAGAGGGAGCGCGCCTCGGCGAGGCGTCCCTGCAGGCGGGCGACGCTGGCGAGGTTCGAGAGCGCGCGGGCGACGGCGACCGGGTCGCCCAGGTTCTTCCAGAGAACCAGGCTCTTCTCGAAGAACGAGCGCGACTCCTCGAGCTTCCCCTCCTTCTGGGCGCACACGGCGATGGCGTTCAAGGCCACTGCGGTGCCGCGCGCGTCCTCGAGCTCGCGGCTGATCTCGAGCGATTTCTCGTGGAGCTCCCGGGCCGCCGGGAGATCGACGCTGAGCACGCTCAATGCGAAGAGCCCGCGCGCCCGCAGGCGCGTCCGCGCGGCGGCCGCCGGCAGCGCGAGCAGTTTCTCCAGGAACGCCCGGCCCTCGTCCTGGTGCTCGCGCTCGTCCCAGTACTGGAGGAGCGCGCCTGCCAGGCGCAGGCCCCACTCCGCCTCGCCCCGCTCGATCGCCCATTCGAGCGCCGCTCGGAAGTTCTCGCGCTCGACCTCGAACTGCTCGAGCCATGGAGCGGCGGCCCCGGATTTCCCGGCGGGGCCCGGCGGGCCGAGCGCGGGCTCCGGCGCCGGACCCGAGACGTGTCCGTAGGCGCGGTCCTCTGCGAGGACGAGGCAGTAGGCGGCGTGCGCGCGGCGGGCGAGCGGCTCGTCCCCGCTCG
>DATFWF010000220.1:0-4172 GCA_035259605.1 Thermoanaerobaculia bacterium
GAAGATCTTCGCCGGAATCTGCTGGCGCCGAAAGACGTAGATCTGCCGGCCGTCGGCGGACCACTCCAGCGGAACGTCGGGCGGGCCGGTCCCCGGAATCGGACGCGGATCTCCCCCGTCGATCGGGACGATCACCGGCGCAGCGCCGGGACGCAGGCCCAGGACGAACTTTCCGTCGGGAGAGACGGAGTTGCCGAACGCTCGCAGCCGGATCCGCTCGGGCGAAATCGGACGGGGTTTGCCGCCCGCGATGTCCTGGACATAGAGCCTCGGTCCGTGGCCGGCCTCGATGCCCATGAGGACCAGCCTCTTGCCGTCGGGCAGCCAGTTGACCCAGCCCATATCCACCAGAGTGTCGTTGGGAATCGAGCGCGGCTCCCCGGCTCCCGTCGGGAGAATGACCAGACGCGGCCTCTCGCCTCTTCCGAGTCCGATCCTCACCACCGCCCAGGAGCCATCGCGCGAGAGCGTGGCCGCCGAACCATCGCCCAGGCGAACTGGGGGAGAGCCGTCCGTCGGCCGCAGGTAGGCGGCGCCGGCGGCGCCACCGCCCTCCCCTTCCTCGGAGATCAGGAGCTTTCGCCCATCGCGGGAAATGTCCATCGGATACGACTCGTCCAGCCACGAAAGGTCTCGCTCCTTCGCGTCGCCGGGCGCAGTCCCCATGACGGTCCCGAACTGATTGTGGTGGCCGACCAGCGCCCGGCCCTCCTTCGAAACGTCGTTTAACTCCAGGTCTCCCGGCACTCGCACGATCAGGCGGTGCCGTCCGGACCGGTCCACGGCCCGGAGGGCCGCGTGCTCTCCGAGCTGCAACGCCGTAAACCAGACCTCGCGGCCATCCGGCGTCCAGCCGGGAGCTCCATAGATCTGCACCCAGCCGCCCGACAGGACCCTGGGCTCTCCACCGCCGGCGCCGACCACGACGACAGACTGGCCGGGCTCATCGTCCCGGAAGAAGGCGATCTCCCGGCCGTCCGGGGAGAAGCGCGGCGAAAAAATCTGCCGAGGCGAATCGAGGAGGACCTTGCCGATGGGATATTCCAGCCGGAAACGCCCTTGCGCCTCCCGCACGACCGCGAGGCTCTTCCCGTCCGGCCCCCAGTCGGCGCCCGCGTAAGCCACGCCTTCCAGGACGGCGCGGGGGACACCTCCCGACAGCGGCACGCGCGCGAGGGTGTTGGTCCCCTCTCTCTCGAGCCGAATAGCCATCTCTCCGGAAGGCGAGATGGCGTAGATATCCGCGAAGGGAAAATCGAACCTCCGAGACTCGGGGTTGCCCGGTAGCTTTTCGAAAAGCGATGGCGGAGGTTGCAGCGTCTCCGACGCCCCGTAGATCACCGCCTTCCCGTCGGGACCGAAGCGCGCGTTGGCGATCGTACCGGTTCGGAAGGTGATCCGCTGGAACGTAGGCGACGAGGCGCGCCCCGGAGAGGACTTCTTCGACACGAGCCATCCGGCGGCGATTCCGGCCGCGAGGATCGCCGCGGCCGCGAGAGCCGTGAGAAGGAGACGCGGGCGCGCCGCGCGGCGGGCTGCGGGCTCGACACCGGCCGCCGAGCCGGAAATCTCGGAAGAGCGGTCGCGCACGACGGCGAGGTCTCGCGCCAGGTCGCGCGTCGCGGCGTAGCGTTCCTCGGGCTCCTTGGCGAGGCACCGCTCGACGATCCACCGAAACGGCGCGGGCGCGTCCGGCCGTTTCTCCAGGAGCGGCCTTGCTTCGTCACGGATGATCGCCGACATCGTCTCGGCGGCCGTTCCTCGCTGGAACACCTTCTCCCCCGCCGCGAGCTCGTAGAGGATCGACCCCAGCGAGAACTGGTCGGAGCGGAAGTCGAGGTCCCGCCCGCTCGCCTGCTCCGGCGACATGTACGCGACGGTGCCGAGAACGGTTCCCGGGTGCGTCTCGGGCCGCGCGAGCGTCGGCATCGCCGAGACGCCGCCCGAGACCGGCGCGACGAGCTTGGAGAGACCGAAGTCGAGAATCTTGACGAAGCCGTCGCGGGTCACCATCAGGTTCTCGGGCTTCAAATCGCGGTGAACGATCCCCGCCGCGTGCGCCCGAGCCAAACCATCGGCCGCCTGCGCGGCGAGCGAAAGAATCCGGCGCAGCGGAAGCTGTCCGTCGGCGGCGATCTCCCGAACCGTTCGCCCGTCGATCAGCTCCATCGCGATGAACGGGCTGCCACCGGATTCGCCGATCTCGTAGATCGTGACGATGTTGGGGTGATTCAGAGCGGACGCCGCCCGCGCCTCCTGCTCGAACCGCGCGAGACGATCGGAAATCTTCGACACCTCTTCGGGCAGCACCTTCAGCGCGACTTCCCGCCCGAGCCTCGAATCCCTCGCCCGATAGACCTCCCCCATCCCGCCCGCCCCAAGCGGCGCGATGATTTCGTACGACCCGAGCCGGCTGCCTGGAGGAATCATCGGAGTCCTTCGATAACGTAGAGCTGCGACGTCGAGTGGGAGTAGCCGTACGCGTAGGCGCTGCCGTCCGGCGCGACGACGAGCATGTAGATGCCGCGGACCCGTGGATCCGCCGGCCGGATCTCCTTCCATAACCGTCGCTGTCCGGTCGCGACATCGAGCAGGAAGACCTTCGCCGGGGATTCGTCTCCCTGGTAGACGAAGAGTGCCTTTCCGTCCGCGGACCACTGGGCGGCGACGTCTTCGTCTTTCCAGCCGGGAATCGGTTTCGGATCGCCGCCGGCTATCGGGCAGAGCACGAACCCTTTGTCCGAGCCTGCCACGACGAAGGTCCCGTCGGGAGAAACAGCGTTGCCGGCCGGCGGCAACTCAAATCCTTCCGCCGTGATCGGCCGCGGCTTTCCGCCCGCGATGTCCTGGATCCAGAGCCGGGAGCGGCGGCCCGGCTCGTTGCCCTCGATCACGAGGTGGCTTCCGTCCGGCATCCATTTGGCCCCGAAGATCTTCTCCAGCGTGTCGTTGGCGATCGCCCGGGACTCTCCGACTCCGGTTGGGAGGATCACGACATGAGGCTTGCGGGATGACTGCGCTATATCGGACAGGACGGCCGCAAACGCTCCATCCCGGGAGAGAGCGCATGCTCCGCCCTCGCCCAGCTTGACCGCCGGAGAGCCGTCGGTCGGACGGAGGTAGACGGCGCCGGCCGGGCCTCCTCCCTCTCCAATTTCACGAACCAGGAGCTTCCTGCCGTCCGAGGAGATGTCTATCGGACCCGAATTGTCGAGGCAGGTCAGGTCGCGCTCCTTCGACTCGCCGGGCGGAACTCCCATCACGGAGATCACCTGGTCAAAGTGACCCGCCAGGACGCGACCGTCGCGGGTCGCATCGTAGAGCTCCAAGTGTCCCGGCATCCGGGCGACGAGCCGAGTCCGACCCGCGCGATCCACCCCGTAGATCGCCAGGCGCCCGGCGGTGTCCTTTCTCGCGCTGAACCAGATCTCGCGGCCGTCCGGCGACCAAACCGGAGCGGCGAGCCACCCCAGCCACCCCGAGGTCAGGATCCGGCGCTCTCCGCCCGACGCCGCGATGATGGCGAGGGAAGCTCCCGCGCCGAAGTTGTCCCAGAAGGCGATCTCGCGGCCGTCGGGCGAGATCCGCACGCACCCCATCTGTGTTTGGGTCTCGATCAAGACCTTGCCGATCGGGTACTCCAGGCGAGAACCGCCTTCGACCTGGCGGACGATGGCAAGGCTCTTTCCGTCGGGCCCCCAGTCGGCGCTCGCGTACTGGACTCCTCCGACGACCTGGCGGGGAACGCCGCCCGCGAGAGGCACTCGCGCGAGCACGTCCCCCACCGAAGGGCCCCTGAGCCGGATGGCCATCTCGCCCGCCGAGGAGATGGAAAGCATGTCGGCCGGCGGCAGGTCCAGTTTCCGGATCTCCGGACTGTCCAGAAACGCCTGGTAGAGGGATTCCAACTCCCTCCCCTCGCGGCCCCGCATGCCGTAGATCGCGGACCGCCCGTCGGGCGTCAGCCGCGCGTAGCCCAGATCTCCAGGCTGGAAGTCGAGCCGGTGGAAGGAGGGAGCGGAAGCCCGCGGCTTCCGGTTGGCCGCCGCGAGGACGCCCGCGGCGGCTGCCGCCAGCAGCGCTGCGACCGCGATGGCCACCCGGACCACGCGCGGCAGCTTGGCGCCCGAGCCGGCAGCGTCGCGAGCCTGTGTCGCGCCCGACATCTCCGG
>DATFWF010000221.1:0-4433 GCA_035259605.1 Thermoanaerobaculia bacterium
GCTGGACACGCTGTGGTTCCAGGTCGCGGGAACCCTGTGCAATCTGAAGTGCACGCACTGCTTCATCTCCTGCTCGCCGACGAACCACAGCCACGGGATGCTGACCCTCGATCAGGTCCGGGAACGCCTGGCGGAAGCGGCAAAGCTCGGCGTCCGCGAGTACTACTTCACGGGCGGCGAGCCGTTCCTGAATCCCGAGATGATGCCGATCCTCGCGGCCACGCTCGCTCAGGGACCTGCCTCGGTCCTGACCAACGGCCTCCCGCTGACGCCGGAGCGCTGCCGGCGCTTGAAGGAGCTCTCCGACGCGAGCGAATACTCCCTCGAGATCCGCGTCTCGATCGACGGCTACACGGCCGACGCCAACGATCCGATCCGCGGTCCCGGAACTTTCCGGAAGATCCTCGACGGGATCCGGAATCTCTCGGAAGCGGGGTTGAACCCGGTCGTCACGGTGACCGAGGCCTGCAGCGAAGCGGCGGGTGAAGAGGGCCGCGCGCGCTTCCTGGGGTGGATGCGCGCCATCGGTCTCGCCCGGCCGCGGCTGAAGATCCTGTCGCTCTTCCGGATCGGAGCCGAGGAAAGCCGGCTGCGCGCCTACGAGTCGTGGGAGACCCTCCGAGGACGGAGCCTGACATTCGAGGAGGCGGAGCGGCTGCAGTGCTCCTCCTGCCGGATGGTCACCTCGAAGGGCGTTTACGTCTGCCCGATCCTGATCGAGGAGCCGGCGGCAAGGATGGGAGAGACGCTGGAGGAGACCCTGCGTCCTTTCGAGCTCGCCCACGCCTCCTGCTTCACCTGCCACGAATACGGTGTGACATGCCGGACGTGACGCGTCTGGCGTTCTTCGGCGGCGTCTACAGCAACCACCGGTCGCTCGCGGCGGCGGTGGAGGATGTCCGAAAGTGGGGAGCCGACGGGCTCTACGCGCTCGGAGACTTCGGCGCTTTCGGCCCGCATCCCGACCGGGTCTTCCCGATCCTGCTCGATGCGAAGACGGAGTCCATCCAGGGCAACTACGAGGAATCTCTCTCCACGGCGGCGGAGGACTGCCACTGCGGCTACACCGACCCCAGGGACAACCACTTCGCGCAGCTCTCGTACGACTACACCTTTCAGAAGACCTCCGAGGAATGGAAGAAGTGGATGGGGACCCTGCCGAAGACCCGGCGCCTCGAGATCAGCGGGCGGCGCGTCCTCCTGGTTCACGGCTCGCCGAGGAAGATCAATGAGTTTCTCTGGGAGAGCACCTCGCCGGTGGTCTTCCTGGAGAAGCTCCTCGCGGACGCCGGTGCGGACGTTCTCCTCTGCACTCACACGGGCCTTCACTGGAAGCGGCGGCTGCCTTCGGGGAAGCTCGTCGTCAACGCGGGAGTCCTCGGCCGGCCCGCCAACGACGGCAACACCTGCGTCTGGTACGCGAGGCTGACGTTCGGGCGCGAGGTGGAGGCGGAGTTCGTTCCCGTCCTCTACGACCACGAGGCGCTCGCGCGGGAGATGGAAGAGGAGCGCCTTCCGCCCGAATTCGTCGAGACCATCCGCACCGGGTGGTGGACGACGTGCCTGGAGATCCTTCCAGCCAAGGAGAGGCAGAGAGGAAAGTTCTAGGGATTTGTGATTTGTGAGTTGTGATTTGTGATTTGTGATTGAGGAGACGTGATGCCCAGCTACTACCTGTCCGAGGATCTGGCCCGGTTCGGCGAGATGGCGAGAACCAACCCGAAATTGTTCGACCTGTTTCTGAAGTGGTATTCGGCGACGATGGAGAAGGGCGCGCTCGACGAAAAGACCAAGAAGCTGATCGCGCTCGCCGTCGCCTTCGCGATCCAGGAGCCCTACTGCATCGATTCCTACGCATCGGCCTGCACGGATGCCGGCCTGACGCCGGAAGAGATGGCGGAAGCGGTCAACGTCGCGGCGGTCATCCGGGGCGGAGGGACGGTCGCGCACTGGGTCCAGGCGTGCAACACGATGACGAGAAAAGGCTGAGCGGATGAGCGGACGGCTCCTGGTCGTCGGCGCCGGTCCGATGGGCCTCTACGCGGCCCTCGAGGGCGTCGAGCGGGGCTTCGACGTCATCGTCCTCGAAAAGGACGAGCCCGGCGCCGCGCTGCGCTCCTGGGGACCGACCCGTTTCTTCTCACCCGTCGAGATGAACGTGCCGGAGTCGGCCCGGCGCGTCCTCGACGGAAGCCTTCCGGACCCCGAAGCCCTTCTGACCGGGCCCGAGATGGCCGATCGCATCCTCCAGCCTCTGGCGCGCTCGCGGCCGCTCGACGGCCGAGTCCTGGCCGGGCATCGCGTCGTCGGAATCGCCCGAGCCGGCATGACCCGGACGGACTTTCCGGAGCATCCGCTCCGCTCCGAGCGCCGTTTCCGCGTGCTCGCGGAGACGGCGTCGGGCGAGCGCTCGTTCGACGCCGACGTCGTCCTGGACGCGTCCGGCGTAACGGGTCAGCCCTGCTGGATGGGAGACGGCGGCCTTCCCGCCTCCGGAGAGCGGGGGATGTCCCCGCGAATCCTCCGTCACCTGGGATCGCTGGAAGGGCGCCTGCTCGACCTGGCGGGGAAGAGTGTGCTGGTGGTGGGGCACGGCCATTCCGCCGCCACCGTGATCCTTCGCCTGGCCGACTTTTGCGAGAGCTTTCCCCGGACGCGGGTGACGTGGGCCGTGCGATCGGCCAACCGCCGGCCCTGCGCCGAGGTTGCGAACGATCCGCTCCCCGAGCGCCAGCGGGTGGCCTCCGCCGCCAACGACCTCGCGCAGGATCCGCCGGCCTTCCTGAGCGTCGTGCGTCGGGCGGCCGTCGAATCGCTCGCGCAGGACGGCTCGAGACTTCGGGTAGCGTTTGGCGGAGGCCGCGGCGGGGATTTCGACGAGGTCGTGTCGATGACGGGTTATCGCCCGGACTTGAGCTTCCTCTCGGAGCTGGCCCTCGAGATCTCCCCGGCGACGGAGGGCTCGGCGAGGCTCGCCCGGGCTCTCGCCGGCGTCACGGACTGTCTCTCGGTTCCGCGCGTCCGGCCCGAGGACCTCGCCTCGGGGGAAGCCGGCTTCTACCTGATCGGAGCCAAGAGCTACGGCCGGTCCCGCAATTTCCTGATCAAGAGCGGCCTCGAACAGCTCGACTCGATCTTCGCGGGAATCCCGCGCTTCCCCGTGGCCGTGTAACCTAGGCGGCGATCCTGCCGTTATCGGGGTGCCGAGTGCGGCCGGAAATCGGGAAGAAGTCGCGGCGCAGGAGGGTTTTGTACTGAGTTATGAGCAAGAAGACGGTTGCCTGGATCCTGGTCGTAGCGGCCGCGGCCGTCGGCGTGTTTTTCCTGGTGGGGAGCCGCGGGAAGCCCGAGGCCAAATATCGCACCTCGCCGGTGGACAAGGGCGACATCACGCAGACCGTGACGGCGACCGGCGCCCTCTCGGCGGTCACGACCGTCAAAGTCGGCAGCCAGGTTTCGGGAATCATCTCGAAGCTCTACGTGGACTTCAACAGCGCCGTCAAAAAGGGCGCCCTCCTGGCGGAGCTCGACCCGACCCCGTTCCAGGAGAAGGTCAATCAGAACGCCGCCGCGCTGGAGAAATCGCAGGTCGAGTTGCGCAACGCCGGCATCTCTCTCGAGCGGCAGAAGGCGCTCAAGGCCCAGGGGCTCGCCCCGCAGGCGGACTACGACGCCTCGCAGGCCAACTACGACTCGGCGAAGGCGTCCGTGGCGCAGGCAGCGGCGACGCTCAAGCAATCGAAGACGGATCTGTCGTACACGAAGATCGAAGCTCCCATCGACGGAGTCGTCGTGGACCGCCAGTACGACGTCGGCCAGACCGTCGCCGCGTCCTTTCAGGCGCCGACGCTCTTCACGATCGCGCAGGACCTGACCAAGATGCAGGTCTCGGCCGACGTCTCGGAGTCGGACATCGGGCGGATCCAGATCGGCGAGCCCGTTCGCTTCACCGTGGACGCCTACCCGGAGCGCCAGTTCCGCGGGAAAGTCTCGCAGATCCGGTTGAACGCGACCGTCAACCAGAACGTCGTCACGTATCCCGTCATCGTCGAGGTTCCCAACGCCGACCTGCTGTTGAAGCCGACGATGACGGCCAACGTCTCGATCGACGTCGCGACCGTCAAGGACGTGGTCCGGGTTCCCAACGCGGCGCTCCGGTGGAAGCCGGAAGTCACCACGGCGAGCGGGACCGGCGAGGACCGGGCAGCCAAGGCAGGCGGCGGCGAGCGCGGAGGCGCCGGGGACCGCGGCTTTGGCGGCAGCGGCCGGAAGGGCGGCGGCGAGGGCGGCGGCGGTGCCGCGGCTCCGTTCGCGGGAGGCGGGCAGGGTGGTTCTTCGGGAGCTAGCGGTCCCGGCGGCTCGGGCGGTCCCGGCGGTCCAGGGGGTCCCGGCGGTCCGGGTGGTCCCGGGGGTCCGGGCGGTCCCGGCGGGGG
>DATFWF010000222.1:0-5525 GCA_035259605.1 Thermoanaerobaculia bacterium
GCTGCCGGACGCTCCGGTCATGCTCCTGGACGAGCCGACCGCGGCGCTCGATCCCGACGGGCTGTGCGCCTTCTACGGCCTGGTCGAGCGCCGGCGCCGCGACGGGCGGACGCTCGTGTTCTCGTCCCACCAGCTCGGCGACGTCGAGCGGCTGGCGGACCGCTTCCTCCTGCTGATCGGCGGCCGCCTCGCGGCGTCGCTCACGCGGCGCGAGCTGACGGAGCGGCTCTCCAGGCGAGGCGTGATGAGGCTTTCCGTCGAGGGGAGCGCTCGGGAGCTGCTCCAGGCCGTCCGTCGCGTGGCGCCGAACGCGGTCTGGTCCGGCGAAGAGCTGGTCGTTCCGGGACCCGCGGCCGACCGGCCCCGGGCGCTTGACGCCGTTCGCGAGGCGGGAGGCCGGATCGTGAACCTCGTCGCCGAGGAGGCCCGCCTCGATTCGCTCTACCGGGAGCTCGTCGGCTCCGCACCGGAGGCAGGCACGCCGTGAGGACGTTCTTCCGGATCTTCGTCTTCGCCGGGCTGGCGCTCTCCTGCGCTCGCGGCGCGTCCGGGCCGGCGGCGCTGGACACGAAGACCGAGACCTGCCGCTCGTGCCGGATGCCGGTCTCCGACGCGAGCCTCGCCGCGCAGCTGACGGCGCCCGGCGAAGAGCCGCGGTTCTACGACGACCTCGGCTGCCTGCGCGACGCGCTGGCTCAATCGACTGTTCCGGCGGGGAGCGTCGCCTGGGTCGCGGACCACCGGACGAGGGAATGGGTCCGGGCCGGGAAAGCCCTGTACACGCGGGCGGCGATCGCGACGCCGATGGGCTCCCACTGGATTGCCCACGCTTCCGCGGACTCGCGCGACGCCGATCCGGCGGCGAAGGGCGGATCCCCCGTTTCCCCGCGGGAGATCTTCGGCGAGAAGGGAGCGCCCGATGGATAGGCCGTTCTTCCTCTTCGCGCGGCAGGAGCTGACGCTGGCGGTGCGGTCCCGATGGACGCAGATCTTCGCGGCGGTGTTCGCGGCGCTCGCGCTGGCGGTGGCCGCGTCGGGATACATCCTGTCCGGAGGCGGGGGAGTCCAGGACTTCTCGCGGACGGCCGCGTCGCTCGTGCAGCTCGTCCTGCTGCTGGTCCCGCTGACCTCGCTCTCGATCGGAGTCCTGTCGCTCGCGCCGGACAAAGGAGGCGCGGAGCTTCTCTTCTCGCAGCCGGTCTCTCGCAAGACGATCCTTCTCGGCCGGCTGCTCGGGCTCTTCGCGGCGCTCGCGGCGGCGCAGGGAGTGGGTCTCGGCGCGGCCGGCGTCGTCATCTTCCTGAGGGCGGGGCAGGTCGGAGCGGGCGCCTACGCGCTTCTCTTCGCGGCTTCGCTGGCGCTGACGGCGGTCTTCCTCGGTGTCGCCGCGGCGCTTTCTTCGGCGGCGGTGGGACGCCGGGCCCGGAGCCTCGCGGTAGCGTTGATCGTGTGGTTTGCCGCGGTCGTGCTCTTCGACGTCGCGGCTCTCGGCGCGGCGACGCAGCTCCGTTCGGGAAACGCGTCGCGCCTTCTGATCGCGGCGACGTTGATCAACCCGGTGGATGCCGTCCGGACGGGAACCCTCCTGGCGATCGAAGGCACGACGGCCTTCGGGCCGGCGTCGCTGGCCCTGCTGCGGGCGACGCGCGGCGCCGCTGGCGCGCAGATACTGGTCGCTCTCTCGGTCCTCTTCTGGACGATCCTCTCCTCGACGATCGCGTGCCGGCGTCTCTCTCGCACCGACCTCTAAGCGACCCGCTGGAACACCTCGGGAGGCGGGCGGGCGCAAGGCCCGCCCCTGCAGCAATGGGGAAACCGGGTTCGAGAAAACCGCGTTTCTAGTCGGAGCCGTTGCGGCGGGGGAGCCGCTCGCGCAGCTCCTCGGGCAGGAGGTCGGGCTGCGGGGGGAGAAGCGCGCCGTCCCGGGCGAATCCCACCCCTCCGAACCCCGTTCCCCAGTGGACCGAGCCGGCGTGCTCGTGGCGAAGCGGCGAGCCGTAGCCGCGGTATCCATGGCGGCGGCGCTTGGTGCTGCGAATCGTGCCAGGGGAGTCCGTGGGCATGGGGTTGCCTCCTTTGGAACCGAAGCTGTCCATCTCTCATTCAAACGCCGGAGCGGCCGGAAGGTTTCACGTCCGGACCGAAACCTATAATCGCCCGCCTGTGGAAAGACCTCCGATTCCCTTCAACGCCATCCCCGTCCTGGCGACTCTGAAGCCGGAGGACCGTGCCGCTTTGTCACCCCTGTGCGAGCTGCAGGCATACGAGAAGGGCGAAAAGATCTTCGAAGAGGGGGATCCGGCCGAGAAGATCTATTTCCTCTTCGTCGGCAGGGTCAAGATCGTCAAGTCCGCTCCGGACCGCGATCTGATCATCGAGATCCTGGGCCCCGGAGAGCCGGTCGGAACCGTCGCGGTCTTCGAGCGGCGCCCCTTCCCGGCGACTGCGGTCGCGATCGAGGCCTGCGGCGTGGTTGCGATCCCGGAGCGGGAGTTCTTCGCGTTGATCGAGAAGCGGCCCGAGATCACGAGGCGCCTGCTGGCCGGGCTGACGCTGCGCCTGCTCACGCTGAACAAGCGCCTGGCCGACATGACGGGGTCCGTCGAGTACCGGATGGCCCGGCTTTTCTCGACGCTTGCCGAGCGGATGGGCCAGAAGCAGGGGGCCGGGATCTTCATCCCGCTCGCCCTCTCGCGGCAGGAGATTGCAGACCTCGCCGGCACGACGGTCGAGACCGCGATCCGCGTCATGAGCCGCTGGCAGAAGGAAGGGATCGTCGAGACGGACAAGAAAGGGTTCGTCATCCCGGACTCCGCGGCGCTCCGGAGCTTCGCCCCGGCGGAGTGACCGGCTGCCCTCCCCCAGGACTCAGTTCTTGCCGTAGCGCTCCTTGTAGAACTCGTCGATCTTCTGGCGCTCCTCGGGGGACAGCCCCTTTCGCCAGGCGTGCTGGCGGTCGTTCTCGACCGCCTGGATGACGGAGAGGACCTTCTCGTCGCCGTGCGCCGCCTCCTTCGCCTGCGGGAGGAATCTCGTGTAGAAGTTCTCGGCCACCTCGAAGAAGCCGTGCCACTGCGTGAAATCCGGACCCTGCATCGAAGCTCCCATACGCGCGCGGCGCCCCTCGTGATGCCAGAGACGGTAGAAGGTCCACTCGACCTCTTCGTCGAACGGGGTTGGCGTGAGCTTCTTCGCCTCCCGAAGGGCGTCCATGATGCTCTGCGCCGGCTGGGCGAACTTCGTGTTCCAGAGGTCGACCGTGTCGTCGAAGGACCGATAGAAGGAGTCTACGAACGCGGACCCGTGACAGTGGCCGCACACCTCTTTCATGGCGGCCCGCTTGGCTTCCCAGTTCTCCAGCTTCTTCGAGAGGACGGGGCGAAGCGTCCAGGAGATCCGCGCGCCGACGTCGTGGGTCATCGCCTGCTTCGGGGTCGCCGACATGTGGCAGGTCGAGCAGGTCGGGGCCGCCGTGTAGTCCACCCCGACGACCCATTTCTTCGAGTCGAGGTTCATCTGGGCCTTCTGTGTCCGGAAGGCGATGCCATGCTTGCTCTCGTCGTAGATCTCGGCCTGCGGGTGATCGGGTCCCAAGTGGCACTTCCCGCAGACTTCGGGTTGCCGGGCCATCGCGCCCGAGAACGCGTGCCGGCTGTGGCAAGCCGAGCAAGCGCCGCGCGAACCGTCGAGGTTGACCCGGCCGATGCCTGTGTTGGGCCAGGTAGCGGGATCGAGCATCGGGGCGCCGGCCGCGTTCTTCCGGACCGACCCGTCGGGGTTTTTCAGGATCGCGACCGTCGAGCCGTGGCACTGCCAGCAGCCGTTGACGGCCGCGAGGCGCCCCTCGACGACCTCGCCGAGCACGTTGTCGAGCGAGCCGATGAATTTCGCGGCGTCGGCGTGATGGCTGCGCTGGTTCTCGGCGACGATCTCGCCATGGCAGCCCGAGCAGGCGTTGGGGGTCAGGACGGTCGCGATGGTCTCTCCTTCGTGCTCGAAGGCCCCGGCCTCGTTCGCGCCGGCGCCGTGACACTCGAAGCAGCCGACGGCCTCGGCGGCGTGGCGGCTGCCTTTCCACTGCGCCACGATGCCAGGAGTCTTCTGCGAATGGCACGTGACGCACTTCCGGCTCTCGGCGGACAGGGGCGGAGGCGAAGGCCTCGCGCGAGGCGCGGCCTTCGACCGGGCAGCCTTCGCCGGCGCGGCCTGCCCGGAATCCGCGGAGAGCAGGGCGAGAGCGGTGATCGCAAGGGTGTGCGCAGCAATCCGGACGGCTCGCAGGCGCATGGAAGCCTCCTTCCGGTTGGACGGGTGAGGCGCCGATTATAAGAGCGCCGGCCGGCGCCGGCCTCCGGCTAAGCCGAGGCCTCGGGGATCGCCGGCAGCATGACGACGAAGACGCTTCCCTTTCCCGGAGACGAATCGAGCGAGATCTCGCCTCCCAGGGCGCGGACGATGTCCCGGACCAGCGCGAGCCCCAGCCCGACTCCCGGGGTGTGCTTCAAGTCTTCGTGCTCCAGCTGCGCGAAGGGCTCGAAGATCATCGCCTGCTTCTCGCTCGGGATCCCGGGGCCACGGTCTCCGACGACGAGCCGGCACGCGCCGTCCCGCGCCTGCACCCCGACGGTGATGTTGCCCGGGCCGGCGTGCTTGATCGCGTTGCCGAGCAGGTTGGCCAGGATCAGGCGGAAGAGCCGCGGGTCGGTCCGGAAGGGCTGCGACGGCGCCGCCTCCAGCGTGATCGTCGAGCCGGCCGCCTCGGCCTGCGGGCGCAGCTCCTCGACGATCTCCGCGGCGAGGTCTCCGGGGACGAACGGGGCGACCTGGATGGAGAGGCGTCCCGCCTCGATGCGCGCGTGCTCGAGGATCGCCTCGATCAGGTCGAGGAGCCGCACCGAGGACCTCCGCATCCGGTGGACGAGCTCCTGCTGGCGCTGCGAGAGAGGCTCGGGATCGCGGCGCAGGCTGTCGAGCTGGAGCTGGAGCGAGGTCAGGGGAGTCTTGAGCTCGTGGGAGACGAGCTGAAGGAACTTGTTCTTGATCTGGCCGGCGCTTTCGGCGTGCTCGCGTGCGACCCGCATCGCCTCCAGCGCGGACTCGAGCTCGCGCTTGCGGGCGACCGCCTCGCCGGCGAGCTTCTCCAGGTCCTGGAGGTGGCTGGCGAGCTCGCGCTGCAGGACGCCGCGCGCCCGCTTCATGGTCACGAGGTTGTCGATCCGGGCCCGGAGCTCTTCGACCGAGAAGGGCTTCATCAGGTAGTCCTGCGCGCCCTCCCGCAGGAGCCGGACGCGCAGCTCGTCGTCGGCCTTCGCCGTCAAAAGAATCACCGGGATCGAGTCGAACTCCCGCCGGGAGCGGAGCTGCCGCACCATCGCGTCGCCGCTGACGACCGGCATCATCACGTCGGCGAGGATCAGGTCGGGTAAATGTCTCGCCGCGAGCTTCAGCCCCTCGGCGCCGTCGCGCGCGGGGATCGGGCGGTAGCGGCCCGAGAGCCGCTCGCAGATGAATCGGTTCATCTCCGG
>DATFWF010000223.1:0-2207 GCA_035259605.1 Thermoanaerobaculia bacterium
ACGCCGTCGCATTGCGACTCGATCTTCTCGAGGTCCCAGGCGACGATCTTCCGGACGACGGCTCGGAAGCGGTCGGGATCCTCCCTCTTCCAGGCTCGGAAACCCGAGAACTCCTCCTCGGTTAAGTCCTTCTTCTCGTCGGCGGCCGGGTCGTAGACCTCGACCCCCAGGCCCTCGAGAAACGACGCGATCTCCCGACGCCAGCCGCGCCCGCCGTCGCCGGAGTGCTCGATTCCCCCGGAGAGATAGACGCGGCGCTTCAAGCGACGCCGATCCTGGGACAGAGGGGGTTGACCGGGCAGATCTCGCAGCGCGGCCTGCGGGCGACGCAGACCCGCCGGCCGTGGAAGATCAGCTCGTGCGCCGCCATCGTCCGGCGGCCTTCCGGCACGATCGTCATCAGGTCCTGCTCGATCTTGACCGGGTCCGTCTGCCTCGTGAAGCCCAGGCGCCTGGAGAGGCGGGCGACGTGTGTATCCACGACGAAGCCCACGTCCTTGCCGAAGGCGTTGCCCAGGATGACGTTGGCGGTCTTCCTCCCGACGCCGGGCAGTTTCACGAGCGCCTCCATCGTGTCCGGCACCTTCCCGCCGTGCTCGGCCGCGATCGCCGCTCCGGCCCGGCGCAGGCTCTTCGCCTTGGAGTTGAAGAAGCCGGTCGAGTGGATTGCCTTCTCCAGCTCGCCGGCCGGCGCCCGCGCGTAGTCCGCCGCCGTCCGGTACTTCTTGAAGAGCGCCGGCGTAACCTTGTTGACAAGAGCGTCGGTGCTCTGGGCCGAAAGGATCGTCGCGACGAGGAGCTCCAGTGGCGAGCGATGGTCCAGCGCGCACTTCGCGTCGGGATAGGCCTTCGCGAGCCGGCGAAGGACCTTCGCCGCGCGCTTTCTCTTTTCCTCGGGGCTCTCCTTGAAGCGCAAGCCGCCGCCGATTCTATTTCGCTCGCGCCCGCCGCGAGTTGCACAGGTTTCGTTGCATTGACGCTCCCGGGAGGCGGTGATATCAAGCGAACGACTCCGATTCCAGGCGAAGGGGAGGAAGGGCGATTCGCGTTCAGGCTCGCGCCGGTCGAGCGCCAGGTTTCCTTGTGGCCGTCCTGGCCACCGCGCCCCTTTTCGCCGCGGGCGCCGAGACCCGGACGCTCACGGTCCTGCACACCTCGGATCTCCACGGCCACGTCGATCCCCGCGACAACCCCGAGCTTCGGGATTTCCCGGAAGGGCTCGCGAGGATCGTGACCGCGGTCAAGGCAGCGAAGGCGGACGGCAACGCCACGCTGCTCCTCGATTCCGGCGACACCATCGAGGGCGCTCCCGTCGAGGCGATGGTCTTCTCCGGCGCGATTCCCGACCTCGGAGACCCGATCGTCCGGGCCATGAACGTCGCCGGCTACGACGCCATGGCCATCGGGAACCACGAGTTCAACTTCGGCCGCGAGAGGCTCGAGAAGTCCCGCCGCGAGGCGAAGTTTCCCTGGCTCTCCGCCAACACCGTGCTCGACTCCGGCCAGCCCGCCTTCCCGCCCTACGTCGTCCGGCGGATCGCCGGCGTCCGAGTCGGGATCCTCGGCCTGACGACGAAGAACATCCCGTTCTGGGAGCCCGCGGCGCACGTGACCGGGCTGAAGTTCCTCGACACGGTCGAGACGGCGAAGCGCTACGTCCCGATTCTCCGGGGCAAGGAGAAGTGCGACGTCGTGCTCGTCATCACCCACCAGGGGTTCGAGAAGGACCTCCAGACCGGCAAGGACAACGGCACCTACGAGGAGAACCAGGCCTACGCGATCGCGTCGGAGGTCGCCGGCATCGACGTGCTCCTGACCGGCCATACCCACACGGCGATCGAGCCCCGCCGCCTCGGCCAGACCTGGATTTCCCAGCCGGGCCGGTTCGGGAACACCCTGACCCGGTTCGACCTGACGCTGGAGAAGGCGGGCGGCGGCTGGAAGGTCGCCTCGGTCCAGGGGAAGAACCTCTCGATGAAAGGAGTCGCGCCCGACCCCGACATCCTCGCCGTGGTCGCGCCCGAGCGCGAAGCCGTCTCGAAAATCCTGACGACCACCGTCGCCACCCTCGCCCGTCCCGTATCGGCGCGCGGCGCCCGCATCGAGGATTCGGCGATCCTCGACTGGCTCCACGCGGTCCAGCGCGAGCAGGGGAAGGCGGACCTTTCCTTCACGTCGCTCCTGCCCGGGTTCCTACCGGACTGGCC
>DATFWF010000224.1:0-4351 GCA_035259605.1 Thermoanaerobaculia bacterium
GGTCCAATCGATGGTGATTCCTGGCGGGAGCTTCACGCGTTCGGTCACTCTCCGCTGAGCCGACCGAACGAACCCGACGAGGTCGGAGGTCTCGGTGTCCACGTAGACGATCCCGGAGAGCCGGCCGTTCTCGTCCCGGTACATCGGCGGGCCGGTCGAGACGCGGATCTGCGCGAGCTGCCCGACCGGAACCTGGACTCCGCCGGGAGCCAGGACGAGGATCCGCCGCAGAGCCTCGAGGTCGCTCCGGAAATCGCGCAGGTACCGCACGAGGACGGTAAAGCGGCGGCGGCCCTCCACGGTCGTCGCCGCGACCTTGCCGCCGGTCGCCGCCTCGATCGTGTTCTGGACCTGCATGACCGAGAGGCCGTAGCGAGCGGCGGCGTCGCGGTCCACGACGAAGTCGAGGTAGGTGCCACCGGTCGTCCGCTCGGCGTAAACGCTTCGGGCCCGCGGCAGGTCCTTCAGGGCGTTCTCGACTTCGAGGCTGACCTTCTCGATCGCCGGATAGTCGGCGCCGTAAACCTTGACCCCGACCTTGGTCCGCACGCCGGTCGCGAGCATGTCCAGGCGGTTGCGGATCGGCTGGGTCCAGGCGACGGGCATCCCGGGGATCTGGAGCTTTTCGTTCATCGCCGCGATCAGCTCGTCCTGGGTGAAGGCGCGCATCTCCGGCCAGAGGGGCCGGAGAGCCGGCTTGATCCAGTCGGGGAAGTCCGAATACCAGCGCTGGTGAAAGGACGCCGGCCACTCCTCGCGGGGTTTCAGGACGATGGTCGTCTCGAACATCTCGATCGGCGCCGGGTCCGTCGAGCTCTCGAACTTGCCGGATTTCCCAAGCACGGACTGGACCTGCGGAAACTCCCGGATGATCCGGTCGGTCTTGACCAGGACGTCGCGGGCCTGCTCCATCGACATCATGGGGAGCCCGGTTGGCATGTACAGGATCGATCCCTCGCGAAGCTGCGGCATGAACTCGGAGCCGAGCGACAGGGCCAGGGGAACGACCGCCGGGACTAAGAGGAAGTTGACCAGGAGAGTGGTCTTCGGGAAGCGCAGCGCGCAGTTCAAGACCGGCGCGTAGAGCCGCCGGGTCGTCAGGGCGGCCGGGTTCCGCTCCTCGGAACGGATCCTTCCGCGCATCCAGGCCGTCATCAGGATCGGGACGAGCGTGATCGAGAGCACCGATGCCGCCGCGATCGCGAAGGTCTTGGTGAACGCCAGCGGGTGAAACAGGCGCCCCTCCTCGCCGGTCAGGAGAAAGACCGGGAGAAACGACACGACGATGATTACGAGAGAGAAGAAGATCGCGCGCCCGACCTGCTGGGCCGCGGTGACGATGACGCCTTCCCTCGCGGCGCCGACCGGGTTCCCGGCCGCCGCGAGGTGGCGGTGCGCGTTCTCGACCATGACGATCGAGGCGTCCACGAGCACGCCGATCGCCAGCGCGAGGCCGCCGAGCGACATGATGTTGGAGGAGACTCGGAGCAGGTACATCGGAAGGAACGAGACGACGATCGCGAAGGGCAGGACGGTGATCGGCACGAGCGCCGACCGGAAGTGAAAGAGGAAGATGAGGATGACGAAGGCGACGACGATCATCTCCTCGACCAGCGTGCGCTGGAGCGTCGCGATCGCGCGGTGGATCAACTCGGATCGGTCGTAGGCGACTTTCAGCTCCACGCCCGCAGGAAACGAAGGAGCGAGCTCCGAGATCTTCTTCTTCACTGCCTCGACTACCGAGAGGACGTTCTCGCCGGCACGGACGATGACGACCCCGCCGACCGCTTCCCCTTCCCCGTTCCAGTCCAGGATGCCGCGCCGCATCTCGGGTCCGAAGTGAACCGCCGCCACATCGGAGAGGTAGACCGGGGTTCCGGTGGCGGCGCGCGCCTTGATCGGGACGCGGCGCAGGTCTTCGAGGCTCTGGACGTAGCCGCGCCCGCGCACCATGTACTCGCGGCCGGTCCACTCGACCACGCGTCCGCCCACGTCGCCGTTGGACTCCTGCACCGCCGTCAGGACGTCGGGCAGCCCCACGCCGTAGGATGCGAGCTTCGTCGGATCGACCTCCACCTGGTACTGCTTCTGGAAGCCGCCGGCCGAAGAGACCTCGGCCACGCCCGGCACCGCGCGCAGCCAGTAAGAGAGGTCCCAGTCCTGGAAGGTCCGCAGGTCGGCGAGCGAGTGCTTCCCGCTCTTGTCCACGAGGACGTACTGGAAGCCCCAGCCGACTCCCGTCGCGTCGGGGCCGAGATTCGGGTTGACCCCCTCGGGAAGCTGGCCCTTCAGGCCGTTCAAATACTCGAGCACCCGGCTCCTGGCCCAGTAGAGGTCCGTCCCGTCCTGGAAGATCGCGTACACGTAGGAGAAGCCGAAGAAGGAGTAGCCGCGGACCGTCTTGACGCGGGGGGCGGAGATCAGCGCCGAGACGATCGGGTACGTCACCTGGTCCTCGATCAGGTTCGGGTTCTGCCCTTCCCAGTTCGTGTAAACGATGACCTGGACGTCCGAGAGGTCCGGCAGGGCGTCGAGCGGGATCCGGGAGAGCGCCCACAGTCCCGCGCCGAAGACCCCGGCCACTACGACGAGCGTCAGGAACTTGTTGCGGACGCAGAGGGCGATCAGATTCTCGATCATCGCGGCGGACCTCCCGGCGTGGGGGCCGGAGAACCCAGGGACTGCGCTGGCTGACCCGCGGACCCCTGGGGCGCAGCGCCGATCGCGCCGATCCGAGACTCGGAGTCGATCAGGAAGTTGCCCGACGTGACGACGATCTCCCCTTCCGAGAGGCCCGACAGGACTTCCGCGAAATCCTTTCCCTGGATTCCCGTCCGGACCTCGCGCGGCGCGTAGGCCCCCGGCGATTCCTCGACGAAGGCGACCTGGCGCTCGCCGGTCTGGATCAGCGCGGAATTCGGGACGGCCACCGCCTCGCGACCGTTGCCCGCCAGGGAGACCCGGACGAACATGCCGGGCTTGAGCGACCCCTTCGGGTTGCCGAGGACGATCCGAGCCTTGACCGTCCGGCTCTCCTCGGTCAGCGTGGGATAGACGAAGTCCACCTTGCCCGTGAAGGTCTCGCCGGGAAGAAACGTGGCCGCGACGTCGGCGCGGACGCCCGGAGAAACCATCGCCATCTCCGACTGGTAGACGTCGGCCAGGACCCAGACCGTCGAGAGGTCCGCGATCGTGTAGAGGGGCATTCCCGCCGTGATCGCGGCGCCGGGGAGCGCTTCCTTCTTCAGGACCACTCCCGAAGCCGGCGAGACCAGGGTGAGGTCGCGGGAGACCTGCCCGCTCTTCTCGATCCGGGCGATCTCGGAGTCCGGGATGTCCCAGAGCCGCAGGCGCTCGCGCGAGGCGGAGACCAGGGCCGCGGCGTCCGAAGCCGCCCCCGCGCTCGAGGAGCCGGAGAGCCGGCGCGCGTTCTCGAGCGCCAGCAGGTACTCGCGCTCGGTCGCGACGAGATCCGGGCTGTAGACGGAGAGGAGCGGCTCTCCGCGGCGGACGGGCTGACCGGTGCGGTCAACGTAGAGCTTCTCGATGTAGCCGGAGAACTTCGCGTTGACCGAATGGACGCGTCCCTCGTCCTCGGCCACGACGCCGTTGGTCGTGACCGCGCCGCCGACCGCCCGCCGCGCGACTTTCGCCGTCGTCACGCCGATCTCCTGGCGCCGCTCCAGCGGAATCCGCACCCTGGAGAAGCCGGGTGGAAGCGCCTCGCCGCGGACGGGCGACTCCTCGGCATACCTGGGCTGGAGCTGCATGTCCATGAACGGAGATTTGCCGGGCTTGTCGAAGTGGACCTCCGGTTTCATCGGGTCGTACCAGTAGAGGACCCGTCGGTCGGGACCCGCGACTCCGGACTGTGGACTCGACGCGACAGCAGGCGAGCCTTTCGGAATCAGATCCATCCCGCAGATGGGGCACTTGCCGGGCTTGTCGGAGACGACCTCCGGATGCATCGCGCACGTCCATTTCTGCGCCGAGGCCGTGGACGCGCCCGCGGAAGGCTTTCGAGCGCACGCCGCCTCCAGGGCGATTCCCGCGAAGAGAAGAGCGGCCAGGAGCGCCAGGCCGGCGGCCGCCGCCGGGTTACTTCGATTCCGCATGGATTCCTCCCGCCGCCGGAGTCCCCAGGATCAGGGGAAGACCGGAGGCTTTTTGAAGCGCGGCCACCGCGCGCGCGGCTCCCGTTTCGCGCTCGACGGCTTCCGACTCGTACATGTCGAGGTCCGTCGCGGACCGGACGTAGGTGAGGAAATCGACCGTCCCGACCGCGTACGCCTCCCGAGCGGCTCGGTAGTTGATCTCGGCCTGGGGCAGGATCGACTCGCGATACAGGCGG
>DATFWF010000225.1:0-9979 GCA_035259605.1 Thermoanaerobaculia bacterium
CTTCGTGGGATACGGGGCGGACCCCAACGCGGTCCTCGACCGGCTGCGCCGGCTCCGCAAGCCGATGACCGTCATCCGCGGCAACCACGACAAGTTCGTCGCCGGTCAGGACGACGGCCGGCTCTTCAACCCGGTCGCCCATCACGCGGCGCGGTGGACCGCCGAGGTCCTGACGGCCGTCAACCGGGACTTTCTCCTGGCGCTGCCGCAGGGCCCGCTCGAGGTGGACGGGGGGTTCGAAATCTGCCACGGATCTCCCCGCGACGAGGACGCCTACATTTTCTCGGACCGCGACGCCTTCTACAACTTCCAGGGGCTGCGGACGCGCGTTTGCTTCTTCGGCCACAGCCACATCCCTTCCATCTTCACGCTGGAGCCGCACGGTATCCGGGTCGAGATCGCGGGACCGGAGCGCGAGACGAGACGCCTGGTGGAGGGATACCGCTACCTGATCAACCCCGGCTCGGTCGGCCAGCCCCGCGACCACAACCCGGACGCCGCCTTCGCGATCTACGACACCTCCTCCCGCGTCATCTCCTTCGAGCGGGTCCCGTACGACGTGGAGTCAGCCCGGCGAAAGATCTACGACGCGGGACTGCCGTGGATGCTCGGCGACCGGCTGGTCGTCGGAGCCTGATTCCGTATAATCGCGCGACTGTTTACCTGAGGGGGCTGAGATGTTTCTTCGACGACTCGCGTGCGTCCCGGTGATTCTTGCGCTCGCCGCAGCGGCGGGGTGCGCCGGAGGAGGACCGCCCGCGCCTTCGGGCGCGCCCGAGCCGCCTCGCGGAGCGCCGGCGCGATTCGCTTCGCCCGACGAGGCCGAGGCGGCGCTCCTGGAGCTCGAGGACCGCAGGGCCTTCGACCCCGGGATCCTCTCCTCCGCCGCGTCCTCCGGCGACGCCGCGATCCGCGCCCGCGCGGCGCTGGCGATCGGCCGGATCGGCTCGGACCGCGGTGCGGCGATCGCGCGGCCGCTGCTCTCCGACAGAGCCCCGGAAGTCCGTGCCATGGCCGCCTTCGCCTACCAGCTCCTCGGCGATCCGACCTCGACGCCGGACCTGCTGCCGCTCCTGGCGGACCCGGATCCGGCGGTGGCCGCCGCGGCCGCTCGCGCGGCCGGAGCGCTCCAGCGCGGCGACGGGGAGGACGCCCTGATCGCCGCGATCCCGAAGGCTTCCGCTCCCGAGCCGCGAGCCTCCATGCTCCAGTCGCTCTGGAGGTATTCGGACACCGCCAGCGCCACCGCCGCCACGGCGTACGCGTCCGATTCCGACCCGAAGGTCCGGGCGGCGGCGATCTACACGCTCTCGCGCAAGCCGATCGAGAGCTCGCAGTCCGTCCTCGCCGCGGCGCTCGCGTCGGCCGACGCGGACTCCGCCGCGATCGCCGCGCGGGCGCTCGGAATCCTCGGGAAGAAGGAGTCGCTCGGCCCGCTCGGCGCCGCGCTCGACAGCGGGAAGACTCCGCTCGTCATCAACTCGCTGACCGCCGTCGAGGCGATCCTCGAGAAGAACCCGGGCACCGGCGTCCCCGACGACCGCAAGGCGCGCATCCTCGCCCTCGCCGGCGACGCCAACGGCAACGTCGCCGCTCCCGCCCTCGTCCTGCTGCGGCAGTTCGAGGCCACCGACCGGGAGGTGCGCCAGCGGCTCTGGTCCATCGCGCTGACCGGCGAGGGCCGCCGGCGGCAGGTCGCGCTCGTCTCGGTCATCGCCGCGCTGCGCGAGAGGGGCAAGGAAGCCCTCGACCGCGCCGCCTCGGCGCCGGAGCCGGGTGTCCGCGCCGCCGCCGCCGAGGCCGCGGCCTTCCTGCCGCAGGCGGCCGCCAGGCCGTACCGGGAAAAGCTCGCGGCCGATCCCGAGGTCGTGGTCCGCCTGGCGGCGGTCTCGAACCTGAAGACGCCCGAGGCCGTCCGAGAAAACCGTCCGATCGTCAACGGGGCGCTGACCGACGCCGATCCCGGCGTCCGCGCGGCCGCCGTGGAGGCGCTCGGCCGGCTCGACGACCCCACGATCCTCCCGCTGGTCTCCGACGCGCTGACCCGGTCCGCCTCGGAGGCCTCGTCCGACGTCGCGATCTCCGCGATCGGAGTCGCCGAGAAGTTCCGCGCGGATCCCGCGGCCCGGTCGATCGTCGATTCCGCGTACCGGTCGCCCAGGGCGCTCGTGTCGCGCCTGGCCCGGCGGGCCCTGCTGATCGCCTTCCGCGCCGAACGTTCCTCGCTCCCGGCGGCCGAGTACAAGACCGGCAAGACCACGGCCGATTACGCGGCGCTCCTCGCCGAATCGCGTAAACCGCTCACGGCCCGCGTCGAGACCGCGAAGGGAGAGTTCCGTTTCCGGCTGGCGGGGCGAGAGGCGCCCATGACCGTGGCCAACTTCGTCAAGCTCGCCCGGGCGAAGTATTTCGAAGGCGTCCCGATCCACCGAGTCGTCCCCAACTTCGTCCTCCAGGACGGCGACCCGACGGGAACCGGCAACGGCGGCCCCGGCTACGAGATCCGCGACGAGTTGAACCCTCTCCCCTACGAGCGCGGCACCGTCGGGATGGCCCTCTCGGGGCCGGACACCGGCGGCAGCCAGTGGTTCGTGACCCACTCTCCGCAGCCGCACTTGAACGCTCTCTACACCGTCTTCGGCCAGATCGTGGGCGGCCAGGACGTCGTGGAGCGGATCGAGCAGGGAGATCGGATCGTCCGGGTGACGGTGGAGTAAGGAGCGAGATCGTTCATCCCGCGGCTTCCTCATGCTCCCTCGCTTTCTCCAGCTGCTCGGCCTGGTGGTGACCGGAGTCGGCTTCTTCACGGGCGTGCTCGGCGGCAACACGCGGCTGGAGCTGACGCTGCTCGCCGTCGGCGCGGCGATCTTCTTTCTCGGGCGGGCTCTCCAGAAGAAATGAGCGCGAGCGCAAGCGGCGAGCCTTGCGCTTAGGTGCAATCTTCAATCGGCGGCCTCCGCCCGACTTTGCTGCTAGACTCCGCGTCGGCCTCCGAGGGGACCTGATGACGGCCACACGGGAAAACACGGATCTTTCCGCGGGCGGGGTGGTCCTCGCCACGCGGGCGCTGCCCGAGCCTTCGCTCTCGACGCTCGAGCCGGATTTCGACGTCCGTGTCCTGCGCTACCGTCCGGACGAAGAACAGCTCGCCCGCGAGGTCGCCGAGGCGGACGCCGACGCCCTCATCACGCTGGTGACCGATCCCGTGACCGAGGCCGTCCTGAGCGCCGGCAGGCGGCTGAAGATCGTGGGCCAGTACGGCGTCGGCGTGGACAACATCGACCGGGCCGCCGCGGCCGCGCGCGGGATCGTGGTGACGAACACCCCCAACGTCCTGACCGACGCGACCGCCGATCTGACCCTCGCCCTGCTGCTTGCCCTCGCGCGCCGGATCGTCGAGGGGGACCGGATGGTGCGCTCGGGGCGCTTCGACGGATGGGACCCTCAGCTCCTGCTGGGCTCCGATCTGAAGGGGAAGGTCTTCGGGGTCGTAGGGCCCGGCCGCATCGGCCGGGCGGTGACACGGCGGGCGCGGGCGTTCGGCATGACGGTCATCGGCTGCGGGCGCTCGCCCAGGGACGAGGGCGACCCGGACGATCCGCCGCGCGTTTCCTTAGACGACCTGCTCCGCCGCTCCGACGTCGTCTCGATCCACCTGCCGTTGAACGACGAGACCCGCGGCCTCTTCAACGAGGAGCGGCTGGCGAAGATGAAGCCCGGAAGCTGGCTCCTGAACACCTCCCGCGGCCCGATCGTCGAGGAAGGGGCGCTGGTCCAGGCGCTCGAATCGGGACACCTCGCCGGCGCGGGACTGGACGTCTTCGAGAGCGAGCCGGCGGTCCATCCGGGCCTCCTCGCGAGCGGCCGCGCCGTGCTGATGCCTCACGCCGGGAGCGCCACGCAGGAGACGCGGCGCGAGATGGCGCGGATGGTCGTCGAGGACGTCCGACGGGTCCTCTGCGGCGAGCGCCCCGTACGCCCGGTTCCCCCGGAGTCCGGCCGGGAGCGGCTGAGGGCGGAGATTTGAGCCGCAGGCCGGTTCGCCCCCTCGTCTCCCTGGAGGCGGCGAGCGACGGCCTGCTGCGAAGGATGGCGAAGGGCGAGAACGCCCTCGCGTGGATCCAGGCGCGGTGGGACCGGATCGTGGGACAGCCTCTCGCGAGGAAGGTCGAGCCCGTGGCGTTGAACGGCCGCCGCCTGACGCTGAAGCTCCTCGATCCCGCCTGGAGGAAGCCGGTCGAGGCGACGATTCCCGAGTTGGAGAGAAAGCTTGCGTACGAAGTGCCGGAGGTGAAGCCGAGAGTCTTCCTTCGATGACCAATTTGTGATTTGTGATTTGTGATTTGTGATCAGGGCGGACAACGCCAGTTTGGTCCAAATCACCAATCACAAATCTCCGTTGGCTCGTTCCTTGCTCTTCTTACGGCTTCGAGGAGGGAAGCTTGGAACCGGACGAAACCGTTTACGCCTTCCGGTCCGACGGGGTAATCAAGATCATCCGGAAGCTCGACGCCGCCGCGGCCATGGCCCGCGCGCTGGAGCAGTGCCTTCCCGCGTTGATGGGCGGCTCCGACCGCCGAAAAGCCGAAGCCGAAGTCTTGAACGCCCTGGCGGCATGGGAAGAGGCCTGCCGGACCGATTTCACCCCCACCCTGGTCCCTCGCCCCGAAAGCTGAGACTAGGAATCGGCGAAAGGGTGTTGACCGCCCTGATCACAAATCACAAATCACAAATCACAAATTCTCCCGGCTAGGCGTACAGCCCTCTCACCATCGTGTCGTGCGCGACGCGGGAGATGCCCAGCATGTAGGCGGCGATCCGGAAGCTGACGCTGTACTTCTCGGCCATGTTCGCGACGTCGGTGAAGGACTGGACCATGATGTCCTCGAGCCGCTCGTTGACCTCCTGCTCGCGCCAGAAGAACCCGGCCCGGTCCTGGACCCACTCGAAGTAGGAGACGGTCACCCCGCCGGCGTTGGCCAGGATGTCGGGCACGACGAGGATCCCCTTCTGGTTGAGGATCTCGTCGGCGCGCTGCGTCGTCGGGCCGTTGGCTCCCTCGACGATGATCTTCGCCTTGACGTTGCCGGCGTTGCGCCCGCGGATCTGGTTCTCGTTGGCGGCCGGGATCAGGATGTCGCACTCGAGCTCCAGCAGGTCCGAGTTGGAGACCTTCCGCCCGTGCGCGAAGCCCTCGAAGCTGCGAGCCTTCTCGTAGTGCTTCAAGAGCGCCGACATGTCGATCCCGTTCTCGTCGTAGAGGCCTCCGTGGATGTCCGAGACGCCGATGATCTTCGCCCCCGCCTCGCTGCACATCCGCGCGGCGATCGACCCGACGTTGCCGAAGCCCTGGACGACGATTCGCGAGGACCCGAGGGTCAATCCCCGCAGGGGGGCCGCCTCGCGGCAGATGAGCATCAGGCCGCGCCCCGTGGCCTCGACGCGCCCTCGCGAGCCGCCGAGCGACAGCGGCTTGCCCGTCACGACCGAGGTCACCGTGTGGCGGGCGTGCATCGAGAACGTGTCCATGACCCACGCCATCGTCTGGGGGTTGGTGCCCATGTCCGGCGCCGGCACGTCCTTCTCGGGGCCGAACTGGTCCATCAGCTCGGCCGTGTACCGCCGGGTGATCCTCTCGATCTCGCCGCGCGAGAGAGACCCGGGATCGCAGATGACTCCGCCCTTGGCGCCGCCGAAGGGGATGTTGACGACCGCGCATTTCCAGGTCATCCACGCGGCGAGGGCCCGGACCTCGTCCAGGCTGACGTGCTTGTCGTACCGGATGCCCCCCTTGCCGGGCCCGCGCGCGATGTTGTGGAGAACCCGGTACCCGATGAAGACCTCGATGCGGCCGTCGTCCATGACGACCGGGATCGAGACCTTGGTCTCCCGCACGGGCTCGCGGAGCACCTTGTAGAGGCCGGGGTCGAGGCCGAGCTTCTGGGCCGCGACGTCGAACCGGGACATCATTTCTTCGAACGGGCTCGCGGAGTCGACGCCCTGGGGAGAGGATCCGATCGTCGGGAACTGCGGTTCGGCGACCTGCGTCACGCGTCCTCCTCGGCCGGAGAAGTTCCCGGCTCCAATAGAATGGGTGCCGGATTGTAATGGATTGAGCGACAACACCTCGGGGGACCGGACGGACCACCCCCTGGCCGACGAGGAGCTGGTCGCACGAGTCCTCGCCGGCCGGGAAGATCTTTTCGAGGCGCTCGTCCGCCGCTACCAGTCGCGGGTCGTCGCCCACGTCTCGCGCATGGTCGGCAGCCGCGACGACGCGCTCGACCTCTCCCAGGAGATCTTCCTGAAGGTCTTCGGGGCGCTCGACCGCTACAACCCTTCGTATAAGTTCTCGACGTGGCTCTTCCGAATCGCGGGCAATGCGGCGATCGACCATCTGAGGAAGCGCCGTCCGAGGACCGTCCCGCTGGAGGTCCAGGACTCGGAGGGGAGGGTGTCCCCTGTGGAGTACAAGAGCCCGGACCTCGATCCGTACGGAGAGCTCCGGAACGTCGAGCGGGGGAGCGCGATCGCGCGGGCAATCGCCTCCCTCCCGGTAGAATTCCGGGAACTCATTACGCTACGGCACTTTGGAGGGCTCTCCTACGAGCAGATCGCCGAGATCAAGGGAATGCCTCTGGGCACGGTCAAGAACAAACTCTTTCGCGCCAGAGCCGTATTGAAGGACAGGTTGTCGGGAGAAATAACTTGAACGCTTGCCTCCGCCCCCTGGATCCGATCGACGCCGAGGCGCTCGCCTCCGGGGCGGAGCCCGTCGAAGCGGCCGACGCCGCCGAGCACGTCCGCGCCTGCGCCTCCTGCGCCGCGGCGGTCGCGGATGCCGCGGCCTTCGCCGAGGCGCTCGACTCGGCGGGCAGCCCTCCCGATCCCGCTCCCGCGGCCGGGATGGACCTCGCGTCGGGCGTCCTGCGGCTGCGTCCGTTCTCGCGGAGGGAGAGGCTCGACTTCTCGCTCTGGAGCGGCCCGTCGCTGATGGCCGTGGCGCTCTTCCTTTTGGGCGTGCTCCTTCTGGCCCTGCCCGGCATCACCGCCCGCGACCAGGCCGGGCTCATCGCCGCGGCGCTCGCTCCGGCGGCCGCCCTCCTCCGCGCCGCGTCGCGCTCGCTCGCGGAGCTCCTCGCCGTCGCCCCGTCCGGACTCGATGCGCTGAGCTTCGCCCTGCGCGGCCAGTCCGCGTTCGGGCTCGCGAGCCTCCTTCTCCTCGCACCGGCCGCCTGGGGCTTGAAACGCGCCCTCGCCCGGGAGCGGCGTTGATCCCGGCGGGCCTGCTGATCCTCGCGGCCACGACGGCCGCTCCCGCCGCCACCGCCTTCGCTCAGGACCTGGAGATCCGGGAGCCGCGCCGCCGGGTCGTCGCCGTCCTGTCGAACGTCCGGATCGCCGCGCGCGTGTCGGGAGACGTCATCGTGTGGGGCGGAGATGTGACCCTCCTTCCGGAGGGATCGGTGGACGGCAACCTCTCGGTCTTCGGCGGCTCGCTGTCGACGTCTGAGGGCAGGCCTCCGGCCGTCGGCGGCGTCGTCTCCACGCCGGGCACTCTCCTTCGCCTCTACCTGGACGAGATGCACCGCGCGCCGTGGCGCGAGGCGGCGCCGGCCCTTCTCTCGCGCGGCCTGCGGCTGATCGCGCTTTCGGCGTGGCTCGCCGTCGGCCTCGTGCTGCTGTTCCTCTTCTCTTCGCCCTTCGCCCGCGCCGCGGCTTGCGCCGAGCGAGACTGGACGCGGACCTTGCTCGCCGGGACGCTCGGCGTGCTGACTCTGCTGCTCGCCACGATCGCCGCCCTCGCGCTCCTGCCCGGCGCCATCTCGGTTCCGCTGGCGATCGTCTTCGGAGCGCTCGCCGTCGCCGCGAAAATCTTCGGGATGAGCGCGCTCTTCCTGCTGCTGGGCCAGAAGATCCTGCGAAGCGTCGCTCCCTCGCGCCGCCCCGCCGCGCTCGCGTCGGGCCTCGCCGTCCTCGGACTCGTCTCGCTCGTTCCGTTCGTCGGCCCGCTGGTCTGGAGCGCGGCTTCCGTCCTCGCGGTCGGGATCGCGTTGCTGACCCGGTTCGGCACGCCGCGTTACAAGATCGCCATCGTCTGAGCCGCTCGGCTCGCGTCTCCCGTTTCCCGGCCCGGTATAGAGTCCGCGGCGTGGAAGTCCGCACGATCGGAGTGGTCGGCGCCGGCCAGATGGGCGGTGGCATCGCGCACGTGGCCGCGGCCTCGGGCTTCGACGTGCTGCTCGCCGACCTCGAGCCGGAGTACCTCGAGAAGGCGCGGGCGACGATCGGGAAGAACCTGGACCGGGAGGTCGCGAAGGGCAAGCGCACCGCCGGGGACAAGGACGCGGCTCTCGGGAGGATCAGGGCTTCGACGGCCCTCGAGGACTTCGCCCGGGCCGACGTCGTGATCGAGGCGGTCGTCGAGAGCGAGCCGGTCAAGGCGGGCGTGCTCGCGAAGCTCGACGCGATCTGCCCCGAGAAGACGGTCCTCGCTTCGAATACCTCGTCGATCTCGATCACGCGGCTGGCGGGGAGGACGAAGCGCCCGGACCGGTTCATCGGAATGCACTTCATGAACCCGGTGCCCGTGATGAGCCTCGTCGAGGTCATCCGCGGCATCGCGACTTCCGACGAGACGGCGGGGACGACCGAGTCGCTCGCGAAAGCGATGGGCAAGACCCCGGTCCTGTGCAACGACTCCCCGGGTTTCGTCTCCAACCGGGTCCTGATGCCGATGATCAACGAGGCGATCGAGTGCCTCCGCGAGGGGGTCGCCACCCGCGAGGCGATCGACGGGATCATGAAGCTGGGGATGAACCATCCGATGGGGCCGCTGACGCTGGCCGACTTCATCGGGCTCGACACATGCCTGGCGATCCTCCGCGTCCTCCAGGACGGTTTCGGCGACCCCCGCTACCGCCCGAGCCCTCTGCTGGTGAAGATGGTGGACGCCGGCTGGCTCGGCAAGAAATCCGGCCGTGGCTTCTATGAGTATTGATCGGGCCCTGGCCGCAAGGGCCGCTGTCGACTGTCGACTGTCGGCTGTCGACTGACTCCGCCATGTTCTGCCAGAGCTGCGGCGCCCGCAATCCCGACGACGAAGAGTTCTGTCTCCGCTGCCACTCCAAGCTCCTCGTCCTCTCCGGAGTCGGCGTCGTCGAAGACGCCGGCGAGACCCCCGAGGAGATTCCCTTCGACGAGCACCTTCTCGAGCGGATCTCGACTCTCGAGGACGTCGTCAAGCGCACCGGCGACGCGGTCAAGAGCCTCTTCGAGACGCTCGGCAACCTCGAGAAGAACCTCTTCGTGGCCCACACCGGCATCCTCGCCCTCCAGGAGACGCTCGAACGGCGCGGGGCGATCCGCACCCAGGAGGTCCTCGACCTCTGGGAGACGAAGATGGACGAGCGGATGCAGGCGGTCGAGAAGAAGGACCGCTTTCTCGAGCGCCGCGACCGCATCGTGGCGCGCTACTCGGGCGAGGACCGGCAGTCCTTCCTGCAGCGCCTCCGCGCGGCCGAGTTCGCGATCCTCGCGCTCGACGCGGATCGCGGAGTCCGCCTGCTCGAGGAGCTCTCGAAGGCGGACAGGGACAACGTCGAGCTGGCGTTCTACCTGGCGGAGACCTTCTTCTCGGCGGGGGACCTGGAGAGGGCCGCCGGGTACTTCAAGCGCATCCTCGCGATCGAACCGCACCATTTCGAGTCGCTCGTGTACTCGGGCATCGCCGCCTCCGAGCGCGGCGAGACCGAGACCGCCGAGTCGCTCCTGAAGCAGGCCCTGGAGCGCCGGGCCGACGCGTTCCTTCCGCATTTCGCGCTGGGCGCGCTGTACGCCAACACGTCCCGCTGGAGCGAAGCGGAAGGGGAGCTGACGCGCGCGCTGGAGGCCGCGCCCGTGCCGGCCGCGCACGTTCTCCTCGGGACGGTGCTCCGCGAGAAGGGCGACATCGGCCGGGCGATCCACGAGTTCGAGG
>DATFWF010000226.1:0-4062 GCA_035259605.1 Thermoanaerobaculia bacterium
CCAACCGGTCCAGGTCCCGTCCTCGGCCGTGGCGAGAGCGGCGAAACCGAACCCGGCGACGATGGCCAGGACGAGAATCCGAGACACGATTTTCTTCATGAACCCTCCTTATCTGCGGCCCGGATGATCCGGGGTAGCAAATCATATACGTCGAAAAGGTGAACGGCGGATGAACGGGATGTCGGCCCGGCGAACGATTAAGGGTCTCTTTAGGAAGGCGCTGGAAGGCGTAGACCCGCGCCGGCGCGTGGCGGAGGCGCTGGCCCGGCCCTCCCTTGGGCGGGCGCTGGCCGAGGCCCGGCGAGTGGGAGTCTTCGCCTGCGGCAAGGCCGCCGCCGGGATGGTTCTCGGGCTTCCCAGGAAGCTCCGGCGAGGCGCCCTCGTGGTCCTGCCCAATGGCTACCCCGCGAAGGGACTGGCCGGCTGCCAGGTCCTCTTCTCCGCTCACCCCGAGCCGGACTCCTCGAGCATGCGGGCGGCTCGCCGGGCGATCGAGTTCTTCGATCATTTTAGCCGCGAAGACGCGATCGTCTGCCTCGTCTCCGGCGGCACCTCGTCGCTCCTGGCCCTGCCGCGAAGCGGCGTCACCCTGGCTTCCAAGCGGGCAGCCGTTCGGCGGCTGATGCGCTCCGGCGCGTCGATCGTCGAGATCAACCGGCTCCGCAAGAAGCTCTCGGCGGTGAAGGGCGGCAGGCTCGGACAGCGCACACGGGCGCGCCTGGTGACGCTCGTCCTCTCGGACGTGCCGGGAGACGATCCAGCGCTCGTGGGCTCGGGCCCGACGATCCGGGGCGGCTCGCGGGACATCACGCTCGTCATCGGGTCCAATCGCATCGGGCTCGAGGCCGCCGCTCTCGCGGCTTCCGAGTCCGGCCTCCAACCGCGGGTTCTCCGGCGCTGGCTCTCGGGAGAGGCGCGCGAGCAGGGCGCCCGCTTCGCGCGGCAGGCCCGCCTGCTCGATCCGGGCGAGGCGCTTCTCGCCGGCGGCGAAACGGCCGTGACGATCTCCGGCCGCCGCTTCGACGGCCGCGGCGGGCGCAACCTCGAGTTCGCGCTGGGAGCCGCCAACGGGCTAGATGGAGTCGAAGACGTCGCGATTCTCTCCGCAGGATCCGACGGCGTGGACGGATCCTCACGCGCGGCGGGAGCGGTTGTGGACGGGAGATCGCTGACGCGGGCGCGGCAGCTGGGCCTCGATCCCGCGAGGGCCCTCGACCGCCATGACACGGAACCCTTCTTCGATTCGCTGGGGGACCTCGTCGTCCCCGGCCCGACCGGGACGAACGTCTGCGACTGGGCTTTCGCCCTCCGGCGGCCTCGCTAGAACCGGGCGATCGTGTTGCCGGTCTCCATCGCGACCCAGAAATTGACCGTGTCGCAGCCGGCCGCCAGCGGGTTGCCGGGCGGCACGGGAACGAAGCCGATCGGGGTCAGGTCCGCGGCCTTGAAGAGAGACAGGTTCTGCCCGTTGGGGCTCGTGATCAGGACGCGCTTGCCGTCGAAGGCCGCGATCGAGGGATCCACCATCCCATTTCCGGTCAACGTCGCGAGCAACGCCCCGTTCGAAGCGCGGATGACCGAGACGGCGGCATCGAAGCTGTTCGGAACCCAGATGTTGGACCCATCGAAGAGCAGATAGTCCGGATTCTGGCCGACCGTGACCGTCAGGAGCGTGGCGCCGGCAGCGTTGACCTTTCGCGCGAAACCGATGCCGTTTCCCGGCGAGTGGTCGGAGACCCAGATGTTGGCCCCGTCGAACGCCACACCGAAGTTGCCGAAGGCGCCCGTCGTCACCGTGGTCACTGTCCATGGAATCGACCCCGGCGTGATGATCGAGACCGAGCCGCTCCAGTTCGCCGTCCAGATCCGCGCGCCGTCGAAGGTCATCTGGCCGGGGTTGTTCGGAAGGTTGCTGGCGACGGTCTGCACGGTGCCGGCCGACTGCGAGGGATCGATCCGGTAGAGCCTCCCGGGACTGGACTGCCCCGTGACGAAAATCCGGCCGATCGCGGCGAGCACGCCCACGTTGAAGGCGCCGCCGGTCCAGTTTTCCAGGACCTTCCCGTCGCTCGCCCGGACGCGCACGACGTTGCCGCCGAAGAGAGGGACCCAGAGGTCCTTTCCGTCCCAGGCGAATCCCTCGGGGTTGTCGCCGACGGTCGTCATGCCGAGCGCGCTCGCCGTCTGCGTGTTCCAGTACTGGCCGAGCGCGGCCCGGCGGCCTCCGCGGAGGAGCGCGCTGTCCACGGTCCGCGACAGGAACGCCGCCATCTGGAGGCGCGAGACCGGGCTCGCCGGGTCGTAGGTCGTCGCCGTGGTTCCGGTCGTGATCCCGAGGTAGAAGATCTCGAGCACGAACGGGCAGAAGGCGTCGGCGGCGACGTCGGTGAAGGGACCGCAGATCCCCAGCAGTGAGCTGCCCGCTCCCGCGGTGATCGCGAGGAGAACGGCGAGAGCACACCGGACGCGGACCGGCGGAACCCGGACCCCTTCGTGAATAAGCCTCCGTTTTTGAGGACATTATAATCGAAGGTTCGACCATGAAGCCGACGGCGAAGAACCGTGAGCTCGCCGCCCTGGAGCGGTACACCGAGGAGCCGAACCGTTTCGGCGCCTACCGGATGGCGCTGGGCTTCCCGAACAGCTACGAGATCGGGATGTCCAACCTCGGCTTCCAGTGGGTCTATCGGCTCTTCAACCGGGTCCCGGACCTGGCTTGCGAGCGCTTCTTCTTCGAGGAAGGGGCGGGCCCCCCCCCTGCGGTCTCCTTCGAGACAGGAACGCCGCTCTCGGAGTTCGGGCTTCTCGCCTGGTCGCTGTCGTGGGAGATGGACATCGTCAACATCCTCCGCGCCCTCGAGGCGGCGCGGATCCCGGTCCGGCGCGAGAAGCGCGGCGAGGGAGACCCGGTGCTCTTAGTCGGCGGCGACATCGCCCGGATGAACCCGGCCGCGCTCGCTCCGTTCGTGGACGTCTTCGCGCTGGGCGACGGCGAGCGGCTGGTGCCGAAGATCGCCGGGCTCCTGCAGTCCGGCCTGACCCGCGAGAAGTTCCTGGAGTCGGCCGCGGCGCTGCCCGGTTTCTTCGTGCCCGCCGTCCAGGGCGCGCGGGCGGAAGCGGCGCAGAACTCCCGCGTCGTCATCCAGCAGCCGATGTCGAGGAAGGAGATAACGCCCTTCTTCGAGGTGCCGCACTCGACGGTGTTGACGCCCCGCACGGAGCTCGCCGACAAGCTTTTGATCGAGATCTCCCGGGGCTGCACCGAGATGTGCCGGTTCTGCTGGGCCGCCTACGCGATGGCGCCGATCAAGCAGTACCCGGCCGCCTCGATCCTCAAGGTCGCGCGCGAGGCCCGCCCGCTCACCGACCGGACCGGCCTGATCGCCACCGCCGTCTGCGACCACCCGGAGATCACGGAGATCCTGACGGGGCTCGCCGAGCTCCGATTCCACATCGCTCTTTCCTCGATCAAGATCGACGCGATCGAAGATCCGATCCTGGAGGTCCTCGCCCGGCAGGGAGAGAAGGCGCTGGCGATCGCGCCCGAGGCGGGCAACGAGAGGCTTCGCCGCCACATCAACAAGAAGGTCACCGACGGGATGCTCCGCGAGAAGGTCGCCAGGGTCTTCGCCCACGGCTTCACGCGGTTGAAGCTCTACCTCCAGGTGGGACTGCCGACCGAGACCGACGAGGACGTCGCGGATCTCGTGCGCCTCGTCGCGGACCTGCGCGAGATCGCCTTGGCGGAGGGGCGCCGGACCGGCCACGTCCCGCAGCTCGTTCCCTCCGTCAACGCGTTCATCCCCAAGCCCCACACGCCGTACGAGGACGAGTCGCTGGCCGACGAGGACTCGTTGAAAGAGAAGCTCGCGTTCCTCCAGCGGGAATTCGAGCGGATGGGCAACGTGCAGCTTCGAGGCATGTCGGTCACGGAGGCCGTGTGGGAAGCCTTCCTCGCCAAGATGGACGAGTCCGGCGCCGACATCCTCGAAGAGGCCGCCTCCGGAGTCCCGGTCCGCCGCCTGCTGAAGACCCACCGCGACCGCATCCGAGCCGTCATCC
>DATFWF010000227.1:0-15411 GCA_035259605.1 Thermoanaerobaculia bacterium
TCGATCGTCAGCTCGTTGACGACCCGGAGCGACTCGATCAGCTTCGAGAGCTGCTCGGCGGGGAGCCTCGGGTCGGTCTCGGTGGGCTTGCGGAGGAGCTCGGCCGAGGCCTTCAGGATCGTGTTGTCGAGCGAGTCCTCGCCTGCGATCTCGTCGATCCGGACCCGCGTCGTGGACTCGGACTCGACCTTGAGGGTCACGCCGCCGACGGTGATCCGGTCGCCGGACTTCAGCGGCTGGGTCGTGACCAGGCGCTCGCCGTTCAGGAACGTGCCGTTGCGCGAGCCCAGGTCCTCGACCGTGAGCCCGCCGTTTCCGTCGCGGACGATCCGGGCGTGCTGGCGGGAGAGCATCTTGTCGGAGATCGGGAGATCGTTCATGGACGAGCGCCCGATCGTGGTGACGGGCTTGTCCAGCAGAAACTTCTGCGCCGGCATCCCGGGAGCGGTTACGTACAGGTAAAACACGGAAGAGACGATTCTAGAACATCTTCCGCCCCGCCCGGCACCCGGCCGGGTTGATTCCGAGAAGGCCGGTGCGGTAGGATTGCGGGTTCCATGAAGAAGAACCTGCACCCCGAGTATCACGAAGTCCTCGTCCACTGCGCGTGCGGCGAGACCTGGACCACGCGCTCCACCAAGAAGGAGCTGCGGATCGAGATCTGCAGCAAGTGCCACCCCTTCTTCACCGGCAAGCAGAAGCTGGTGGACTCCGCCGGACGGGTCGAGCGCTTCCGGAAGCGCTACGAGAAGAAGGCGGCCGGCGCCTCCTCGTAGGAGCCTCGCGCTGAGCGACCGCCGCGCTCTCGCCCCCCTTTTCCTGACCGCCCTCTAGCGGTCCCGTTCCAGGTCTGTCTGGCCGAAGGCTGAGAGCCGACGGCCGAGGGCTATGCGCATGCTCCAGAAACTCGAAGAGATCCGCCGCAAGTACGACGAGGTGAGGTCGCGCCTCGCCGACCCGGAGTTCGTCCAGGACCACCGGGCGGTCCGCGACGCCCAGAAGACCCTGTCCGAGTTCGAGCCGGTCGTCGCGAAGATCGACGAGCGCCGCCGCGTGGAGCAGGAGCTCGCGGGGGCGCGGGAGATGGTCGAGTCGCTGCCGCCGGGCGACGAGCTCTACCAGCTCGCGGCCGCCGAGCGCGCGACGCTGACCGCGCGGCTCGAGGAAGTGGACCAGGAATTGAAGGTCCTCCTCCTGCCGAAGGACCCCAACGATTCCCGCAACGTCTTCCTGGAGATCCGCGCGGGGACCGGAGGGGAGGAAGCGGCGCTCTTCGCCGCGGAGCTCTTCCGCATGTACTCGCGGTACGCCGAGGCGCGGCGCTGGAAGGTCGAGATCGTGGATCGCGACGACACGGGCATCGGCGGAATCAAGGCGATCACCGCGCTCGTCGAGGGGGCCGGCGCCTACTCGAGGCTGAAGTACGAGAGCGGCGTCCACCGCGTGCAGCGGGTGCCGGACACCGAGGCGTCGGGGCGCATCCACACCTCGGCGGCCACGGTGGCGGTCCTCCCCGAGGCGGAGGACGTGGACGTCAAGGTCGAGGAGAAGGACATCCGGGTGGACCGCTTCTGCGCCTCGGGCCCGGGCGGCCAGGGCGTCAACACGACGTATTCGGCGGTGCGCCTGACGCACATCCCGACCGGCGTCGTCGTGCAGTGCCAGGACGAGCGGAGCCAGATCAAGAACAAGGCCAAGGCGATGCGGGTGCTGAAGGCGCGGCTCCTCGAGATGGAGCGGGAGAAGGCGGAGGGAGCGATCGCCGCGGAGCGCAAGAAGATGGTCGGGACCGGCGACCGCTCCGAGAAGATCCGCACCTACAACTTCCCGCAGTCCCGGATCACCGACCACCGCATCGGGTTCACCACGCACCGCCTCGCCGACGTCCTCGAGGGGAATCTCGACGAGCTCATCGAGCCCCTGACCTCCCACTTCCAGGCCGAGCGCCTGAAAGAAGAGCTGGCGAAGGCCTGAGAATCGGGTGATCTGCGATCGGGTGATCCGGTGATCTGTTTCCGGGGATCACCCGATGGCTCGCTCACCCGATCACCCGATTCCCGATGACTGCCAAAGAAATCCTGGAAGGTGCCGAGCAACTCGCGCGGGAGTCTCATTCCGAGGCAACTCCCTGGGACGCGCGGCTCCTCCTCGCGCACGCGATGGGAGGGAGAAACCCCCTGTCGCTCGACGCGCGGCAGGAGGTCGGGGAGCGCGGCCAGGCGGCCTTCCGGATGCTCTGGGCCCGGCGGGTCGCGGGAGAACCGGTCCAGCACCTGCTCGGCGAGTGGGATTTCCACGGCCGGCCCTTCTTCGTGGACCGGCGGGCGCTGGTTCCGCGGCCCGAGACGGAGGTGCTCGCGTCCGCCGCCCTCGCCGAAGCCCCGGATTCGAAGCTGGCCCTGGACCTCGGGACCGGCGGCGGGGTCCTGGCGATCACGTACCTGCTCGAGCGGCCGCGATCGAAGGCCCTCGCCCTGGACGCCTCCCTCGAGGCTCTCGCGCTGGCGCGCGCCAACGCGGCGAGGCACGGCGTCCTGCCGCGGATCGCGCTGGCCGCCTCGGACTGGGTGTCCGCGGCCGGGCGGGCGCGATTCGACCTCGCGATGTCCAACCCGCCCTACCTCGCGCGCTCCGAGCGCCCGGCGCTGCCGAAGACCGTCCGCGAGCACGATCCCGAGCGGGCCCTCTTCGCGGGGGACGACGCGCTGGCCGCGATCCGCCATCTCCTGACCGACCTTCCGCGGTTGCTCGCGCCCGACGCTCCCTTCCTCTTCGAGATCGGGTACGGGCAGTCCGAGCCCGTCGCCCGCGAGATCGGCGCCCGCGCGCAGTGGCGGTTCGTTCGCATCGACCCGGACTTCAACGGCATCCCTCGAGTCGCGATCGCGCGTCGCAACTGAAGCCCATCGGCGTCGGTCGCGAAGCGCACGGCCATTCGCGTCGGGCAAGCGAGAGAGCCGCAGGCGCAGCTGTCTCGCGCAGCCTTAGCGGCGGCTAGAATGGCCGCACCGTGGACAGGTTCGAGGTGGACGGGCCGGCGCGGCTCGCCGGGGAGGTCGAAGTCTCGGGCGCGAAGAATGCCGCCCTCCCCTGCCTCGCCGCCACGCTCCTGACGGCCGAGCCCGTCGCGCTGACGAATCTTCCCGACGTCGCCGACATCCGGGCGATGGAGAAGCTCCTCCGGCACATCGGCGTCTTCGTCTCCTCGCGCCCCGGGGAGGCCTCCATCGAGGCGCGCGAGATCGGATCGGCGGACGCGCCCTACGACCTCGTCCGGAAGATGCGGGCTTCGGTGCTGGTGCTCGGTCCGCTCCTGGCGCGGGCCGGGCGCGTGCGGGTCTCGCTTCCGGGCGGCTGCGCGATCGGCGTGCGGCCCATCGACAGGCACCTGGCGGCGTTCCGGCGGATGGGCGCGGAGGTCGAGGTCGAGCACGGATACGTCGAAGCGAAGGCCGGCCGCCTCGAGGGAGCGCGGATCGCCTTCGAGGGCGTCACGGTGACCGGCACGGAAAACGTGATGCTCGCGGCCTCGCTCGCGAGGGGGGAAACCGTCATCGAGAACGCCGCTCGCGAGCCGGAGGTGGTGGACCTCGCGAGGCTGCTGCGCGCGATGGGAGCCCGGGTCTCCGGCGAGGGAACCTCGACGATCACGGTCGAAGGGGTCGAGCGCCTCCACGCCGCCTCGCACGAGATCGTGCCGGACCGGATCGAGGCCGGGACCTATGCCATCGCCGGGGCGGCGACGCGCGGCGACATCGTGGTCCGAAAGTGCCGGCCCGCCCATCTCGAATCGCTGACCGCGAACCTCGCGGCCGCCGGCGCCCGCATCGAGCGGAGGGACGATGACCTCCGGATCGGGTGCGGCGGCCCGCTCCGCGCCCTCGACGTCGAGACGGCTCCCTACCCGGGCTTCCCCACCGACCTCCAGGCGCAGTGGATTGCGATGGCGACGACGATGGACGGCGTCTCGACGATCACCGAGACGATCTTCGAGAACCGCTTCCAGCACGTGGCGGAGCTCTCCCGCATGGGCGCGAGGATCCGCCTGCGCGGAAGGTCCGCCGAGGTGGACGGGCCGGCGCGGCTGTCGGGGGCGAACCTGATGGCGAGCGACCTCCGGGCCTCGGCGGCGCTGGTCATCGCGGCCCTGGCGGCGGACGGCCCATCGGTGATTCACCGGGTGTACCACCTCGATCGCGGCTTCGTCCGAATGGAGGAGAAGCTGGCGGCCCTCGGAGGGCGCGTCCGAAGGTCGGTGCCGTGATCGTGGACTCCCACGTCCACCTGCTGCCGGAGAGGCTCGCGGCGAAGATCCGGAGCTTCTTCGTCGAGCGCGGGGCGCCCAAGCTGCTCTATCCTTACCCGCCGCTGGAGGCTCGGAGCGCGCTCGTCTCCGCCGGAATCGGCCGGTGCTGGAGCCTCCCCTACGCCCACCGCGGCGCAGTGGCCTCGGGGCTCAACCGCTGGATGGCGGAGACCTTTGGCGCCGATCCCTTCGTCGTGCCCGGCGCGACCGTTCATCCCGACGACGACGTCGGCGCGGTCGTCGCCGAAGCCCTCGACGATCTCGGCCTCCGGGTCTTCAAGCTGCATTGCTCGGTCGGGCGCTTCCCGGCCGACGACGCGCGGCTCGATCCGCTGTGGAGGAGGGTCTCCGGCACGGGGACGCCGGTCGTCGTTCACGCCGGCAGCGCGCAGGAGGGGACCGCGACCGCCGGCGAGGTGGACTCCGTCGCGAGAACGGCGGCGCGGTGGCCCGACGCCGCCATCGTCGTCGCCCATTTCGGCTCGCCGGCGACGGCGCGGACCCTCGACCTGCTGGCGGAAAGCCGATCCGTTTACGCCGATCTCTGCCCCGTCGTCGCCGATCCGGTCTCGCTGACGCGCTCGAAGATCGCCGGCCTCGAGCGGAAGATCCTCTTCGGCTCGGACACACCCACCGTCGCCGTCTCGATCGAGGAGTCCCTCGCCCGCGTGCGGGCGTGGCGGCTGCCTCCCGAAGACGAGGAGGCGGTCCTCGGCGGCACGGCGCAAGGTCTTCTCGAGCGGTCCCGCGCCGCGGGTTTCCCGGGCCGGCGCGAAGTATCCTTACCGCGGGGGGCCAGGTCATGAGCCATTGCCTCTTCTGCAAGATCGCCGCGGGCGAGATCCCTTCGAAGAAGGTCTACGAAGACGAACGGATGCTGGCGTTCGAGGACATCAACCCTCAGGCGCCGACCCACATCCTCCTGATCCCGAAGAAGCATTTCATCGACATGCACGACGCGGCGAATGACCCGGCGCTCCTGGGAGAGATCCTGGTCCGGACCGCCGCGATCGCACGCGACCGGGGCATCCGCGACTACCGCCTCGTCGCCAACACCGGGGGCAACGCCGGCCAGGCCGTCTTTCACCTGCACTTCCACATACTCGGCGGCCGCCCCATGGGCTGGCCACCGGGGTAACCCTCGCTTCGCCCGATCGGCGGAAAAGCGCAGGTGTGTCCTGTTCGACTCGGTTACGAGCGAGGTTTCGGCGTCGGTGAGGGGACGGGGCCGGCCGTAGCCACCACCACCGGGGTTCGCGGCGCGCCGGAATGGGGCGGGAGCCTGTAGATCGAGATTCGGGACTTGTCCCGCAGCTCCCGGATCCACTTTTCGACTTCCTCGTGGAAGACCCTCTGCGCCGAACGGTTGCGCATCTCCTCGGAGACCTGCTCGAAGGGCGGGACCGCAAGCCCCGCGGCCTTCCGCTCCGGGACGTAGAACTTGTCGTATTCCTCCCTGGCCCGCTCCTCGTCGGCGAACGCGATCGGCCGGAACCGATCCTGGAGATACCGCTCGACGATCAGCTGCCTTTCCACCATCGCGCGGACCTCCGACGCCGTCAGCCCCGCCGCCGCGTACTCCGCGTCCGGGTTCTTCCCTTCCTTCGTCAGCCGCTCCCGCAGCTTCTTCAAAGCGGCCTCGACGTCCCCGGGCTCCGGCGGCGCCGGACCGAAGCGCAGCGCGTCCTCGTACTGGAGCCGCTCGTCGATCATCGCGTCGAGCACCCGCGACCGGAAGGCTTCCGGGGTCTCGGTGGGCTCCCGCGTCAGCGCCGAGACCGCCATCGCGCGGCGGACGTCGCTCTCCGCGATCGCGGTGTCGTTGACGGTCGCCGCGATGCGGTCTACCGTCGCTCCCGGAACGAGAGCGCCCAGAAGCGCGAGCAGCGCGGCAGCGATCGTCACGGGCGGGATCATAGGATCGGAACCGGGCGGAACCGCGTGCTATTTTGCGGGGCGTGCCGGAACCCGGAAAGGGCGGGCGCCTCGTCCTCGTCGGAACGCCGATCGGAAACCTCGAGGACCTCTCCCCGCGGGCGCTGCGCGCGCTGCAGGAGGCCGACGCGATTCTCTGCGAGGACACCCGCGTCACGGCGAAGCTCGCCTCGAGATTCGATTTCGGGGCCGAGCGCATCTCCTGCCCGGGGCCGCGCGAGAAGGAGCGGGTCGCGGACCTGCTGCGCCGCCTCGCGGCGGGACAGACGGTCGCCCTGGTCTCCGACGCGGGAATGCCCGGCCTCTCCGATCCCGGCGAGCACCTCGTCGCCGCGGCCGCCTCCGCGGGTCACGACGTCCGGGTGATTCCCGGCCCGTCGGCTCCCGCCGCGGCCCTGTCCCTGGCCGGCATCCCGGCGGTTCCGCACGTGTTCCTCGGGTTCCTCCCGGCGCGTTCGGGCGAGCGGCGCCGCTTCCTCGAATCGCTTCGCGGCCGGACGGAGACCCTCGTTTGGTTCGAGGCTCCGCATCGCCTGCTCGAGTCCCTGGAAGACGCCGCCCGGACGCTGGGGCCGCGGCGGGCCTGCGTCGCCCGCGAGCTGACGAAGATCCACGAGGAGGCGGTCCGCGGGACGCTCCCGGAGCTCGCGGCGCTCTTTCGCTCGCGCGGGGAAGGCCGCGGCGAGGTCACCGTCGTCGTCGAGGGAGGCCGCGAGGAGCCGGCGGCGATGGAGGACGGGGAGCTCGACTCCGAGATCCGCAAGGCCCTCTCCGCCGGCGCGGGGAAGCGCGCGGCCGCGCGGGAGCTCGCCCGCCGCTCGGGCCGTCCCGCCCGGGAGATCTACGCCCGGGCGGTCTCGCTCGCCAGGGGCCCGAAGAGTTGAGCGAGCCGGCCGTCGCGGTCGAAGGGCTGACAAAGGTCTTCAAGACCTACCGGCGGGAAGAAGGGCTCGCGGCGGCGCTGAAGTCGCTCGTCCGACGCCGCTCGACGGAGACGGCCGCCGTCTCCGACGTGACCTTCTCGATCGAGCCCGGCGAGATGGTCGGCTACATCGGCGCCAACGGCGCGGGCAAGTCCACGACGATCAAGATGCTGACCGGCATCCTGACGCCGACCTCGGGCAAGATCCTCTGCAACGGCTTCGTGCCGTGGCGCGAGCGCACCCGCTACGTCGCGACCATCGGCGTGGTCTTCGGTCAGCGGACCCAGTTGTGGTGGGACATCGCGGTCGTCGAGTCGTTCCGGCTCCTGAAGGAGATCTACGGGATCTCCGACGCGGACTACAAGGCGCGGATGGCTCTCTTCGACCAGGTCCTCGGAGTCGGCTCGTACCTGCACCAGCCGGTGCGCAAGCTCTCGCTCGGCGAGCGGATGCGATGCGACCTGGCCGCGTCGCTCCTTCACCGCCCGCCCCTGCTCTTCCTCGACGAGCCCACGATCGGCCTGGACATCGTCGCCAAGGCGAGCGTCCGCGAATTCCTCCAGGAGATCAACCGCCGCGACGGGACGACGGTGCTCCTGACGACCCACGACCTCTCCGACATCGAGACGCTCTCGCGCCGCGTGCTCGTCATCGATCACGGCAAGCTCCTCTTCGACGGCGCCCTCTCGGAACTTCGCGACCGGATCCTTCCCGTCACCTCGATCATCTTCGACGTGAAGACCGTGCCGGCGGCGCCGCTTCTCTCCTGGAACGGGCTGACGGTCACCGAGGTCGGCGCCCACCGATACAAGGTGGACATCGACCGCCGGTCGCTCTCCCCCGCCACCGCGGTCAAGGAGATCGTCAACCGCTTCGACGTCGCAGACCTCTCCATCGAGGAGCCCCAAATCGAAGAGGTCGTGAAGCGCATTTATCGAGAAGGGATTGCGTGAGGCGGGAAGGAATCGCATGAGCGCGGTCTCCGGCGCAGCCGCCGTGAACCTGCGCGCGGCCCTGCCGTTCGCGCGGATCGGGTTCCTGAACATGCTCGCCTACCGGGCGCGCTACTACGTCGGAGTGCTGACGTACCTCTTCAACGTCGCCGTGTACTACTTCATCTGGCGGGCGGTCTTCCGGCAGTCCCCGGCGGTCGTCGGGCTGTCGCTTCCCGAGATGATCACGTACGTCGCCGTCGGATGGACGATCCGCTCCTTCTACTTCAACGAGATCGACCGCGATCTCGCCGCTCAGGTCCAGGAGGGGCGCCTGGCGATGAACCTGATCCGGCCGGCGGATTTCCAGGTCGTCATGATCGCCGATTCGGCCGGGCAGTCGGCCTTCCGCGCGGTCCTCTTTACCGTACCGATCGGGATCGTCATCGCGCTGCTCTTCCCGGTCCGCCCGCCGGTCTCCGTTCTCGCCGGGGCGCTCTTCCTGCTGTCCGCCACCCTGTCGTTCTTCCTCGTGGCGGCGATCAATTTCCTGGTGGGCCTCATCGCGATCCGCACCAAATCCATCATGGGAATCCTGCGGGCCAAGTACCTGATCCTCGAGCTGCTGTCGGGCCTCCTCATTCCGACGACGCTCTTCCCCGAGCCTTTCCGCTCGGTTCTCTTCGCGTCGCCCTTCCCGCACATCAACTACACGCCCGCGGCGCTCTACCTCGGCAAGGCGGCGGGCCTCGAGGCGCTGCGTCTCCTCGTCCTCCAGGCCGGCTGGACGGCGGTCCTGCTCGGCCTCGGACAGCTGGCGTGGCGAAGCTCGAGAAGCCGGATCACGATCCAGGGCGGGTAGGGCGATGAAAGGTCTCGCGAGGCATTTTCAGCTCTTCGTTCTCTACTTCGGGCAATACGCGAAGGCGCGGCTGGAGTACCGGGCGGACTTCTTCTCCTCGGTGCTGGCGTCCTTCCTCGGGACCGCGGCCTCGTTCGGGTTCCTGCTGATCCTCTTCTCGCGCGTTCCCGCCGTGAGGGGATGGAAGTTCGAGGAGATGGTCTTCCTCTACGGGTTCTCGCTGGTGCCGCTGGGCATCTTCAACGTCTTCTCGTGGAACCTGTACCTCTTCTCGGACCGGTACCTGATCGAGGGCCGCTTCGACCGGGTGCTTCTGCGCCCGGTCTCCTCGGTCTTCCAGATCCTCTTCGAGTCCTTTCGCCTCGAATCGGTCCAGGAGACGCTGACCGGCATCTTCGCCATCGTCTGGGCGTCGAAGCGCCTGGGCCTCTCCTTCGGCGCGCTGGACGTCTTGCTCTTCGTCCTCTGGGCGTTCTTCGGCGCCGTGATCTACCTGGCGATCTTCCTGGGCCTGACCGCCACCTCGTTCTGGATCGAGGACCGCATCGGGATCTCGCCGCCGGTCTTCAACCTGATGCAGTTCGGGCGCTATCCGCTGACGATCTACGACGCCTGGGTCCGCTTCGCGCTCTCCTTCGTGATCCCCTTCGCCTTCGCGTCCTTCTACCCGACGGCCCGCTTCCTCCATCGCCCGGAATTCCTCCGGGAGTTTTGGGCCGTCCCGATCGTGGCGGCGATCGCCTCGGCCATCGCGCTGTCGCTGTGGAAGAGCGGAGTGGCGAGGTACCACTCCACGGGGTCGTAGGAAGGTTCCAGGAACTCATTTCCACTCGTAGCCGAGGCGGGCGAGCAGGGCGGCGCACGTCTCGATGCCGTCCCAGAGGTTCTGGAGGCGCAGGTTCTCGTTGGCGGCGTGCTGGTTGTTGTCGTGGTTGACGATCGGGATCCCCACGACCGGCGTCTTGAGCTTCTCCAGGAAGAGGTGCATCGGGATACTGCCGCCGAGCGTCGGGAGCTGCACGATCGGCCCCCCGGCCGAAGCCTCGATCGTCCGGGCGACGGCGCGCGACACCGGAAGATCCATCGACGTCCGGCCCGACGGGTAGCCGGCATCCCAGACGACCTTGAGGAGGCGCGGCGTCTTTGCCCGGGTCTCGCGGTCCGGCGTCTCCCGAACGATCGTGAACCCCTGGCGGCGCGCGTGATCCTCGAAGAGGGTCCGGACGCGCTCGGGCGTCTGGTCGGGGACGAGGCGGAAGTCGATCGAGGCGGAGGCCTCGGTCGGGATCGAGTTGGTCGCCTGCGCTCCGACGTCGCCGCCGGCGACCCCGCGGACATTCAAACCGGGGCGCATCAGCGTCTCGAGCAGGCTCTCGCCGGAGCCCTCGCTCTTGGCGAACGCGAGCTCGCGCTTCAAGTCCGAATCGATGTCGGGCGCCGCCGCGATCGCCTTGCGCTCGGTCTCGGTCAAGGGCCGGACGTCGTCGGAAAACCCCGGGATGAGAATCTGCCCCTCGGTGTCGCGCAGCGTGGCGAGGAAGCGCGTCATCTCGACCACCGGGTTGGGAGCCCAGTTGCCGTAATGGCCGCTGTGGAGGCGCCGGGTCGGCCCGTAGGTCGTCAGCTGGACACCGGTCACGCCGCGCGCGCCGAAGTAGATCTGCATGCGGCGGGTCTGATGGACGGGGCCGTCGAAGAGGAGCCAGAGGTCCCCCTTCAACCGCTCCTCGTTCGCCTCGAGGATCTTCTCGAGGTGCGGCGAACCGGCCTCCTCCTCCCCTTCCAGGAAGAACTTCAGGTTCACGGACAGCGGAATCCGCGCCTCCTTCAATGCATCCAGAGCCGCCAGGAGCGCGATGATCGGCGCCTTGTCGTCGCTCGCCGACCGGCCGTAGAGCCGCCACTCGGGAGGGAGACTCCGGCCCGCGGCGGCCAGGGCGACTTCCCTGCCTCCCTCCTCGAGCGGCTTGTCTCTCAGGATCGGCTTCCACGGATCGCCGGTCCACTGCGAAGGAACGACCGGCTGGCCGTCGTAGTGAACGTAGAGGATCACGGTGCGCCGCGCTCCGGGGGCCGGGAGCTCCCCGAAGACGACCGGGGGCGCGTCGGGGAGCCGCAGGAGCTCGGTCCTGACGCCCCTCCGGCGCAGAAGCGACTCGACGGCTGCGGCGTTCTTCTCGATGTTCGCCCTGTCGCTCGCGACGTTGGGCAGCGCGAGCAGCGTCGAGAGCTCCTCGACGATCGCCGCCTCGTGAGCCGACCTCCACGCCCGGGCTCGGTCGCGCACCGCGCCGGCCTCGGGCCCGCCGGCCGCGAGAAGCGGGATCGCCGCCGCCGCAAGGAAGACGGCGGCGGAAGATCGCGCCTTCATGGGTTCGTCTCGACCGGCGCGGGGGCGGCCGGTTCCGCGGCCGCCGCCCGGCGCCCGGCCACCAGCGCCACGGCCGCGAGCAGGACGAGCGCCAGGCCGAGGATCCCGGAAGCCTTGTGGGTCTCGGCCGGCTGGACGAGGAGAGCCGCCGCCGCCCGCCCGCCGAAGGAGAACGCTCCGAAGAGGATCCACGCTCCGACGTGGTCCTTGAGCAGCCCGAGGGCGACCGCGCCCAGGGCGGCCAGCGAGAGCGCCGGCATCAGGACGCCCGCCGCAAACTCCGCCCCGGAGTGAACCGAGGTCGGCACCAGCGCGACGATCACCGTCAGGGCGGCCAGGGCGCGTCCGAGCGGCCTTCGAAACGTAGGATGGGAGAGCGCCAGCGCGGCGACCGCCGCCGCGGCGGCGAAGGCGACGGTCGTCCGCACCGCGGACCAGAGAACCGAGTAGCCCGGCACCGCGGTCTCGAGTGAAGACGGAAGGGACGGGTCCACCGAGAAGACGCCGGGAAAGCGCGCCGCGATCAGGCTCTCCAGGCGCGCGACGGAGGCGAGCGCCACCGCCGCGATCGCGGCCCTCAGGACCGCGTCGCCGATCGAGCCCGCGCGCCGCGCCCGCCGCCAGCCGGGCCGCGCGCCCGAGAACAGGACGAAGGCGATCCCGAAGGCGACCAGCAGGACGATCAACCCGATCGAGAGCGCGATCCCGATCGAGAACTTGAAGGCGGTCAGCGGGACCCGGGTGTCATAGGCGCGCAGTAGGACCGGGTACCCGTTGGCGGTTCCCAGAGCGGCGACGGGCGCGACGATCGCCAGCGGGAGGAAGAGCGATTTCCAGCGGAAGTCCGGCGCCCGGACGATCCGGAGAAAGAGCAGGAATCCGACGCCGACGACGCCGCCGATCGCCACGATCTTCGCCCCGAGAAGCACCCAGGCGAGCGCCGACTTCTTGCGGTAGGCGCGCTGCGACTCCTCGGGCACGCGCACCGAGGGGAGGAGCGACGCCATCCTCCCTCCGTGAAAAACGGGGCGGAGCCTTGGCCAGGCATCGCCGACTCCCGGCGGCCGCGACTCGAGCATCACGGTCGTGTCCACCCGCTTGGGGCGGTTCTGCGTGCCGACGTCCACGACCTTGTACGACGCGGCGGGGTATCCCAGCTTCGCGGCGGCGTCGAGCGCCCGGCTCCGGGCGCCGGCTTCGGACGGCGGCGGCGGCGCCGGGGCCGCTTCGTCCTTGGGATTGACGAAGCCGATGACCCGCGAGCGGCGGCTGTCCACGAGGACCTTCCACTCCTCTTTCTTCTCGGCCTGGAAGAACCGGACGAGCCAGAAATCGAGCGGCAGGCGATCTTCGGTCAGGCTGCGAAACGCTTCTGGGCCTCCGCGGGCGAGGACGTACCGCGCGGCGCCTTCCGAGAACGTCGGGATACCCCCGTGCTCGGGAGGATTGGCGTCGCGCATGTCCTCGTCGTCGGCGAAGCCGGTGCCCAGATACGCGACCTGGTGGTACTGGCCCGGCGACATCCCGTTGGCGGAGAGGAACGACCGCGCGATGTCCCGCGCCCGTTCCCGCCCGGTCGCGTCCCGCACGAGGTCTTCCAGCGCGTTCGACGGCGCCAGGAACGACGCCGCCAGGAGCACCGCGGCCGCGGCGAAGGCGACGAAGACTCCCCGGCGGATGGTCCGGGGCGCCGCAACCGGCTCGCCGGCGGCTTCCTCGGCAGGCGGCGCGGGAACGAATCCCAGGTCCCCGTTGGTCAGCCCGGCCGCGGGCTCGAATCCCCCGCGCCGCCGGTAAGCCAGGAGCGAGATTGCGAGGGGGAGGAGCAGGATCAGCGACGCCGCCGCTCCCGTGACCACGTAGTAGGTGTTGTGCGAGCGCAGCAGCAGGAGGGCGGTGTAGAGCGCGTCGACCGTGAAATGCCAGACCAGAAGCGGCAGCGCCCCGAAGCGCAGCATCAGGAACCCGATCGCGACGCCGGCGAACCCGACCTCCAGGCCGCGGATGTAGAACGGCTGGTTCGGATACGCGGCGTGGTTGAAGCCCCAGATGAAGGCCGGAACGACGACCGCCAGGATCCGCCCCGCCCCCAGCCGGTCGAGAAAGGAGATCGAGAAGAGGCGGCTCGAACCTTCCTCCAGAACCGCGGGCAGGAAACCGATGAAGAGAACGGTCGCCCAGGGGAGGGCCGTGTTGAGAATGTCGTCGTAGGGGATCTCCGCCGGCGCCCAGGCACCCAGCTTCGCCGCGACGACGTAGAAGACCGCCTGGTAGGCGAAGAAGAACGCGGTCATGGCATAGCCGAGGACGAGCCCGCGGAAGAACGACTTGGAGCGGAGCCCCCGCTTCGAGAAGAGGCCGGGGAGAGACACGTGGCCGGGGAACCGCTCGCGGTAGATCGGCTCGGAGGACGCGACGACGAGGGCGATCAAAGCCCCGACGCCGACCGCGCCGAGGATGCCCAGGATGATCTCCTTGGCGAGATGCCCCGAGAGCGGGCTCGCCGTGTCGTAGTGGTAGAGCGAGAGCGGGATCCCGTTGACGATCGAGAGGAGCGACAGGACGAAGGCGGTCGCGCCGAAGCCGGCGACGAGCTTCCACGCGATGTCCTTGCGGACGATCTTCGTGACGAGCACCGCGATCATCGCGAGGAAGGTCAGGAAGAGCGCGAAGTTGCCGGCGAGGTTGGCGGTGTTGTTCTTCGAGCGCAGCTTGTCGTACGCGCGAGTCCACGCCTCGGGGACGTGGACGAACTCGCGGTAGCCCGTCACGGCTCCGCCCGACACGATCGTCCGGTAGCGGACGGTCGCCTCCCCCATCTGGAAGCCGGCACGCTCGTGCACGAAGCTCCAGTCGGTCCGGTTGGGGAGGGAGACGGGCGTCGCCTCGATCGGCTTCAGGCTGCCGAGGCCCCGGCCGGCCAGGAACCGTTCGGCGATTTCCCTCGCCTCAGCTTCCGCGGGGCGCGGGCCCGCGGTGTCGTCCTTCCGGATCGAGTCGAAGGCCGCGAGGTCGCCGAGCGGCGTGATCGTGACCCTCTCTTCCTCCTTGACGGCGGAGCGGAACCAGCGCATCTGCCAGAGCCAGACCTTCGCGTCCTTCCCGTAGAACTCCGACGCCTTCTCCAGGCCGAGCTCTCTCTCGAGGTAGACCTTGGGCTCCTCGTCCACGGCGAAGCGTCCGGCGAACCGGCTGGCGGAGACATCCCGGCCGCGATCCTTCAGGTGCTTCTCGGCGATGGTCCGAGCGTCGTTGCGGTTGACTCGGAACTCGATCGAAGCCTCGGGAAAGGCCCGCCGGAAGAGAGCGAGGGTCACTGCCCCTCCCGCCACCATGACGGCCAGGCAGAGCAGGACAAATCGAAGGTCCTTGCGGTCGAGTCGATCCATCAACTCCCCAACCGATTTGTGATCTGTGACTTGTGATTTGTGATCAGGGCGAGAATCTCCATCTGCCTTCCATCACCAATCATCCTACGAGGACGCTCCCCCCGTTGACGTTCAGCACCTCGCCCTGCACGTGACGTGCTAGGTCCGAGACCAGGAAGACGACCGGCCCGGCGATGTCGGCGGGCTGGGCGACGCGGCCGATCGGGATGCCCTCCTCGATCGTGTGCCGCGAGCCGGGGTCCGAGAGGGCCTCGCGGGTCATGTCGGTCTCGACCCACCCGGGCGCCACGCAGTTGACGCGGATCCCGCGCGGCCCGACTTCCGAGGCAAGCGATTTCGTGTAGGAGATCAGGGCGCCTTTCGTCGAGGCATAAGCTGAATGGCGCGCTTCGCCTCGCTGCGCGGCCGTCGAGGAGACGAAGACGATCGAGCCGCCGCTCTTCGCCAGATGCGGGATCGCGGCGTCGGTGACGAGGTACGCGCCCCGCAGATTAACCGCGAGCGCGCGGTCCCAGACCTCGAGGTCCCCTCCGCCCGCTTCGTCCTCCTCCCAGACGCCGGCGTTCAAAACGGCGATGTCGAGCCCCTGCCACGCCGAAACGACATCCCGCACGAGCTGCCGCGCCTCCCCGGGATCGGCGACGTCTCCGGCGAGCGCCATCGCCTCCCCGCCGCCATCGCGGACCTCCCGCA
>DATFWF010000228.1:0-8585 GCA_035259605.1 Thermoanaerobaculia bacterium
CCGGATTCGGCCGCGATGACAGCAACCCGATGGAAACGACCGTTTTGAAGAGTCTGCGCCTGTAGAATGCCGGCTCCTCCGCGTGGCGAGGCGGCGCGGGTGAGCCATGCTCGAAGAAAAGCCCTTTCGGTCCGAGAAGGAATCCGACGATGACGTTGCCGGGATCTCGATCCAGGTGGGGCATCCGCGGGTCCGGCCCCACGTCGTCCCGGCCGCCGGGAAGTCCGGTGAGCTGACCAAGGACGATTTCGTGACGAGCTACCTCGTGGCGTGGCAGCCGGTGCCCACGCCCCCGCCCCACTGGGTCGAGCTGCTCCGGAGCGCCCCGTTCGGGACGCAGTCGATCCGCGCTCGCGACCTCCACTGGAACGGCCGCTCGTTCTCGATCGAGCTCGTCAAGGAGTCCGACATCGAGGCTTACAGCGTCGAGATGCCCGACTGGGCCGCGTTCGCCAACGCGGAATTCGGGCGGCGCGAGCACACGCCCGCCGAGGAGGCGCTCGCCGAAGCGCGAAAGCGTGCGGAGGCGCTCGAAGCCCGTCTCCGGCGGTGAACCGGCGCGGCGTCTGCCGCCTACTCTTGGAGCGCCTGGTGAACGAACGTGATCGCGATCGAGCCCTCGCCGACCGCCGAGGCGACGCGCTTGACGTTGCCGCAGCGCACGTCGCCGACGGCGAACACTCCGGGAAGACTCGTTTCGAGCAGGCGCGGAGGCCGGTGGAGCGGCCAGCCGGCGGAGACGAGGTCTTCCCGCGAGAGGTCCGGGCCGGTCTTGATGAATCCTTTCTCGTCGAGCGCGACGCAATGCTCCAGCCAGTTCGTCGTCGGGACCGCACCGGTCATCGAGAAAATGTGCCGGATGTCGTGCGTGGAGCTCTCGCCGGTCCGGTTGTCGCGCCAGGTCATCCGCTCCAGATGATTCGTCCCTTCCAGGGCGACGATCTCGGTTTGAGGCAAGAAGGTGATGGCGGGGTGATCCTCGATCCGGCGGATCAGGTAGCGCGACATGCTTCCGGACAGGCCTTCCGCCCGGACGACGAGATAGACGTGTTTCGCGGTCTGCGCCAGGAAGACGGCCGCCTGTCCGGCGGAGTTTCCACCACCCACCACCACGACCTCCTCGTCGCGGCAGAGCTGCGACTCGACCGGCGTGGCCCCGTAATAGACGCCGGCTCCTTCGAACCGCTCCAGGTTCGCGACGGATAGCTTCCGATAGCGCGCTCCGGTCGCGATGACGACGGTGCGGGCGGGAACGCGCGGCCCGGCTTCGATCTCGATCGCGTAGGGCTTGCGTTCGCAGGCGAGCCGCCTCGCCCCCTTCGCGACCATCATCTCGGCGCCGAACTTCTCGGCCTGCGTGAGCGCCCGGTTCGCCAGCTCCTGCCCGGAGATGCCGGTCGGAAAGCCCAGGTAGTTCTCGATCTTCGAGCTCGAGCCCGCCTGTCCGCCCGGCGCCTCGGATTCGATCACCAGGACGTCGAGCCCCTCGGAGGCGCCGTACACCGCCGCCGCGAGCCCGGCCGGCCCGGCGCCGATGACCAGAACGTCTCGGACGCGCGCCTGGTCGATCGCCTCGTTGAAGCCGAGGCAGTCGGCGATCTCGCGGTTGCTCGGGTTGCGAAGAACGGTCGTCTCGCGGCAAATGATCACCGGTACGTCGCCTTCCCGGATCTCGAACCGGTCGAGCAGCTCCTGGGATGTCGGATCGCGGTCGAGATCGACGAAGGAGTAGGGATGCCCGTTGCGGGTCAGGAACTCCTTGACGCGGAGCGTGCCCTGGCAGAAGTTCGACCCGAGGAGCACGACGTCCCCGAAACCATGGGCGATCAGCTCAAGTCGGCGAAGGAGGAAGGCGCGCAGGAAGATGTCGCCGAGCTCGCTGTCGGTCTGGATCAGCGAGCGCAGGTTGTCTCGTTTGACGTCAATCACCTCTCCCGGCTCGCCGGCCCGCAAGTCCACCAGGGCCTGCCGTCCGGAAAGCATGTTGGTCTCGCCCGTGAACTGGCCGGTCTTCAGGACCGCGATGATCGCCTCGGCGCCTGCCGCTTCCCGGACCAGCTCGACCGAGCCCGCGGACACGACGAACAGCGACTCGGCCGGCCGTCCGGCCCTCTGGAGAAGCTCCCCCTGGGCGACCGCGCGGACGCGGCCATGGACGGCGACCCGCTCCATCTGGGCCGCGGTCAGAGTCGGAAACACCCGCTCCGCGGGAGCGTTGAGCGCCACGCGAACGTCCGGTTTGGAGATCGCCGTCATACCAACCTCGTGAGAGACCTCAGTCATCGTCCAGGTACTCCTGGGGAACGTCGTCTTCGGGGACCTGGCGGGTCCGGACTCCGCCCCTGTCGGCGTCGCGCGCGTTCTCGACTCCGCTGATGATTCCGGCCTCGAAGGCCTGGCCTTCCTCGACGAGCTCTTCGACGCTCTCTGAGTCGGCGAGCTCGGCCCGGGAGAGCCCCTCGATGTCGCCCGACTGGCCGCCCGAGTCCGGACCCAGGCCGGCCAGAGACCATCCCGCCGCCGCATCCGACCGGAAGGCGCGGCGCCTCACGCTCCGGGAGACCGCGGGCCGCTTCTTCCCGGCCTTCGCAGCCTTCCGCCGGGACGCGGTCCGCCGGGCGGCGGCCTTCTTCGTTTGCCGTGGAGCCGGCCCGCGCGCCTTCTTCCTACCGCTGCCGCGTGACCTCTTCGTGGCCATGGCGCCCCCTCAATCGGCCCTGACCAGCGGGACGTCCACGAGGTGCTCCGAGAGGAACCAGACCTGTTTCTCGTGAGTTCGGATCAGGTCGGAGATGAGCAGGTCGTTGGTCCCGTCGTCCCCGGCGTCGGCGGCCTGGCGGGCCATCGAGCGGGCCTCTTCGAGGATGATCTCGTGGGCGTGGAGCAGGCGGGAGATCTGGACCGGAGGCTCCTCGCGCCCCTTCGGCGGACGCGGAATGATGGAGGTCTCGGCGACGTCGGCCGCCATCGCCAGGCTGATGCCGCCGAGCGACTGGATCCGCTCCGCGATCGTGTCCACCAGCTCGTTCTGCTCCTCGTAGTGCTTGTCGAAGAGGAGGTGGAGCGGGTAGAAGGTCGGCCCCGCCACCTGCCAGTGATGCTTCTTGTACATGTCGCGCAGCGTGATCGTGTCGGCGAGGACCTGGTTCAGGTTCTCGACGCTCTGGCTGGCGATGTTTTCCGACAGCGCGATGGGAAGGTGCGTGACGTGGCCGAAGGCCTGGATCTCGTGAGCCTTCTGGCGGTCGATGGGCCGGGCGCGGTCGACGACCGCCACCGAATTCTTGGAACGCTTCATGGGTCCTCCTTGTTTGGCCGATCCTCAGGCTTTCAGGAACGCCAGCAGGCCGGCGTTGATCCGTTCTTGCCGCGGGCGCCTCGCGGCCATCCCGTTCGCGAGGTCTCGGGGAGTCAGTACTCGCGGAGGGAATCGTGGGGATAGCAGTACAACCATCGCTCGCCCGGCTCCGCCGAGGCTATCACCGGGTGGCCGGTGCCCCTGGCGTGTTTCGTCGCATGGTGATTGGGCGAGTCGTCGCAGCACCGTGTCCCGCCGCATTTCTGGCACGTCCGCAGGTGCACCCAGTCGGCGCCGATCTTCACGCAGTCCTCGCACTCCCGGATTTTCGGCTGCCGGACCGTGACGATCGCCTTCAAATCTGCGCATCCCGGGTCGGCCATGGGCCCTCCGACCCAACTACGACGCGGAGGACCCCCCCGATTCAGCGGAGCGGTCATCCTGCCGTTTCTCCTATCATCGGAGAAAGAACCGGGGAGGGCTCTCATGAACGTCGTCGCCTTGGCGCTCCTGTTGCTGGCTGCACCATCCGTCCCGGCGATCCAGTCGCGGACCGCCGACGTCGAAGGGGTGCGGCTGCACTACCTGACCGCGGGCCAGGGTCCGGCCGTGCTCCTGCTGCATGGATACGCCGAGACTTCGCGGATGTGGAGGCCGTTGATCCCGAGGCTCTCCGAGAAATTCCTGGTCATCGCCCCGGATCTGCCGGGCATCGGCGACTCGGCGATCCCGGCCGACGGCCTGGACATGAAGACCGCCGCGACCCGCATCCATGCGCTGGTCCGTTCCCTCGGAGTCGGGAAGGCGCGCGTGGTCGGCCACGACATCGGCCTGATGGTCGCGTACGCCTACGCCGCGCAGTACCCCGGGGAGACCGAGAAGCTCGTCCTCATGGACGCTTTCCTGCCCGGCGTCGCCGGCTGGGAGGCGATCTACAACAACCCGGGGATCTGGCACTTCCGCTTCAACGGCGCGACGCCGGAGAAACTGGTCGCGGGGCGCGAGCGAACTTACTTCGAGCATTTCTGGAACGACTTTGCGGCGGACCGGACCCGCTCGATTCCCGAGGCGGACCGGAAGGCCTACGCGGCGGCGTATTCGCGGCCCGGACGGATGCGGGCAGGCTGGGCCTACTTCGTTTCCTTCCAGAAAGCGGCCGCCGACTTCTCCGTGCTCGCGCAGACGAAGCTGACGATGCCGGTCCTCTCGATCGGAGGCGATAAGGCCACCGGCGCCGCGCTCGGGGAGCAGGCCAGGCTGGTCGCTCGCGACGCGACGGTCGTGGTGCTGAAGAACACGGGCCACTGGATTCTCGAGGAGAACCCGGGGGAGACGGCCGACGCGCTGATGAAGTTCCTCTGATCCCCTCCTGCGGGCTTTAGCGGCGGACGAGGCAGAATCTTCGCGAATGAGCCAGTTCGAGGGGCTCCTCGGCGTTCTTCTCCTGGCGGCGCTCCTGGCGGCCCTGGCGAGGAGGATCGGCGCTCCGTATCCGGCGTTCCTGGCGCTCGTGGGCGCGGTCCTCGCGTTCGTGCCGGGCACTCCGAGGTTCTCGATCGACCCTGATCTGGCCCTCGCCCTGTTCGTCGCTCCGGTGCTGCTGGACGCGGCCTACGACGCGTCGCCACGCGACCTGAGGGACAACTGGATCGCCGTGACGAGCCTCGCCGTGGTCAGCGTCATCGTGACGACGGCGGCCGTCGCCCTCGTCGCGCGCCGGCTGGTGCCGGCGATGCCGTGGCCGGCGGCGATCGCGCTCGGCGCCATCGTTTCTCCCCCCGATGCCGCCGCGGCGCTGGCGGTGCTCCGGCAGCTCCGCCCTCCCCACCGCATCCTGACGGTCCTGGAAGGGGAGAGCCTCTTGAACGACGCGACCGCCCTGCTGATCTACCGCCTGGCCGTCGGCGCCGTCGCGATGAGCGCCTTTTCGATTCGAGCCGTCGTCCCGACGATCCTGCTCGTGGTGGCCGGGAGCATCGTGGCGGGGCTCGTCCTGGCGCGGCTCGCCCTCCCGCTGATCGAGAAGATCCGCGACGTCCCGACCGCCATCATCGTGCAGTTCGTCTCCACCTTCGGCGTCTGGATCCTCGCGGACCGGCTCGGCTTCTCGAGCATCCTGACGATGGTCGCTTACGCGATCGCCGTCGCGCGCCGAGCGCCCGAGCGGACGCCGGCGAGGATCCGCCTTCCGTCCTACGCTGTGTGGGAGACGGCGGTCTTCGTGTTGAACGTGCTCGCCTTCGTCTTCATCGGCCTCCAGATCCGGCCGATCCTCTCGAGCCTGAATCCCCGGGAGCGAACGCGCTTCCTCCAGTTCGCAGGCTCGGTTCTCCTGGCCGTGATCGCCGTGCGGATCCTCTGGGTCATGACCCACAACACCGTCGCCCGGTGGTGGATCCGCCGGCACGGCTTTCACCCGCGGCGGCCGATCGACCCCCCCACGGTCGGGAGCGGGATCGCGATCTCCTGGTCGGGCATGCGCGGGATCGTGACGCTCGCCGCGGCGCTCGCTCTCCCGGATGACTCGAGCGCGGCGCCCTTCCCGTTTCGCGACCTGATCGTCGTGACGGCCTTCTCGATCGTGCTCGGGACCCTCGTCGTTCAGGGCCTGACGTTGAAGCCGCTGCTGCGCCTGCTCGACCTGCGCGACGACGATCCGGTCGGCCGGGAGACTGCGCAGGCCCGGCAGAGGGCGCTCGACGCCGCGCTGGAGACGCTGGACGGGGACGACTCGCCCGCCGCCCAGTCCGTGCGCCACGAGCTGACCGCGCACCTGGCGGTTCCGGGCGGCGAATCGGCCGCCGTGGAGGACGGCGGCTTCTCGCACGAGGACTGCCACCGGCGCGCCCTCGCCGCGGCGCGGCGGGTCGCCTTCGACATGAGGGCGCGGGACGAGATCGGCGACGACGCCTTCCACCGGATCGAGGAAGAGCTCGACTGGCTCGAGATGGGCAGCGCCGGACGGGAAGGGGCCTAGCCGCCCATGCCGGGCCTTTTCCGGCAGACGCTGGACGAAGGGATCGTCCGCGCGAGCAAGGCCGCGGCGGAGTCCTGCCCGCCGAAGGACGCGCCGTGGATCCTGGCCGCGACGATCCTCGGATCGAGCATGGCGTTCATCGACGGGACGGTCGTGAACGTGGCTCTCCCGTCGCTCCAGGCCGGCTTCGGGGCGACGCTGGTCGAGGTCCAGTGGGTTATCGAAGCCTATGCGATCCTGCTCTCCTCGCTTCTCCTGACCGGCGGTTCCCTGGGGGACCGGCTCGGGCGGCGGCGGGTCTTTCTGATCGGGACAGCCGTCTTCGCGTTCGCGTCGCTTGCGTGCGCGCTCGCGCCGACGGTCGGCTGGCTCATCGGGCTTCGGGCGGTCCAGGGCATCGGGGGCGCGCTCCTCGTTCCGGGGAGCCTCGCGATCCTGGCCTCCTCCTTTCGAGAGTCCGACAGGGGACGGGCGATCGGGACCTGGTCGGGGTTCGGCTCGATGACGATGGCCGCCGGCCCGGTGCTGGGAGGATGGCTGATCGACCACCGGTCATGGCGCTGGGCTTTCCTGGTCAACGTTCCGATCGCGTGCGCGGTCGTGGCGATCTCGCTGTGGAAGGTCCCGGAAAGCCGGGGCGAGACCGCGGCCTCGAAGCTCGATTGGTGGGGCGCCCTCCTCGCCACGGTCGGTCTCGGCGGTGTCGTCTATGCGTTGCTCGAATCCTCGGGCCTCGGCTGGAAGCACCCCTCCGTGCCCGGCGCTCTGGCGCTCGGAGTCCTGGCCCTGGGCGCCTTCGTTGCCGTCGAGCGGCGCGCGCCCGACCCGATGCTTCGGCTGGAGTTGTTCCGATCGCGCCGCTTCACCGGAGCCAACGTGCTGACATTCTTTCTCTACAGCGGCCTTTCCGGCGCGCTGGTTTTCCTTCCGCTCAACCTGATCCAGGTGCAGGGATACTCGGCGGCGAACGCGGGCGCTTCGCTCCTGCCGTTCATCCTACTGATGTTCTTCCTGTCCCGATGGTCGGGCGGCCTGTACGACCGTCTGGGCGCCAGGCTCCCGCTCATCGCCGGCTGCTCGATCGCGGCGGCGGGGTTCGCGCTCTTCGCGCTGCCGGGAGTCGGGGGCAGCTACTGGACGACGTTCTTTCCGGCGACGCTCGTGCTCGGACTCGGAATGGCGACTGCCGTCGCTCCCCTGACGACCGCCGTCATGAGCTCGGTGCCGGAAGCCAACGCCGGGGCGGCGTCCGGGATCAACAACGCGATCTCCCGCGTCGCCGGCCTGCTCGCCGTGGCCGTCTTCTCCGTGGTCATGCTCCAGGTCTTCGAGCGCCATCTCGAGAGGAAGATGGAGGCGCAGGCCCTGCCGCCGGCGGCCCGCGAGCAGATGCGGAGCCAATCGAGGCGCCTGGCCGCGACCTCGATCCCACAAGACCTGGATGCCGCCGGCCGGGAGATGGCGCGGCGGGCGGTCGCGGATTCTTTCGTCGCCGGCTTCCGGTGGATCTCCCTGGGCTCCGCGGCCCTGGCCCTGCTCGCCGCAGCCACGGCGGCCTCGATGATCGGCGCGGACGCGAAGCGGAGATGACGCCGAAAAAGAGCGACCACTTCGACGGGGAACGATTTTTCAATCCCATCGGGGAGCGGCCTCATCCCTTCTCGGCGTTGCCGAAGCTGCTCCGCGAGCCGCGCACGCCCTGGCCGGCGCTGGTCGAGGTCGTGCCGGGGCGCCCTCCGGCGCTCGACGGCGCGGCCGCGGTCGCCACGTTCATCGGCCACTCGACCTTCCTGATCCAGACCCCGGACGGAAACGTCCTGACGGATCCGGTGTACGCCCAGAGGGTCGGCCCGTTCGACAGGCTCGGTCCGCGCCGGGTCCGGCAGCCGGCGGTGCCCTTCGAGGACCTGCCGCCGATCTCGGCGGTGGTGGTCAGCCACAACCATTACGACCACTGCGACGTCACGACTCTCGGGATGCTCGCGAAGCGATTCGACCCGGTCGTCGTCATGCCTCTCGGCAACGGCGCGCTGGTTCGGGAGGGGGGAGTGCGCCGGGTGGAGGAGCTCGACTGGTGGGACGAGGCGAAGACGACGCCGATGCCGGTGACGCTGACTCCGGCCCGTCACAGCTCGGCAAGGGGACCGCTCGACCGCGACCGGGCGCTCTGGGGCGGGTTCGTCCTTCGCTGCGGCGGCAGGCGAATCTTCTTTGCCGGGGACACCGCCTACGCCCCGTTTTTCGGGGAGATCCGGCGCAGGATCGGCCCCCCGGACCTGGCTCTCCTCCCCATCGGCGCCTACGAGCCTC
>DATFWF010000229.1:0-3998 GCA_035259605.1 Thermoanaerobaculia bacterium
CTCCTCTTCCTCCGGCTTCCACTCCGCGGCGGTCACGGCGGCCGGAGCCGCGGAGGCCTTGGGCTTCGGACGGGAGGCGCGCTTCTTCGGGGCGGCTTTCTTGGCGGCCTTCTTCGGCGCGGCCTTGCGGGACTTCTTCGCCGCCGCCCTGCGGGGCGCGGCCTTCTTCGGCGTCTTCTTCTTCGAGGCCTTCTTCGCGGACGCTTTCGCGCCTCGGCGCGCCTTCGCGCGAGCGCCTTTCTTCGCCGGCTTCTTCTTTTTTGCCACTCTTCGTCCTCCCTCCCTGCCGGATGAACCGGGGCTGCGATCATACAATCGCCACCGTGCCGAATCGAGATGAGCGCATCCGGATCGACGCGCGCCCCGAGGGATTGACCGTGGAGATCCGGCCTTTTGCCCGGACCCGGAGAGGGCGGGGGTGGCTGGCCGCGGCCGCCGTCGTCGTCCTTGCCGCGGCGCTCTTCGGGGCGTCGCACCTGGCCGACGCCTGGGAGGCCGGATTCCGGGCGGGTCGGTTCACCGATCTCCCCTTGCCGGTTCTGATCGCCCTCACGTTCACCGTCGCCGTCTCGACTCCCCTGGCTTTCATCGGGATCTCGGCGCTGGCCTTCGCCGAGGAGACGATCTCGGTTTCCCGCGCGGAGATCACGATCACGACCGCGGCCTTCGAGCGGGTCCGCGTGCGGCGCATCCGCCGGCCGGACCTTCGCGGCTGGAAGGAGACCTACCTGCCTCTCTCGCCGTGGTGGACCTGGGCGGTCAAGCGCCTGGCAGCGCGGTTGGACGACCGGCTCGTGCCGGTCGCCGGCGCGGCCGGACCTAAAGACAAGAGGCGCATAGGGATCGCGCTGGCCCGGGCGACGGGACTGCCGCTCCTGGACGATTTCGGACGCCCGATTGCCGCCTCTGATAACATGGGTCGGTGACGATGACCTCGGCCGGGCGGCCAAGCCACTTATCCGACTCGCTCCTTTCGAGTTACGACATTCCCGAGGAGGTCCGCCGGGGGATCTCGGAGGCCGGGTTCACCTTCGCGACCCCCATCCAGGCAAAGACGCTGCCGATCTCCCTGGCCGGCCGCGACGTGGCGGGTCAGGCCCAGACGGGGACCGGCAAGACGGCCGCGTTCCTGATCACCATCTTTACCCGCCTTCTGCGAGCCCCGCGTCCCCATCCGGGCAAGGGCCCGCGGGCGCTGGTTATCGCCCCCACCCGCGAGCTCGTCGTTCAGATTCGCGAGGACGCCGAGAAGCTCGGGCGCAACACCGGCCTGAACATCCTTGCGGTCTTCGGGGGAATGGACTACCGGCGGCAGCGAGACGCCCTGAAGGGGGCTCCGGATCTGCTGATCGGCACGCCGGGCAGGTTGATCGATTACGAACGGCAGGGGGCGACGACGTTTCGCGATGTCGAGATCCTCGTCATCGACGAGGCCGACCGGATGTTCGACATGGGCTTCATCCGCGACCTGCGCAAGATTCTCCGCCGCTGCTCCCCCTATCACCGGCGCCAGACGATGCTCTTCTCGGCGACGCTGTCGTTCCGGGTGATGGAGCTCGCCTACGAGCACACCAACAACGCCGAGAAGGTCGAGGTGGAGCCGCAGCGCGTCGGCGCCCACGGCATCACCGAGGTGCTGTACCACGTCTCCTCCTCCGAGAAGTTCCACCTGCTGCTCGGCCTTCTCGAAAAGGAAGGCGGCCAGAGGGTCCTCATCTTCGTCAACCGCCGCTCGACGGCCGAGGCGCTCGTTCGCGGGCTGACCGCCGCCGGATATCCGACGCGCGCGCTCGCCGGCAACGTGCCGCAGCAGAAGAGGCTCCGGATCCTGAACGACTTCAAGGAAGGACGGCTCGCCGTCCTCGTCGCGACCGACGTGGCCTCGCGCGGCCTCCACATCGAAGGCGTGTCGCACGTCATCAACTACGACCTGCCCCAGGACCCCGAGGACTACGTCCACCGGATCGGCCGCACGGGCCGCGCCGGAGCCGAGGGAACCGCGGTGTCGCTCGCCTGCGACGACTACGTCTTCTCGCTCGACGCGATCCAGAAGCTGATCGGCCGCGAGGTCCCCGTCCAATGGCCCTCCGACGACCTCTTCCGGCGCGACGCCGCGGCGCTGCGCCCGCGCCATCCCCGGCCGCGGACGCATCGGGAGCCTCAGACGGCGCGGGTCCGCATCCCGATCGCGGCTGCTCCTGCAGACGACTCGGCGGACTACGGCCGCACGAAGAGGAAGAGCCGCAGAAGGTAAGAGCGGGCCCCGGGGACCTCGGACTCTAGCCCCTGGACGTCTTCACTGCACGGCGAGCGCGCCCGACTCGACCCAGTGGACCAGTTGCCGCCGGATGCGGAACGAGTCCGCCTTCAGCGCCCCCTCGCAGTCCTTCGCGGTCGCGCCGCCGACGATCAGGTTCCAGAGGCCGTTGACGAACATCCCGTCCAGCTCATCGGCGTGGTGCTCGGGCCGCACTTGCGTCTTGGAGAACCGTGCATCGTCGGGCACGACCACCGTCGCCTGGGCGAACTCGTCGTGGCGGCGCATTCCTTCCTGGCACAACACGGCGAACTCGGGCAGGTTGTCGGCGGAAGGCTCGGGCTTCGCATCGGCCGGCTGCCGCTCGAAGACGTACGAAGCCGGAGAGGGCCGCTCGAGGAGCTGGTAGAAGGCATCCTCCCCCGTCAGGCCGCGGGCCTCGCAGCCCTTCATCCTCCCGGCGCGCAGGACGATCTCCGCGTCGATCTCGCCGCGCGGGTCCTTCAGCCGCAGAAGTCCCGAGGCGCCGGATTCGGCCAGGCCCTGCACCAGCGCCGGCAGGCCGAAGATCTCGATCTCTCCCGAGCGTCCGTCGTAGGGCGCCTCGGGCACCTGCCCGGCGCTGTCGAGCGCGGCCAGCGCCCGCGTCGCCGCCTTTCCGATCTCGAGCCCGGCGAACTTCCGCGCCAGCGAGTCGAACACCTCCCGGACCATCTCGGAGGGAGTCGTCGAAAGCGCGTCGATGATGTGCTTCACGTTCGTTTCGTTCTGCGCGAGGACGATCCCGAAAACGCGCCGCGGCGTGTTGGCCTTGAGCGCCGTCAGGAGCCTATCGAGCGACTCGCCGTCGGCGGAAAGGTCCTGCCCGGAGAGCTCCGAGAGCCGCGCCATCGTGTCGCCGAGCTCGGGCTTCTTCTTCAGCGCGTGCTCGACCACCGCCCGGCGGGCCTCGGGCGTCCCGAAGCGCGCGAGGGCCGAGACGACCCGGTCGAGGAGCAGGCGGCCCTCCCGCGGGTCGTAGGGCGGGTTGGGGCCGGGTTTCAGCAGCATCTTCTCGAGCTCGTCCAAGAGCGCGATCAGCTTCTTCTCCGCCTTCTCGTGCCGGAGCTGCCCGAGGTTGGCGATGGCTTCCTTCAGCAGCGCCGCCGGGAACTGCAGCACCGCATGGCGCGAGGCGACGTCCACGTCGTCTTCCGGCGGAAGGCCGTCCTGGCCGCCCATGGGGATCCGGCGAAGCAGGTAGAGGAGGTTGCGGCGGAAGTACCACTTCTCGTCTCCCTCCCCTTTTCCGAACGGCGAATGGAGGCGGGCCAGCGCCTGCTGGCGCGAGGGGGCGCCGTGAACTTCGAGCAGCTGAAGGATCAGCTTGCGCCGCTCGCGCTTGGTCTCCCGGAGCAGCTCCGCCAGCAGGCCAGGCGGCCGCGTCGCCAGGAAGAAGTTCAGGACCCGCCGAAGCAGCGGGTGCAGCCGGGGGACCTCGGCGTAGCGGCGCAGCCTCTCGACGTCGAGAGACTCGTCCCCCTTCTGGCGCACCGCTTCCACGATCTGGGGGTCCACGCGCTTCTCCTTGACGATGCGCTCGGCCAGGTCGAGCATCGTGACCGACTGGGGAAGCGCTCCCTCGTTGAAGCGCTCGCAGGCGGTCTTGACCATCTCGTTGAACCGCCGGGCGACCTCGCCGGGCTCTTCGGGCTGCTCGACGATGCGGTGGATGGCCGCGAGCGGCGCGCTCTCGGTTACC
>DATFWF010000230.1:0-10748 GCA_035259605.1 Thermoanaerobaculia bacterium
GACCGCCAGCAGCAGGACGAGGACGACGCCGGCCGCGCTCGTCCCCGCGCGGACCGTCCGGATGCGGCTGCTCACGGGCGCTCTTTCTTCGCGGTCAGCGAGATCACCGCGAGGAAGAGGAAGAGCACCGTCGCCGAGACGTAATAGATGACCCGCCGCGAATCCACGATCCCTCGGGCGAAGTCCTCCATGTGGTCCCACAGGTTGAAATAGCCGAGGATGTCGCGCTTGGCGGGGTCGGTGATCATCGACTCGGCCAGCCCGGTCGAGAAGATCGGGATCAGCATGCCGAAGGCGAGGATCGCCGCCACGATCTGGTTCTTGGTCAGCGTGGACGCGAAGGTCCCGACCGAGAGGAAGTACCCGCCGAGAAGCACGATCCCGAGATAGCCCGCCGCGACAGGCCCGAGGTCGATCGGGATCTGGGAGCGCAGGATCCAGACGTAGATGAGCGTCGGCGCCCAGAGCGTCAGGAAGAAGCCGAGCGCCCCGACGAACTTGCCCAGCACCACCTCCGTCTCCGTCACGGGCGAGGTCAGGAGGATCTCGATCGTGCCGCTCTTTCTCTCCTCCGCGATGAGGCGCATCGCGATGACCGGCACGAAGATCAGGTTGTAAATCCAGAAGTAGTAGTTCGTGAAGAGGTAGGGCAGCGCCTGGCCCTTCGGGGCGTTGGGGGAATTGAGAAAGTTGACGATGGCGTAGAAGACCAGGCCATTGATGACGAGGAACGCGGCCATGATGACGTAGGCGAGCGGCGAGTAGAAGTACGCCCGCCATTCGCGCGCGACGATCGCCAGGAACTTCCTCATGCTTCGGGCCCCGAAGAGGATTGCCCGGACGCGCCGGCCTCCGTCCCGCCCGGCGGCGGCATCTCGCCCTCCGCGGCGCGCTCCGCGGGCGCCGCCTCGGTCTCCTCGTGATGGGTCAGCCGGACGAAAACGTCCTCGAGAGACACGGCCTCGCGCGTGAGCTCGCGCAGCACCCATCCCTTCGAGACCGCGACTCGGAAGATCTCCTCGGCCACGTCGGCGCCCTCCGCGCACTCCACCCGGACGCGCGTCTCGCCGTCCGCCGGAGTCTCCTCCGCCGAGACGACCCCCGGAAGGCTCGCCAGCGGCTCGACGGCCTCGACGATCCCCCGGAACGCGGCCCGGACGACGGGCGTCCCGGCCAGCCGCCGCCGCAGCTCCTCGGGCGTGCCCTCGGCGACGATGCGGCCGCGGTCGATGATCAGGACCCGGTCGCAGACCGCGTCCACCTCGGGCAGGATGTGTGTCGAGAGGAGAACCGCCCGCTCGCGGCCGAGCACCCGGATCGTCTCGCGGATCTTGATGATCTGGGCCGGGTCGAGGCCGACCGTGGGCTCGTCGAGGATCAGGACCGGCGGCTGGTGGACGAGCGAGCCCGCGAGCGCGGTGCGCTGGCGGTAGCCGCGGGAGAGGTTCTCGACCTTCTTGTCGGCGACCTCGTCGAGCAGGCACAGTCCGACGATCTCCTCGACCCGGTCGAGGATGTCGGCTCCCTTGATCCCCTCGAGCCGCGCGCGGTATCCCAGGTACTCGCGCACGCGCATCTCCGGGTAGAGCGCGGCCGACTCGGGCAGGTACCCGGTGTTGGCGCGGGCGCGCCGCGAATCCGAGACGATGTCGTGCCCGGCGACCCGGGCGGCTCCCTCGCTCGGCGGCAGGAAGCCGGTCAGGACCCGCATGGTCGTGGTCTTGCCGGCCCCGTTGGGCCCCAGGAAACCGACGATTTCGCCCTGAGCCACGGAGAAGGTCACTTCCTCCACCGCCGCCTGGGTTCCGTATCGTTTTGTCAGGCCTTGAACTTCGATCATTTCTGCAGCGTCACAAAAAAACGCCAGACCATACCATGGATTCCAACCGATTTCTGAGAGTCAAGGCCCCGCGTCGCTCGAGAGGGGCGTGCCCCTCCCCGCCGGTCGTCGCCCTATTTCCGGGGAGACTCCTCCAGGAACCGGCGCAAACGGTCGGGGCCTCCGTAGCCCTCGACTTTCGCCAGGAGCTTCCCGTCGGAGGACGCCACGATGAGCGTCGGAAAGGCCGAGACGGAATAGCGCCGTTCCAGTTCTTCAATTGCCGCCGTATTCTTTCCTTCCTCGCGCTCGCGGTCCATGACTCGGACCGGGACGAACGTCTTGTTGACGATCCCCGCGATCTCGGAATCCTTCCACCCCTCCTCGTCGAGCCGCCGGCAGGGTCCGCACCACGCGGCGGTGAAGTCGTAGAGAACCGGCTTGCCCTCCCTGGCCGAGGACGAGGAGGCCTTTTCCAGATCCCGCCACTGGACCAGCCCGACCTGCTGCTCGGAGGAGCCTCCGCCGCGGTGCAGGACGCCCGTCGCGACCCGGACGAGGACGGCGACGACCACGATCCAGAAGAGGATCGCCGGGACCTTCGACCGCCATCCCGGTCGGGATGAGGCTTGCGCCTGGACCGTGCTCACGGCCGTGGAGAATAGCAGAGGGCCGCGGGCGTTTGCGTCCTATCGGACCGTCTGCGCGAGCTGGTTGTCGAGGTGGTCGAAGAACTCGCGGATGTGCCTGGCGTTCTGCCCGAAGTTGATCAGCCCGCTGCGGGAGACCGACTGGATCCGGACCAGCGTGCCGCCCGCGGAGTGGAAGCGGATCGAAACGTCGTCCCGGTATTTCAGGAACCGGGACACACAGGTCGCGTCGAAGCCGCCGTCCTGCGTCGGCTTCCAGTTCCACGCCAGCCCGCTCAAGGCAAGCTGCGCGGCGCGGCGCACATCGGGCAGAGGCCGAGGGTACCGCCTGTCCTCTCTGGCTTGTCTGGACATGACTCGAGGTTGAACGCGTATCCTAACCGATTTCCGAATTCCGTTCCTGGAGAATCCGCATCACGCCGGGCCCGGGCGGCCGGCGTCGGAGGCGCGTCGGGAGTCGGGCGGCCGGGGCGGCGCGAGCTCCGCGAGGAACTTCCCGGTCACGCTGGCCGAGACGAGACGGATCTCCTCCGGCGGCCCCTCCGCCACGAGGCGCCCGCCCCGCTCTCCCCCTCCCGGCCCCAGGTCCACGATCCAGTCGCAGGCGCCCAGGAACTGGAGGTTGTGCTCGATCGCGACGATCGAGTGCCCCAGCAGGATCAGCCGCCGGAAGGTCCCGAGCAGCCGCTCGACGTCGGCGGCATGGAGCCCGGTCGTCGGCTCGTCGAAGAGGAAGAGAGTCCCACGCCCGGGAGAAGGCCGCGAGTCGAGGAACGAGGCGAGCTTCAGGCGCTGCGCCTCCCCGCCGGAGAGGGTGGCCGTCGGCTGGCCGAGCGTGACGTAGGCGAGCCCTGTCTCGAGCAGCGGCTGGAGCCGCCGGACGATCCGGACGTTGTCGGAGAAGAACCGGGCGGCGTCCGAGACGGTCATCTCCAGCACGTCGCCGATGTTTTTTCCGCGGTGGCGGACGGCCAGGACGCGGTTCTGGAACCGGCGGCCGTCGCACGCGTCGCAGGCGACGGTCACGTCCGCCAGGAACTGCATGTCGATCGTCTGCCATCCCGTCCCGCGGCAGACCTCGCAGCGGCCGCCGGGGGAATTGAAGGAGAAGTCCCGCGCGGTGATGCCGCGCGAGACGGCCCGCGCGGTCCGGGCATAGACGCGCCGGATCTCGTCCCAGGCTTTCACGTACGTCACCGGGTTGGAGCGGGCCGAGCGTCCGAGCGGGGCCTGGTCCACCATCTGGATGTCGGCGACGTTTTCCAGGCCATCGACCCGGTCGTGCGCGCCGACGTCCAGGGCGACGATTCCCTTCACCCTCCTCGCGTAAGAGTTGTAGAGGATGTCGCGCACGAGGGTGGACTTGCCGGACCCGGAGACGCCGGAGACCGCGGCCAGACGGCCGAGCGGGAAACGAACGGTCAGGCCCTGAAGGTTGTGCTCCCGCGCTCCGACGATCGTGATCGAGCCTTCGGTGCGGCGAAAGGGAACGAGGCGCCCGGCGTGCGCGCCGGGCGCGGATTTGCGATTTGTGATCTGGGATTTGTGAGTGGCCCGGGCATCGGAGCGGGAGCGGAGCAGGTCGCCGGTGGCGGAGGACTTCACGCGGGCGAGGGCGCGGGGGGTTCCCTCGAACAGGAGCTGGCCGCCCTGGGTCCCGGCGCCCGGCCCCAGATCCAGGACGTGGTCGGCCGCCTCGATGACCTCGGGATCGTGCTCGACGACGACGACGGTGTTGCCGCGGTCCGCCAGGCGGCGGAGGATCGCGAGGAGCCTCCGGGTGTCGGCGGCGTGGAGGCCGATCGTGGGCTCGTCCAGGACGTAGAGCGTGCCGGTCAGGGCGCCGCCCAGGGCGGAAGCGAGGCCGATCCTCTGCGCCTCGCCGCCCGAGAGCGTCCGGGCGGCCCGCGACAGCGTCAGGTAGTCGAGCCCGACCTCGTTCATGTACTTGACGCGCGAGCGGATCTCGGCGACGACGGAGGAGAGCCGCTCCTCCTCGGCGCTCGTGAGCTCGAGGCCCTCGAACCAGCGCTGGAGCTCGGAGAGAGGAAGCTCCGAGAGCTGCGCGATCGTCTTTCCGCGCAGCCGGACCGACAGGGCGGCCGGGGTCAGCCGCGCCCCGCGGCACTCCGGGCAGAGCGTGTACGCGCGGTAGCGCGCGAGCAGCACGCGGACGTGGATCTTGTAACGCTTGGTCTCGAGCCAGTCGAAGAAGCCGTTGACCCCGTAGAAGTCCCCCCGCCCCTTGATGAGGACTTCGCGCTCGTGCGCCGAGAGCCGCGCGACGGGGATGTCGGTCCGGACGGAGTAGCGGCGGCAGGCCCGGAAGAGATCTCGGTAGGCCGACTCGTACGCCGGCGTGTTCCAGGGCGCGACCGGGCGGTCCGAGAGGGTCAGCTCCGCGTCGGGGATGACCTTCTCGAGGTCCACGCCGATGACCCGTCCGAATCCCTGGCAGACCGGGCAGGCGCCGAGCGGCGAGTTGAAGGCGAAGAGGGCCGGGGTCGGATCGCGGAAGTCGGCGCCGCACCGGGGGCAGTGAAGGCCGCGGCGGAACGTCCGGCTGCGGCCTTCGAAGACCGCGACGAGGGACCCGGCCATCGCGAAGGCGGTGTCGGCCGCCGAGGCGACCTCGGCGCGCGACTCCTCCCGGACGGAGAAGCGCCCGACGACGACCGGGAGGCAGCCCTGCGGATCGAGCAGGCCGTCCACGTCCTCGCCGATCTCGACGGTTTCCCCCTGCGGCGAGAGCGCGCGGAAAAACCCGGCGCGCTTCAACTCCTCGACCCGCGCATGGTCTTCGGCAGCGGCGCGGCGCGAGCGGCGCACGCCCTCCCGCCTCCAGGTCAGCGGCGCGACGAGGACGACGCGGGAGCCGGCCTCGGTAACGAAGATCTCCTCGACGGCCCGCTCGACCCCGCCCGGCACCGCCGCGACGTCGCAGGCAGGGCAGTACACGGTGCCGCCGTGGGCGAAGAGCAGCCGCAGCGAGTCGGTGATCTCCGTCTGGGTCCCGACGGTCGAGCGCGCGTTGCGGACTCCGTTCTTCTGCTCCAGGGCGATCGCCGGAGGAACCGGCTCGATCGAATCCACGTCGGGCCGGTCGAGCCGTTCGAGGAACTGCCTCGCGTAGGTCGAGAGGCTTTCCGCATACCGCCGCTGCCCCTCCGCGTAGAGAGTGTCGAACGCCAGCGAGGACTTGCCCGAGCCGGACACCCCCGTGATCACCGTCAGGCTTCCCGCGGGAATCGTGACGGAGATGTCCTTGAGGTTGTGCGTCCGCGCGCCTCTTATGCGGATCGAGGATTGTTCCTTCATCGAACAGTTCAATCTACCAGAAGAGTCCAGCGGTAACCGGGGGCGGATCAGTTGAATGCGCCTTCGACCGGCAGCGGCGGGGAGAAGCGGTGCACCGGGCAACTCATCGTCGGCTGCGTCTCCGCGATGAAGACCTCCGTCATGCGCCGGGGACAGTCGGGCGTGGCGAGGTAGCCGGTGTCCGGATCGATCTCCGCGGTGACGATGTCGGAAGGGACCGGGAAGTTCTCGGTGAAGTAGTGTGCCGGAAGCGACCGCGAGAAGTCGGCGAAGATCGGGACGGCGGCCTGCGTTCCGGTCAGGCGCACCGGCCGGTTGTCGTCGTAGCCGACCCAGACCGCGGCGAGGAAGCGCGGTGAGAACCCGATGAACCAGCAGTCGCGGTAATCGTTGGTCGTTCCGGTCTTGCCCGCGAGGATGCCCTTGATCCCTCCCGAGCGCGCCGCGGAGGCCGTGCCCCGGTCCACGGCGCCTCGCATCAGCGAGTTGACGAGAAAGACCGCGTCCGCCGGAAGGACGGGCGCCAGCGGCGTCTCCTTGCGCTCGAGCACCCGCCCGTCGCTCGTGACGACTCCCACGATCGCGATCGGCTCGATGCGGACCCCCTCGTTGGCGAAGACCGAGTACGCCGACGCGATCTCCAGCGGCGAGACCTCGAAGGCCCCGAGCGCGACGGACGGGTAGGGGCGAAGCGCCGATCCCACTCCGGCCGCGCGGGCCGTCGCCAGAACCGTCGGCAGGCCCGTGGCGAGGGCGGTGCGCACCGTCGGGATGTTGATCGAGAGCTCCAGCGCTTTTCGCACCGACATGGAGCCGCGGTACTCGCCGTCGTAGTCGTGGGGGCTCCACTGCTCCTCCTCGGTCCCGCGCCCCCACGTCACGGTGATCGGGGTGTCCTCGAGGATGGTCGCCGGCGTGATCGGCTTCTCCATGTCGCGCCGGGCGAACGCCGCCAGGTACACGAACGGCTTGAAGAGGGAACCCGGCTGGCGGTGCGCCTGCGTGACCCGGTTGAACTGCGAGACCCGGTAGTCGCGCCCGCCCACGAATGCCCGGACGGACCCGGTCCGCGGCTCGAGCGCGATGAGCGCCCCCTGGAGCGGCTCTTCCTTCGCCCGGACCGCCAGGCGCTTGTAGTTCTTCTCGAGGCTGGCGAGGCCCTGGATCACCGAGCGCTGGGCGGCCCTCTGGAGGTCCACGTCGAGCGTCGTGTAGATCTGGAGCCCTTCCGTCTTCAGCTCCCGCGAGAACCGCGCCTGAAGCTCGCGCTTGACGAAGTCCACGAAGTGCGGGGCGATCGTGCGCTCCTCCTTCCGGGAGCTGGCGACGACCGGCTCCGCGAGCGCCCTGGCCAGGGCGGCGTCGTCGATCTTCTTTTCCTCGCGCATCTGCCTGAGCACGAGGTCGCGGCCCTGCTTCGCCCTGGCGGCATTGTGCGCCGGCGAGTAGAGGTTGGGCGCCTTGATCATGCCGGCGATGGTGGCCGACTCGGCCAGATCCAGGTCGCTCGCGTCCTTGCCGAAGTAGTGCCGCGCCGCCTCGCCGACCCCGTTGACCGCGACCGAGCCATGCTGGCCCAGGTAGATCTCGTTGAAGTAAGCCTCGAAGATCTCGTCCTTCGAGTACCGCGCGTCGAGGATGACGGCGAGGACCGCCTCGAGCGCCTTGCGCCGCAGCGTCCGCTCCGGCGCCTGCCGCCTTCCCGGCTCCCCGGAGAGCCAGAGGTTCTTGACGAGCTGCTGCGTCAGCGTCGAGCCGCCCTGCAGCCCGCCCTTGCGGACGTTGGAGACGGCGGCGCCGAAGAGCCTCCGGATCGAGACGCCCGCATGGCGGTAGAAGTCGCGGTCCTCCGTCACGATGACGGCGTCCTTCAGGCTCTGCGGCAGGTCCGCCAGCCTCACGAGCGTGCGGTCCTGGAACTCGTCGCCGAAGACCGATCCCAGCCGCTCCGGCTCGATGACGAGCGCGGGCAGCTCGCCGCCCGAAGAGTCGTGGACCGAAACGACCTTGCCTGCCCCGAACTCGACCTTCGCCGCGAAGCCCTTGAAGTCCTTGCCGGGGTACTGGAAGTTGCGCGTGAAGACCTCGACTGTGTTTCCCTTTCGCCGGAAGTGGCCGGCGCGGCCGGGAGCTTCCTCGGTTGCCTGGTAGAGAAGCCTCTCGAGCTTGCCGACGAGCTTCTCCGGCGAGCCGCTCTCGCCGGGGCGGAGCACCTCCATGTCGGAGTAAATGCGCGAGGGGAGATTCCAGCGGTGCCCCTCGAACCGCGACACGACGATCGACGTGAAATAGGCGAGGCTTCCGAGTCCGGCGGCGAGCAGGAGACCGGCGATGCACAGGATCGCCACCCGGTGCCGGTAGACCCACATGTTGAGGAAGACCCGGCTCCGTCGCAGCGACTCGGTCGTGGTCATAGGCCGCCGAACATAACGGAACGGGGCGCCGGTCTATTCGGGCGGGCCTCGGAAACTGCTCTAATGGGAGGGGATGTCGAAGAGAAAGAGAAAGGCGGCTCGGGAGCCGCTGCCGGCTCCCCCTCCCGCCGCCGCGGCGCGCCCGGCGCGCGACATCTCGGGGGCTCTTTCCGCCGGCATCCTGGCGGCCGGCTTCTTCGCGGTCGCGCTGGCCGTGGATTCCGGGGCGGACAGCTCCTTCGACGCGCCCAAGAGGCTCCTCGCCGTGGTCTTCATCGCAGCCGCGGCGCTCGCCGCGTTCGGGTTCTCCCGCTGGAGCAATCCCTTCCGGGCGGAGCGGGGAACGCCTCCGGACCCGCGCGCGGCCCTCGGGTGCGTCCTCTTCGCGCTGGCCGCGGCACTCCTCTCGGCGGCGGTCTCTCCGCGAAGGGATCTCGCGCTGGACTCGGTCCGCGTCGTGCTCATCAACGCGCTCCTTCTGGCGATCGGGGCGAGCCGGGTCGCCGCGAGGAGGAAGGCGCTTCTGCTCGGAGCCTTCATCGGCGCGGCCGGGATCAACGCCCTCGTGTCCTTCCTCCAGGCGAAAAACCTCTGGCAGCCCTTCCCGCTGATGACCCGCGGCGACCGGGAAGCGACGGGCGCGTTCGCGGGCAACCCCGGATATCTCGCCTTCATCCTCGCCCTGGCGGGGGTCGCGTGCCTTTCCGTCCTCCTGCTCCAGCGGCGGAGGCTCTTCGCGGCGGCCGGCGCGGTCGGGACCGTCCTTTGCCTGGTCGGATTGCTGGTCAACCGGAACCTGACCTCGTTTTCGGCGTTCGTCGCCGGCGCGGGTGTCCTGCTCCTCGCCCGATTCGGCAGGCGCGCCGCGCTCCCCCTCGGAGCCCTCGCGGTCCTCGCCGCCGCGACCGTTCTCGCGTACACGCCGATGCGCCTGCGCGCGGCCGAAGCCTGGTGGGCGCTTCGGCAGGGGGACTGGGACCACGTCGTGACCTACCGCCTGGGCGCCTGGGCCGCGGCCGTCGAGATGGCGCGCGACAGGCCCTGGACCGGGTTCGGGCCCGGAACCTACGGCGAGGAGTTCGTGACCCACCGGCTCCGCGCGGAGGTCGCGGCGCGACGGAGGATGGTCAACCCGCTGGCGACGAGCTCCTACGCGGAGGCGCACTGCGACTACCTTCAGCCGTTCGCGGAGATCGGGGTGCCCGGAGGCATCGCGCTGCTGGCGGCTGTCTTCTTCCTCTTTCGGGGGCTCGTCACGGCGCTGCGCCGCCAGCCGGCCGGCGCGGCGAAGACGGAGGCGGTCGGCCTGCTGGCGCTCATCGCCGCCGCGGCCGTCGGGGCCCTGACGTGGTTCCCGCTGCAGAGGCCGATCTCGGCGATGCCGCTGCTCCTCCTCGCGGGCCGCGCGTGGAGGATCTCTTCGCAGGCCCCGGCCGAGGAGCCGGAGGAGGAACCCGCGGCTTGACGGCGCTGCGTTTTGTTCGAGGCCTCGCGCTGGCGGCCGTTCTCGCGCTGGCCGCGGCGCCGGAGTTCCCGCGTTACAAGTCGGAACGGCTCCAGCGGGTGGGGACCGAGGCGCTTCGGGCCCTCGTGCGCCGCCCCGGCGAGGTCGCCGATCCGAAGGGCGCGCTCTCGCGCATCGAACAGCTCGCGCTCGCGGCAGCGCCCGCGCTGCCGGGGGATTCGCGTCCCTGGATCCTCGCCGGCTCGACGCGCCTGGTGGCCGGAGAGCCGGACCGGGCCCTCGTTCACTACCGCCGCGCCCTGGCCCTCGGCGAGAGGGCGGAGATCGACATCAACATGGGGCGCGCCCTGGAGGGACTCGGAGACACCGAAGCCTCGCGCCGCGCCTTCCTCCGCGCGGTCTGGATCAGCCCGCCGCTCTTGAACTCGCTGCTTCCCGACGTCGCCAGCGAGATCCGTCCCGAGATCCACCGCCTGGAGGAGCTTCTGCGCGCCGGAAAGCTGGGCGGGCCGCCCGCGCCGCCGTAAGGTCGAAGGTCTAAGGTGCCTTGGCTGTCGACTGTCGACTGTCGACTGTCGACTTTCCCTTGAAGATCCGGGCGGAGTACACGCCCCACGAGTGCAGCTTGTACAGGACCATCGTCTTCAGGATGGCCAGGCCGTACCGCACCGACGGCGCGAAGGAGATCTGAGAGGCTTCGTCGAAGTAGCGGGTGTCGATGGGGATCTCGCGGATCTTCAGGCCGTTCGCGATTCCCTGCGCGATGATCTCGGTGTCGAAAACGAAGCCGTCGGAATTCGCTTCGAGGTTGACGGACTCCAGGTACCTCCGGCTGTAGGCGCGGAAGCCGCTGTGGTACTCCGTCAGGTAGATCAGGAAGGTAGCGTTCTCGACGGCAGTCAGGAAGATGTTGCCGAGGTACTTCCACTTCGGCATCCCGCCCTGGATGGGGCGGCCGCCGAGCATCCGGCTCCCGAAGACCGCGTCGCAGCGCCCTTCCTGGAGCGGCTCGATCAGATCGGGAATGACCGTCGGGTCGTACTGGTGGTCGGGATGGACCATGACGACGATGTCGGCCCCCC
>DATFWF010000231.1:0-18497 GCA_035259605.1 Thermoanaerobaculia bacterium
CCCGCCACAGGAGTATCCGCCGCCGGCGATCGTGCCGGGCTCGATCCACCTTTTCCACGTGGGCGAGAGAAAGCCCGGCGGATACAAGCCGTTCGCCGACGTGTCCGACGACCTGAAGAAGCGGATCAGCGAGAATCTCTACGACAAGCGCTTCAACGAGTACGTCGAGAAGCTCCGCCGCGACGCGTACATCAAGATCTACGACCCGGAGCTCGAGCACCTCCTCGCCGAGAAGAAGAGCTGAGCCTCGTTCGGGTCTCTCTGCCGCCGGATTTCTCCTTCGACGGCGTCGTCCGCTCCCACGGGTGGTACGACCTGCCTCCCTTCGAATACGACCGCGAGGGCGGCGCGCTGCGGACCGCCGTGGACTCCGGCGCCAGGGCGATCCCGGTTTCTTTTCGAGCCCGCGGCGGGCGGCTGATCGCGGAGGCGGAGGGGCTCGACGTGGCGAGGCTCAGGAAGATCGCGCGGCGCGTCTTCTCGCTGGATGTGGACCTGGGCGTCTTCGCGAGGGAGATCGCGGGGGAGCCGGAGCTGGTCCAGGGGCTCGCGCAGGGGCGCGGGCGGATGCTTCGAGCTCCGACTCTCTTCGAGGACGCGGTCAAGATGCTCCTGACGACGAACTGTTCCTGGGCCGCGACGAGAGGAATGGTCGTGCGGTTGATCGCCGAGCTCGGAGCGGAAGGCCGCGCCTTTCCGAACGCGGCATCGATCGCCGCCATGACGCCTTCCCGCCTGAAGGCGAAGATCCGCTGCGGCTATCGCGCGGTCTCGCTCGTGCGTTTCGCGCGGCGCGTCGCGCGCGGAGAGCTCGACCTGGGCGCCTGGGAGCGCCGCGAGATCCCCGCCGAGGAGATCCGCGGCGCGATCACCTCCGAGCACGGCTTCGGGCCCTACGCCGCGGAGGGATTGCTCCGGATTCTCGGCCGCCACGACTTCCTCGCCATCGATTCCTGGGTCCGCCAGGAGTATCGCCGCCGCTACCACGGCCCGGCGCGCACTACAGATCGGGCCATCGCGAGGAGGTATGCGCGATATGGAGCGCATCGCGGCCTCGCGCTCTGGCTCGACATGACCAGTCACTGGCACGAAGTCCCCTCCCGGGAGGCTGAGACCTGGTCTCCTCAGGTTGCGCCTTCCTTACGCTCCTAATTTTTTTAGGCAAACTCTTTTTCTTGACTAACAAAGCTCGGCACTCCTAACATCCGGGCCAGTGGCCTAATCTGGAAAAAAGTGGGTGAAAGTGGTCTCAACTGATCGTCGAGACCCGAAGAAGGAAGGATGGATCGCTTTCGCGGCAGCGCGCCCGCTCGCCTCGATGAAAAGGGGCGGCTGAAGGTGCCGAGCCTCTTTCGGCAGCAGATCGAAGAGGCTTTCGGCGCCGAGATGTTCGTCACGTCCCTCCACGGGCGTGAAGTTCTTCTCTACCCGCTGACCGTATGGCGCGGGCTCGAGGAAAAGCTCGCCACGCTCCCCGCGATCCACCGCGCCAAGGCGAAGTTCCTCGAGCGGGTCAACTACTACGGGCAGGAGTCGTCGCTCGACTCCCAGGGGCGCGTGCTCATCCCGCAGATCCTGCGCGACACGGCGAAGCTTCCGCCGGACGTCGTCGTGACGGGGAACATCGATCACCTGGTCGTGTCCGACCGCGGCGCCCTCGCGACGAAGCTCTCGAGCGAGGACTTCACCGAGCAGGACTACGACGACATGTCGAAGCTGCTGTCGTCGTGAGACGGAAGACGGGAGACGGGAGACGAAAGAGGTTGAGCTCCACAGACACACGCCGGTCCTTCTCGCGGAGGTCGTGGAGATCCTCGCTCCCGAGCGCGGTGGCTTCTTCGTGGACGCGACGGCCGGAGCGGGCGGGCATTCCGGGGCGCTCCTCGAGCGCGGTCCGGAGGTCCGGCTTCTCGCGCTCGACCGCGATCCCGACGCCCTGGCTCTCGCGCGAGAGCGGCTCGCCCGGTTCGGAGACCGCGTCGAGCTCGCCCTCGCGAACTTCTCCGACCTCGGCCGCGTGCTCGAAGGACGGCCGGCGCCCGACGGGATTCTCGCGGACCTGGGTGTCTCGTCCATGCAGCTCGAGGAGGGCGGGCGCGGCTTCTCGTTTCGCCGCGACGGCCCGCTGGACATGCGAATGAGCAAGGAAGGGCGGACGGCGGCCGACGTCGTCGCGGATTCGAGTGTTTCGGAATTGACACGCATCCTGCGTGAATACGGGGAGGAGAGGATGGCGGCAAAAATCGCTCGCGGAATCGTGCAGGAACGCTCGGAGAGAGGCGCGATCACTTCGACTCGGCAGCTCGCGCGCATCGTCGCGCGGGCCAAGGGGACCCGCGAGAAAATCGACCCGGCCACGCGCGTCTTCCAGGCGCTCCGCATCGAGGTCAACCAGGAGCTCGTCGCGCTGTCGAGCTTCCTGGCCGCGGCGAGCGCCAGGTTGAACGCGAGGGGGCGCCTCGCGGTCATCGCCTACCACTCCCTGGAGGACCGGATCGTCAAGGACGCGTTCCGCCGCGAGTCGGGCGCGTGCCTCTGCCCGCCCAGGCTCCCGGCCTGTGTCTGCGGCGCGAAGCGAGTGCTGAAGATCCTGACGCGCCGCCCGGTCGTCCCGTCCGAATCGGAAGTGCGCGCCAATCCCCGCTCGAGGAGCGCGCGGATGCGGGCGGCCGAGAAGCTGGAAGTCGCCCCGTAACTCGACGATGACCGCCCTGGCGTACGCGCAAGCCAAGCGCATCGAGAACCTCCACCTGACCCGGGAGAGAGACCGGAGGAGGGGACGCCAGCTCGCGACCTGGCTGCTCGGGATCGTGCCGGTCGCGTGCGCGCTTCTCGTCTACGCCGCGCTCCATGTCGAGACCGTTCGCGTCGGATACACCCGCGAGGCCCGCCAGAAGCTCTATGCCCAGCTCGACGAGGAGAACCGCCGGCTGAAAGCCGAGCTCGTCCTCGCCTCCGCACCGTCGCGGGTCGTCGAAGTCGCCACGCGCAAGGGATTGAAGCCGCCGCGGCCCGGCCAGGTCCAGTACATCGAAGGCAACGCCGCGGAGGAGGCGTCCAAGTGAACGCCCTGCGCGCGAAGCGGCTGCGCCTGTTCGCTCTCGGCCTCGCCCTTTGGTCGGCGTTCGTCGTCGGCCGCCTCGTCCAGCTCCAGGTCGTCCAGGGCCAGAAGTACCGCGTGCGCGCGCAGCGCCAGCAGGAGCGGCGCATCGAGGTCGCCGGGCGCCGCGGAGCGATCGTGGACCGGCAGGGGAGGCAGCTCGCCGTCTCGATCGAAGTGTCTTCCGTGTACGCGATCGCCGACGAGATCGAAGACGAGCGCGCGGCGGCGCAGGCCCTCGCGCCGGTCCTGAAGCTCCCGCCGGCGAAGGTCGCCGAGAAGCTGTCGCGAGCGAAGGGATTCGTCTGGCTCGCCCGCAAGGTGGATCCGGGAGTCGCCGACGCCATTCGCGGGCTGAAAGTCAAGGGCGTTCACCTGGTCGCAGAGCCCAAGCGCTTCTACCCGAAGGGGACGCTGGCGGCGGCGGTCCTCGGCTACGTCGGCCTGGACGACAACGGGCTCGCGGGCCTCGAGTTCGCGTACGACAAGGCCGTCACCGGCAGGCCCGGCGAGATCGTCGCTCTGACCGACGCGCGCCGCTCGGCGTACGGCGAGGCGGAGGAGGCGGGCAAGCCCGCGCAGGAAGGCGCGGCGCTCACCGTCTCGCTCGACTCGGGCCTCCAGTTCGCGGCGGAGCGCGAGCTCGAAGCGGCGCTCGAGAACCTCAACGCGAAGTCCGGCAGCGCGGTCGTCCTCGATCCGTGGACCGGCGAGATCCTGGCGATGGCGAGCGCGCCCGGCTTCGATCCCAACGAGTACGGCCGCTACGGCGGCGAGGTGCGGAGAAACCACGCGATCGCCGACGCCTACGAGCCCGGCTCGACCTTCAAGATCGTGACCGGCTCGACCGCGCTCGACCGCGGCGCCGTCCGGCCGGACGACGTCTTCGACACGAACCACGGCCTGATCCGCATCGGCCGCATCACCATCAAGGAGGACAAGCACCACGACTACGGCCGGCTGACGCTGGCCGGGATCCTCGAGCACTCCTCCAACATCGGCATCATCCAGGTTGGCCTCCGGCTCGGCGCGCAGCGGCTCTACGAGGGAGCGAGCGCCTTCGGCGTCGGAAGGACGACGGGCGTGGACCTGCCGGGCGAAGGAGTCGGGATCTTCCGCCCGCTCTCGCGCTGGTCGGCGCTCTCCAACGCTTCGATCTCGATGGGCCAGGAAGTCGCCGTGACGGCGCTTCAGCTCGCCCGGGTCGCGGCGGTCATCGCCAACGGCGGGCGACTCGTGTCCCCGCACATCGTCACGCAGATCCGCTATCCCGACGGCCGGGTCGAGAAGCCGCAGTTCCCCGAGCCGGCGCGCGTCATCTCCGAGGAGACCGCCGCGTCGGTCCGCGCGATGCTCCAGGGGGTCGTCGAGAAGGGGACCGGCACGACGGCCGCGATCCCCGGCTTCACCGTCGCCGGCAAGACCGGCACGGCGCAGAAGGCGGGCCCGGGCGGCTACCAGGCCGGGCGCTACGTTCCGAACTTCGTCGGGTTCGTCCCCGCGGACAACCCCAGGCTCGTCGCCGTCGTCGTCGTCGAGGAGCCGCACGGCAAGTACTACGCCCGCGACGTGGCCGCGCCGCTCTTCTCGCGGATCGTCTCGCAGGCGCTGGACATCCTGAGGATCGCCCCGACCGAGCAGCGGCTGCCCGCGACGGTTCTCGCCCGCTCGGATGGAGAGGTGAAGTACCCGTCGGGCGTCGTGCCGGTCTCCGTCAAGGAGCGGGCCGGCGTGCCCGAGGAAGCGCCGCTGGCGATTCCCGCCGTGGCGGTTTCCGCCGGCGCCGCCGCGTCGGAGCCCCCGGCGTCCGATGTCACGCCCGACGTCGTCGGTCTCTCCGCCCGCCAGGCGCTCGCCGTCTTCGCGCGGATGGGCCTGACCGCTCGCCTCACGGGAACCGGCTTCGTCGTCTCGCAGGATCCGCCTCCGGGCGCGCCGCTTCGCCCGGGGCAGCCTCTCGAGCTTCGCCTTTCGGAAACCGCCCCCCCGATCAACCGGCCGGGCCGCGGCCGGGAGGAGAGTTCTCCCTCTTCCGGTCCGTGAGACTGATGGAGCTCCTCTCGGTTCTGCCGGAGGCCGACGTCCAGAGGACTTCCGACCCCGATATCGCCCGCATCCGGTACGACTCGCGCCAGGTCCTTCCGGGCGACCTCTTCGTCGCCCTGCGCGGGCGGACGCGGGACGGCTTCGAGCACGCCGGCGAGGCGATCGCCCGCGGCGCGGCCGCCGTCGTCTCGGACAGGCCGGCGCCGGAGGAGCTCGACCGCCGGATCGCGTGGGCTCGGGTCGACGACCCGCGCCGGGCACTCGGATTGCTCGCCGCTCAACGTGCGGGAAACCCGGCCGGGAAGCTCGTCCTGGCCGGAGTCACGGGCACCAACGGGAAGACAACCACGACGATGCTGCTCGAAGCGCTCCTTTCGAGGCGCCACGGAAGCTCGGGTTTCCTGGGGACGGTGGCCTACCGCACCGGCCGGCGCGAAGTCGAGGCGCCGCGGACGACCCCGGAGGCGCCGGAGGTCCAGGAGCTCCTCGCGGAGATGGTCCGCGAGGGCATTCCCGCCGCCGCCGTCGAGGTCTCCTCGCACGCGCTGTCTCTCGAGCGGGTCGCCGGGTGCCGCTTCGACGTCGCGGTCTTCACCAACCTGACGCGCGACCACCTGGACTTTCACGGAGACATGGAGAGTTATTACCAGGCGAAGAAGAGGCTCTTCGGAATGCGCAAGCAAAGCGCCGCCGCCGTCGTCAACCTCGACGACGAGGCCGGACGGCGGCTCGCGTTGGAAGTCGCTCCGCCGGTCGTGACGTTCTCGGCCCGGGGCCGGGAGGGCGCCGCCGTGCGCGCGGCCTCGGCGCGCTGCGACCTGTCCGGCACACGGATCGAGGTCGCGCATGGCGGCGGAAACTTTTCCGTGTCCTCGCCGCTCCTGGGGCGGTTCAACGTCGAGAACCTCCTCGCGGCGGCCGCCGCGGGGATCGCGCTCGGGATGCAGGGAAGCGACATTTCCGCGGCGCTCGGCTCCGTCCGCCTCGTCCCCGGCCGGCTCGAGCCGGTCGAAGCGGGGCAGGGATTCCCGATCCTGGTGGACTACGCGCACACCGAGGACGCGCTGATCCGGCTGCTGAGCGCCGTTCGCGAGCTGACCGACAAGAAGATCGTGCTGGTCTTCGGCTGCGGGGGCGACCGGGACAGGGGCAAGCGCGTCCCGATGGGGCGGGCGGCCGGGAAGCTCGCGGACATCGCGATCGCGACTTCCGACAATCCCCGATCGGAGGACCCCGAGGCGATCCTCGCGGAGGTCGAGAACGGGCTCGTGGAGTCGGGCGCGACCAAGTACCTGAAGATCGCCGACCGCCGCGAGGCCATCCGCGCCGCGATCGGCCTCGCCAACCCGGGAGTCGTGGTCGTGATCGCGGGGAAGGGGCACGAGACGACGCAGGTCATCGGCGAGAGGGTGCTTCCCTTCGACGACCGGCTCGTCGCCGCGGAGCTTGCCCGGAGATGAACTTCACCGTGTCGCAGGCCGCGGCGTGGACCGGCGCGGCGGTCACTCCGCCGGGAGCGGAGGCGCTCCTTTCCGGGGTCGCGCTCGATTCGCGGCGCGCCCGGGCGGGGGACCTCTTCGTCGCCGTGGAAGGGGAGCGCGTGGACGGCCACGAGTTCGCGAGCGCGGCGGCCGCGGCGGGAGCGGGGGCGGTCCTGGCGGCGAGGCGGCCCGAGGGGCTGCCGGCGGATTTCCCGGTCCTCCTGGCCGGCGATTCGAAGGAGGCCCTTCTCGCGCTCGCCTGCGGGCTGAAGAAGGATGCCGGGTTCCGGCTCGCGGCCGTTGCGGGCTCCGTCGGCAAGACCACGACGAAGGAGTTCGCCGCGGCCATCCTCTCGCGGCGCTTCGCCGTCGAGAAGACGCCGGGGAACCAGAACAGCGCCCTCGGGTTCCCGATGTCCGTCGCCAACCTGCCGCGCACGCCGGAGTGGATGGTCGGGGAGATGGGAATGAGCGCCCTGGGAGAGGTCTCGCGGCTGTCGCGCGCGTTCGAGCCCGACGTGGCCGTCGTGACGCGGATCGCCATCGAGCACCTGGAGTTCCTGGGGTCGCTCGACGCGGTCGCCGCGGCCAACGGCGAGATCCTCGACGGTTTGAGGCCGGACGGCGTCTTCGTCTCCAACGCGGACGATCCGCGCGTCACGGCCCTGGCGGCCCGTCACGCCGGGCGCAAGCTCTCCTTCGGCCTGGAATCCGCGGCGGATGTGACGGTGGAGAACGTCGCCGCCGGAGATTCCGGATCCACCTTCCGGCTGAAGACTCCCTCGGGAAACGCCGAGATCGCGCTTCCGCTCCCGGGCCTCCACCAGGTCGCGAACTTCGCGGCCGCGTCGGCCGTGGCGATGGCCGCCGGCGCGAGGCCCGAGGACTGCGAGGCGGCGGCCCCGGACCTCGCGCCCGCGGCGCATCGGGGCGAGCTGCTTCACCACTCCTCGGGAGCGCTCCTCTACGACGACGCTTACAACGCGAGCCCTCCCTCGATGCGCGCGGCGCTCGACACGTTGAAGCTCCTTCCGGGGAGGCGGAAGATCGCGGTCCTCGGCGACATGCTCGAGCTCGGCCCCGAGGACCGTTGGTTCCACCGCGAGATCGGCCGCTACGCGATGGGGCGCGCCGACCGGCTCCTGTGCGTGGGGCCGCGCGGGCGCGAGGTCGGCGAGGGGGCCGTGGAAGCGGGATTTCCCGCCGGCGCGGTGGAGACCGCGAAGAACCCGGAAGAGGCCGCGGGGCTTCTCGCCCCGACGCTCTCCGAGGGGGACACGGTTCTCTTCAAGGCTTCGCGGGGGATCGGGCTCGACCGCGCGGTGCGGATCCTGGTGGCACGTGAGCCGGTAGAGGGGAGACGGTAGACGTGAGACGAAGCTTCCCGACCCGTCTTCCGTCTTCCGTCTTCCGTCTTCCGTCTGACTTCGGATTGGCGGGCTGATGCTGTACTGGCTCCTCTACCCGCTCGCGAAGTCGCTGCCGGCCTTCAACGTCTTCCGGTACATCACGTTCCGGGCGGCGGCGGCGGCGGTGACGGCGCTCCTGATCTCGCTCGCCTTCGGAGCTCCGATGATCCGGTTGCTCAAGCGCCGCCAGATCGGGCAGTCCATCCGCCAGGAAGGGCCGCAGTCCCACCAGGCCAAGGCGGGAACTCCGACGATGGGCGGGCTGCTGATCCTTCTCGCGGTCATCGTCGCGACGCTTCTCTGGATGGACCTCTCCAATCGCTTCGTCTGGCTGGCGCTGGCGAGCCTCGTCGCGTTCGGCGCGGTCGGGTTCGCCGACGACTTCATCAAGTTCGCGAAACGCCGCAGCCTCGGCCTCTCCGGGCGGGGCAAGCTCGTCCCCCAGTTCGTCGCGGCTTTCGCGATCGCGCTGGCGATCCGAAACTGGGCGGGCCCGGACACGATCTCGACGATCGTGACGTTTCCGTTCTTGAAGCGCTTCCTCCTCGACCTGGGCGCCCTCTACATCCCCTTCGTCGCCCTGGTCCTCGTCGGGTCCTCGAACGCCGTCAACTTGACCGACGGCCTCGACGGGCTGGCGATCGGTGCCGTCGGGATCGCCGCCGGCACCTACGCGATCCTCTCCTACGTCTCCGGCAACGCGGTCGCGGCGAGGTACCTCCAGATCACGCTGGTCCCGCAGAGCGGCGAGCTGGCGGTCTTCTGCGGAGGGCTGGTGGGGGCCTCGCTCGGGTTTCTCTGGTTCAACTGCCATCCGGCCGACGTCATCATGGGCGACGTCGGGGCGCTGCCGCTGGGCGCGGGGATCGCCGCGGTCGCGGTGATGACCAAGCAGGAAGTCCTGCTCGCGATCGTCGGCGGCCTCTTCGTGATGGAGGCGCTGTCGGTCATCCTCCAGGTCGCCTCCTTCAAGTCCACCGGCAAGCGGATCTTCCGGATGGCGCCGCTCCACCACCACTTCGAGCTCGGCGGCTGGGCGGAGTCCCGCGTGATCCTGCGGTTCTGGATCCTGGCGATCCTCTTCGCCGTGCTGGGTCTTTCGACCCTGAAGCTGAGATGACGACTCGGCCCGCGGACCGGCTTCCGACCCGAATCGCGATCCTGGGCTTTGCCCGGAGCGGGCAGGCGCTCGCGCGGGCGCTGGCGGCGCGGGGCGTCGCGATCTCGGTCGGCGAGGCGAAATCGCGCTCCGCTTTCGAAGAGGAGCCGGTGGGCCGGCTCGAGGCGAACGGCGTCCGGTTCTTCTTCGACGGGCCGCGCCTCGAGTTCCTGGACGGGGCGCAGTGGCTGGCGATCTCGCCGGGCGTCCCGATGAATTCCCCCGCGGTCGTCGAGGCGCGCACGCGCAACATCGCCATTCTCGCCGAGATCGAGATCGCATGGCGCATCGCGCAGGCCGAGGCCGAGGGGACAAACCGCTGGGTCGCCGTCACGGGAACCAACGGCAAGTCCACGACGACCGCGTGGATCGCGGAGATCCTGCGGCGGTCGGGCCGGCCGGTCGCGCTCGCCGGAAACATCGGCGTCCCGCTCTCGTCGTTTCTCTCGGAGCGTTCGCCGCGGGATTTCGTCTGCGAGGTCTCCTCCTTCCAGCTCGAGGCGATCCACCGCTTCCGGCCGAACGTCGCCGTGCTGACCAACATCACTCCGGACCACCTCGACCGGCACGACGGGTTCGGCGATTACGTCCGGGCCAAGAAGCGGGTCTTCGAGAACCAGTCGGCGGAGGATTTCGCGGTGATCAACGACGACGACGCGGCCTCGCGGCCGATCTCGACGCGCAGCCGCCGCGTCCCCTTCTCCCGCCGGCACCGCTGCGAAGGGGGCGCGTGGATCGACGCCGGCTCGCTCGTGTCCGAGGTCTCCGGGGCGCGCCGCGCGGTCGTCGCGCAAAAGGACCTGGCCCTTCCCGGCGCGCACAACGTGGAGAACGCGCTGGCGGCTCTGGCCGCTGCGGCGTGCCTCCAGGCTCCGGAGCGGGCGATCGCCGACGGGCTCACGCACTTCAAGGGCCTCCCGCACCGCACCGAGCTCGTCGCCGAGAAGGACGGCGTCGCCTGGGTCAACGACTCGAAAGGGACCAACGTGGACGCGACGAAGAAGTCGCTCGAGGGGTTCGGGCCGGGCCGCGTCCTCCTGATCCTCGGCGGGCGCGACAAGCACGGCGACTTCTCGGCGCTGGGTCCCTCGGTCGCCCACGCGGCCCGGAAGGTGTTCACGATCGGCGAGGCGGCCCCGGCGATCGAGAAGGTCCTCTCCTCGATCGTCGAGATCGAGAGCGCCGGCACGATGGAAAAGGCGGTCCGCCGGGCGTCGGAGACTGCGCGGCCGGGGGACACGGTGCTTCTCTCTCCGGCCTGCGCTTCGTTCGACCAGTATCGGAACTTCGAAGAGCGCGGAGAGCACTTCACGAAGCTCGTCCGCGACGTGACGAGGTCCCATGGCTCGTAAGCTCTCCTCCGACAAGCTCCTGTTCATCGCGCTGGTCGCGCTGTCGCTCTTCGGCTGCGTGATGATCTACAGCGCGTCGGCGGTCTCGGCGGCGCAGACGGGCGGGAGCCCGTACCGTTATCTCGTCAAGCAGATCGTCGCGCTGGCCGCGGGCGGCCTCGCCGCTTTTGCCGTGTACCGGGCCGACTATCGGCTGTTCGCCCGGCGGTGGCTCGGCCTGGCGGTCTACGGCGCCTGCCTTCTGCTCTGCGTCGCGGCGCTTACCCGCCCTCCGATCAACTCCGCGCGCCGCTGGCTGACGATCGGCCCCGTGATGCTCCAGCCCTCGGAGCTTCTGAAGATCGGCCTGGTGCTCGTCCTCGCGCGGCTCGTCACGGCCAAGGCCGCCGAGCCGGAGCGGGCGCTGCCGGCGGCGCTCCTCTTCACCGGCCTCGCGGCCGGCGTCGTGGTCCTGGAGCCGGACCTCGGGACGGCGGCCTCGTACGTCGTTCTCTGCGCGGTCCTGCTCTGGCTCTCCGGCGTGCGGGCGAGGATCTTCCTCATCGGCGTCGCGGCGGTCATCCCGGCCGCCGTGGCGCTCATCTTCTCGGCGAGCTACCGAAGGGCGCGGCTCCTGTCTTTCCTCAATCCCGACGCCGATCCGCTCGGCGCGGGCTTCCAGGCGATCCAGTCGCTGATCGCGGTCGGCGCGGGCGGGCTCTCGGGCAACGGCCTCGGCGGAAGCCGGCAGAAGCTCTTCTTCCTGCCTTACCCGCACACCGATTTCATCTTCGCGATCGTCGGCGAGGAGCTCGGCTTGATCGGCGCGGTCGGCGTGATCGCCTGCTTCGGGGTCATCGCGTGGCGCGGGCTGCGGGCGTGCAAGCGCGCCCCGGAGCCGTTCGCGGCGTTCCTCGCCGCCGGGGCGACCGCGATGATCGTCGTGCAGGCGGCGATCAACATGTCGGTGGTGCTCGGGCTGATGCCGACGAAGGGGATCCCGTTGCCGTTCGTGTCGTACGGAGGGTCGTCGCTGGTGGCGTCGTGGATCGCGGGCGGGTTGATCTTGAACATTTCGCAGCATGAGGTCGAGGAGACCAGATGAGGGGCTCGGAAATCGGAAATCGGAAACCGGAAATCGAGAAGAGCCGAAAGCATGGCTTCGATTGCCGGTTTCCGATTCCCGGTTCCCGGCTTCGATAGACCGGTGTGGAAGGAGCTTACGTGATCGTCGCGGGAAAAACGGGCGGGCACATTTACCCGGGCATCGCGCTCGCCCGGGAGATCCGCGCCCGGCGGCCGGACGTCCCGATCGTGTTCATCGGGACGCGCGACGGGCTGGAAGGCCGGCTCGTTCCGGAGGCGGGGTTCCCGCTGGAGACGGTCTCGGCGTCGGGGTTCGCGGGAATGGGGATCGGCGGGAAGCTCGCCTCGCTGGCCAAGCTCCCGGCCGGGTTCTTCGAGGCGCGGTCGCTTCTGTCCCGCCACCGGGCCCGCGGCGTCGTCGGCATGGGCGGCTACGTCAGCGTCCCGGTGCTGGCGGCCGCCCGGTCGCTGTCGATCCCGACGGTCGTCCACGACTCCAACGCTCTCCCCGGCATCGCGACGAAGCTCGCCAACCGCTTCGCCAGCAGGACCGCCGTCGGCCTCGCGGCGTCCAACTCGCGGCTGAAGAAACCGGGAACCGTGACCGGCACCCCGGTTCGGGAAGAGTTCTTTCAGATTCGACCACTCTCCCCCTCGGCGCGGACGAGGCGGCTCCTCGTTTTCGGCGGCAGCCAGGGCTCGATCGTGCTGAACCGGGCCATGGCCCGGGCGGTCCGGCATCTCGCGGCGGAGGACCTCGAGGTGATTCACCAGACCGGCGAGAAGCACTTCGCTCCGGTCCAGGCCGCGTACGGCGAGATCCCGGCTCGCTGGAAGCTCGTGCCCTTTCTCCCGCGCCTCTTCGAGGAGCTGGCGTGGGCCGACCTCGTCCTCTCCCGCTCCGGCGCGATGACGCTCGCGGAGCTGTCCGCGGCCGGGCGGCCGGCCGTCCTCGTCCCCTTCGGCTCGGCGACCCATGGCCACCAGCGCGAGAACGCGGCGGCCTCAGTCGAAGCCGGCGCCGCCCGGATGATCGAGGAGACCGCGCTGACCGGCGAATCCCTCGCCGAAGCGGTCCGCGATCTGCTCTCGGACCGTCCGCTTCTCGCCCGGATGGGGGAGTCGGCCCGGTCCCTCGCCGTCCCGGACGCCGCCCGGCGGTTAGCCGACCTGCTCTTCGAAGCGGAGAAGGAGGCCGCGGCTTGAGGTTCCTGCGCCTGCGGCGGATCCACTTCGTCGGCGCCGGCGGGGTCGGCATGAGCGGGCTGGCCGAGATCCTGCTCCTCTCGACACCGCTGGAGATCTCCGGCTGCGACCGGGAGCGGAGCGAGAACACCGAGCGGCTGACGGCCCTGGGCGCCCGAATCGCGTACGGCCACGGCGAGAGCCACCTCGATTCCGCGGACCTCGTCGTCATCTCCTCGGCGATTTCCGAGGGCAACCCGGAGGTCGGGGAGGCGCGGCGGCGCGGGATCCCGGTCATCCGGCGGGCCGAGATGCTCGCCGAGATCATGCGCTTGAAGCAGGGGGTTGCCGTCGCCGGGACCCACGGGAAGACCACGACCACCTCGCTCGCCGGCCTGGTCCTCACCGAAGCCGGCTTCGATCCGACGATCGTCGTCGGCGGGCGGGTGCGCATCCTCGGCACCAACGCAAGGCTTGGCAAAGGGGACTACCTCGTCGCCGAGGCGGACGAGTACGACCGCTCCTTCCTGGAGCTGACTCCCGTCGTCGCCGTCATCACCAACGTCGAGGCGGATCATCTCGACACCTACCGCGACCTCTCCGACATCCTCGACGCGTTCGCCGCCTTCGCCAACCGTGTTCCGTTCTACGGCGCCGTCGTCGCGTGCCTGGACGACGCCGGGGTCCGGAAGATCCTGCCTCGCATCAAGCGCCGGGTCGTGACGTACGGCGAGAGCCCGGACGCGAGCCTCCGCGCCGACCGCATCCGGCTGGAGGCCTCCGGGACGACCTTCGAGGTCTGGGAGGGGACGACGTGGTCTCTTGGCGAGGTCCGGCTGCCGATGCCCGGCCGGCACAACGTCGCCAACGCGCTCGCCGCGATCGCGGTGGGGCGCGAGCTCTCGGTGCCGTTCCCCACGATCACCCGGGCCCTGAAGGAGTTCACCGGCGTCGTGCGGCGGTTCGAGACGAAGGGGGAGCGCGACGGGATCCTCGTGCTCGACGACTACGCGCACCATCCCACCGAGATCGCCGCGACCCTCGCCGCCGCCCGGCAGGTCCATCCCGGGCGGCGCCTGGTCGCGCTCTTCCAGCCGCACCTCTTCTCGCGGACGCGCGATTTCGCGGCCGACTTCGGGCGGGCGCTGACGGCGGCCGACGTCGCCGTCGTGACGGACATCTACCCCTCCCGGGAGAAGCCGATCGAGGGGGTCACCGGGGAGCTCGTCGCCTCGGCCGCCAGATCTGCCGGCCACCGGAATGTCGTCTATATCTCTGAAAAGAATCGTGTTATCGGCGAGCTGGAGGGCCTCCTGAGAAATGGGGACCTGCTTCTGACCCTCGGGGCGGGCGATGTCGTTCGCCTCGGGGAGGCCTACCTGGAAGCCGGCTCGAGGAAGCCCGCGGGAGCGATCGATGGATAGCGAAACTCCGTTTCTCCGCCGCGGACGGACAGCCGGGAGAAAGAGGAAGCCGCGCCGCATCGGGCGGGCGATTCTCCTCGCGGCGCTTCTCCTCTCCGGCGCCGCCGGGCTGGCCCGGTTTCTCGGAGGCTCGCTCTTCGCCCTCGAGCGGTTCGAGATCTCGGGCAACGAGCGCGCGCGCACCGAGGAGATCCTGAACGCGCTCCGACCCTGGCGCTCATCCAACCTCATCCTCTTGAACCTCGCGCCGGTCGCGGCGAAGCTCCAGGCGCTCCCCTGGATCTCCACCGTGACGCTCGCCAAGAAATTTCCCGACGGCCTCACGGTCCGGGTCTCCGAGCGGACGCCGGTCGCGCTTCTTCGCGAAGGCTCGTCGCTCTTCCTCCTCGACGCGCAGGGAAACCCGATCGCTCCCTACGACTCCCGGGCGGACCGCGCGGAGTACGTCCTCGTCACCGGAGATCGCGCGTCGCTTCCCGACGCCGTCGCTCTCCTCGAAAGTCTTCGCGCGAAGGCGCCGCAATATTTTTCGGCGCTCTCGGAAATTTCCGCGCTACCCGACGGCGGATTCGGTATGATGGACTCCATTTTCCGACGGCCGGTTCGAGTTCTTGGATTCGACGCTCCGGAGAAGATCGACGCGCTGCTGAAAGCGCGGACACTCATTGAGAGCCGAAGGTGGGAGGCGCGGGCCATAGACCTCCGTTTCGCGGATCGAATCGTGCTCGAAGGCGCCTACGGCGCCGGGAATTCCCTGTGAGAGCGGTGTCGGATGTCTAAGCCCGAGAGCTTCCTGGTCTCCTGCGACATCGGAACGTCCAAGATCTGCGTGCTGATCGGCGAGCAGAACGCCGCCGGCGCGCTCGACGTCATCGGCAAGGGCGCCGCGTCCAACCGCGGGACCCGCAAGGGAAACATCGTCAACGTGGACGCGACGATCGAGGCCGTGAAACGGGCCGCCGAGGAGGCGGAGATCATGGCCGGCGTCCAGATCGCCCGCGCCTGGGTGGGCGTCTCCGGGTCGAACGTCCGATCCTTCAACAGCCGCGGGGTCGTTGCGGTGTCCGGCCGGGACCGGGAGATCACCCGCGAGGACGTCGCCCGGGTCATCGACGCGGCGCGCGGGGTCCAGATCCCGCAGGACCACGAGGTCATCCACGTGGTGCCGAGGGAGTTCGCCGTGGATGGCCAGGACGGCGTGCCCGACCCGGTCGGGATGGTCGGGGCGCGGCTGGAAGCGGAGGTCCACGTCGTCACGGCGCCGGTCGCCATCACTCAGAACATCGTGACCTGCGCCAACAAGGCGGGGATCGAGGTCGAGCAGCTCGTGCTGGAGCAGTTCGCGGCCTCCGAGGCGGTCCTCACCCAGGACGAAAAGGAGCTGGGCATCGCCCTCGTGGACATCGGCGGCGGGACGACCGAGGTCGCCGTCTACCACCGCGGCGCCATCGCCCACACGGCGGTCGTCCCGATCGGCGGCGACCACTTCACCAACGACCTGGCCGTCGTGCTGCGCGCGCCGATCACCGACGCCGAGCGGATCAAGAAGAAGCACGGCTGCGCGCTGCGCAGCTCCGTCGGCGAGGATGAGATGGTCGAGGTGCCGATGGTCGGGGGGAGAGCGCCGAAGCTCTGCCCGCGCACGACGCTCTCGGACATCCTCCAGCCCCGCGCCGAGGAACTCTTCGGCCTGATCCGCGAGGACCTCGAAAGGCTCGGCCTGGAAAAGGAGATCCGTTCGGGGATGGTCCTGACCGGCGGCGGAGCGGAGCTCGAGGGGATTGTCGAGATCGCCGAGGGCCTCTTCGACGGGCCGGTCCGCCGGGGCGTGCCGGCGGGAGTGGGCGGCTTGACCGACGTCGTCTCGCGGCCCGAGTGGGCGACGGCAACGGGGCTGCTCCTCTACGGCCACCGTTTCAAGGCCTCGCGGAGGCGAAAGCACGGAGTGACCAGGATCACCGCCTCGTTTTCCAGGATGTTCCGGGAGCTTTTCTAGATGAAGCGTTTGGAGGGTAAGCCCATGATCGAATTCGTTGCCGACGAGGAGCGCCGCTTGTCGATCGAGCTCGAGAGCGACGACGCCTCGCCCGCCGTCATCAAGGTGATCGGAGTCGGAGGCGGTGGATCCAACGCCGTGGACCGGATGATCTCGAGCGGCCTGCGCGGCGTGGGGTATGTCGCCTGCAACACGGACCTCCAGGTCCTGCGCCGCTCGACCGCGCCGACCAAGGTCCAGCTCGGAGCCCGGCTGACGAAAGGCCTCGGCGCCGGCGCGGATCCCGACGTCGGGAGAAACGCGGCGGTCGAGGACCAGGAGAAGCTCGCCGAGCTGATGAAGGGCGTGGACATGGTGTTCCTCGCCGCGGGGCTCGGAGGCGGCACCGGCTCCGGGGCGGGACCGGTCATCGCCAAGCTCGCCGCGGAAGCGGGAGTGCTGACGGTCGCGGTCGTGACCAAGCCCTTCGAGTTCGAGGGGAAGAAGCGGATGCGCCAGGCCGAGCGGGCCGCGCGCGAGCTGCGCGACCACGTGGACACGCTGATCACGATCCCCAACCAGCGCCTGCTCTCCTTCGTCGAGCAGCACACGCCCATGCCCGAGGCGTTCAAGATCGCCGACGACGTCCTGCGGCAGGCCGTGCAGGGCATCTCCGACCTGATCAACTATCCGGGCGTCATCAACCTCGACTTCGCCGACGTTCGCAAGGTCATGTCCGACATGGGCCGGGCGTTGATGGGAACGGCGACGGCGGAAGGCGAGAACCGCGCGATCCACGCGGCGCAGGCGGCGATCTCCTCGCCGCTGCTCGAGGACGCCTCCATCGAGGGAGCCAAGGGGATCCTGATGAACATCACCGGCGCTTCCGACCTGACGCTCTTCGAGGTCAACGAGGCGGCCGAGATCATCCACCAGGCGGCCGACCCGGAGGCGGAGATCCTCTTCGGGTGCGTCCACGACGAATCGATGGCGGGAACCGTCAAAGTCACCGTCATCGCGACCGGCTTCGACCGCCCCGACATCGAGACGCCGTTCGACGAGCAGGCCCGCACTGCTCCGGCGCCGCGCAACAACCGCCCGTTCCTGCGCGGAGACGACTCCGGCGGGTTCGGACCCAACGCGTCGTCTCGCGACGATTTCGATATTCCGACGGTCTTGCGGAGACAAATGGATTAGCGGTCAAATCACAAATTCTCACGGTGCCGGCGGAACCTCTCCTCTAGCTCCTTCTCCTTCCGGATCAGCTGCTGGCGCTTGCGCCTCGCCGCGTCTCGCCACTTCTTGTAGGCGTGGGCGAGCTTGGGGTGGCGGTGGAGGAAGCGGCGCCGCCATCGCCCGACTGACGGAAAAACGAGCGAGAAGAAGAGCAGGCTCATGATGAAGAACGGGATCTGCGGCATGACCGGGATGAGCACCCCGATCACCCCCAGGATGAAAAAGAAGATGGCCCAGGCGAGGTTCCTGGCCTTGCTGCGGCGCTTCCGCCGCCTCCGCTTGGGCGGCCCGGCCTCCTTCATGGGGGCGGAAGTCTACTTGGACTTGCCGCCGGGGCCCGCCGCCTTCGCCGGGCCGAGGATCTGGTCCACCGTGAAGACGCGCACCGGCCCCAGGTTCAGCGCGCGGATCCCGGGCTCGATCTTCTTGCGGTCTCCGACGACGATGACGGCCGAGGAAGAGGGCTCCGCGTATTTCGCCGCGACGCGGCCGACGTCCTCCGCGCTGACCCTGGCGATCCGGTCCATGTAGGTCGTGAAGTAGTCGTCCGGCAGCCCGTAGACGACTTTCGCCTCGAGCCGCGCGACGAGCTGCCCGGTCGTCTCGAAGCCCCTCGGGTAGCGAAGCGCCAGGTAGTTTCGCGCGCGGGAGAGCTCCTCCTCGCCCGCCGGCCGCCGCATGCCCTCGAGCTCCTTGAAGAACTCCGCCAGAGCCGGCGCGGTCTTGTCCGTCTGCACCGCGCCCGAGGCGAAGAAAGGGCCGGTCGAGAGCCGGAAATCGAAGGCGGAGCCGGCGCCGTAAGCGTAGCCGTGCTGCTCACGCAGGTTCTGGTTCAGCCGCGAGGTGAAGGATCCGCCGAGCATCGTGTTGGCGACGAGGATCGGGAAGAAGTCCGGGGTGCTCCGGGCCGCGCCGACCCGGCCGATGCGGATCTCCGACTGCGCGGCTTCGGGAACGTCCACGATCCAGATCGAGCGGCCCTTGACCTGCGGCGCGGGAGGCACCGCGGGCGCGGGCTCGCCCGTCCCGGTCCACGATCCGAACGCGCCGTCGAGCAGGGTCTTG
>DATFWF010000232.1:0-5948 GCA_035259605.1 Thermoanaerobaculia bacterium
TGGTCACCTCCGCCATCCGGCGGATGAAGAGGAACGCAGCCAGAACGACTCCCGCCTGGACGGCTGCGGTCAGGTCCACGAGGACGGTCAGCAGAAACGTCAGCAGGAGGACCGCGACGTCGCCCCTGGGCCCGCGCAGAAGCGTCGCGAAGGACCGCCACTCGCTCATGTGGTACGCCACGACCGCCAGGATCGCGCCCAGAGTCGCGAGCGGGACGAGGGCCACCCACCGCCCGAGAAAGAGCAGGACCGCGAGGACCGTGACGGCGTGTGTCATGCCGGCGACCGGCGTGCGGCCGCCGTTCTTGACGTTGGTCGCCGTGCGCGCGATCGCGCCGGTCGCGGGGATCCCGCCGAAGACCGCGGAGGCGATGTTGGCGACGCCCTGGCCGAACAGCTCGACGTTGGACTTGTGGCGGCTTCCGATCATCCCGTCGGCGACGACGGCGGAGAGCAGCGACTCGATCCCGCAGAGCAGGGCGACCGTCACCGCCGGGGAGAAGAGCTCCCGGAGCCGCTCGAGAGAGAAATCCGGCCACCGCAGCGGCGGCAATCCCGCCTGGAAGGCTCCGAAGCGCGATCCGATCGTCTCGACGGGGAGGGAGAACAGCGCGGCCGCGGCCGTCGCGGCCAGGATCGCGACGATGGGCGAGGGAATCCGCCGCGAGACCAGGGGCCAGAGGACGAGGATGGCGACGGAGCCGGCGGAGATCCCGATGGCGGCGGGAGACGCGGTCCCGATCGCGCGGGCGAAGGCGCCCCATTTCTCGAGGAAGGGCGCCGGCACGGCTCCCATCCTGAGCCCCAGGAGGTCCTTGACCTCGGAGGTGAAGATGATGACCGCGATCCCGCTCGTGAAGCCGGTGACGACCGGGTACGGGATGAACTTGATCGCGCCCCCGAAGCGGGCGAGCCCCATGCCGATCAGGAGCAGGCCCGCGAGAAAGGTCGCGACGGCGAGCCCGTCCACGCCGTGCTTCTGGACGATCCCGTACACGATGACGACGAATGCGCCGGTCGGCCCGCCGATCTGGACGCGGCTGCCCCCCAGGAGTGAGATCAGGAAGCCCGCGACGACGGCCGTCACGAGCCCCTTCTCCGGCGAAACGCCCGATGCGATCGCGAAGGCGAGAGCGAGCGGGATCGCGACGACGCCGACGATTGCGCCCGCGAGGAGATCGGCGGTGAGCTGGCGAGTCGTGTAGCCGCGCAGTGCGGTGACCGACTTCGGAAGGAAAGCCGCCATTCGCCCGGCCGCGGCCGGCCGGGTCGGCGAAGATTCCGTCGGGTTGCTCAGGGCGGCCCGATTCTACCGGGCCTCCTTTTCGTTCAAGAACCTCACCCACTCCGGGGCCGTCGCGATCGGGATGTACGACGGATCGGAGCGCAGCGTCTCGCGGGTGACGGTCCTCCCTTCGACCAGGGGGCGCAGGGCGGCGACGGCCCCGGCGGCGTCGGAGGCCCGCGCGCGGATCTTCGCCTCGAGCTCGGCGGCTTTCGGGCCGGGGCCGAGGAGGCGGCGGGCGGCCGCGATGGACTTGACGGCTTCCTTCCGTTTCCCGAGGTTCGCCTGGATCACGGCGGCGAGCGCCAGGGAGTCGGGATCCGGGCCGGCGGCGGCGAGGTACGAGGCGATGCGGTTCTCCGCGAGCGGGAACTCGCCGGCTTCGAGCGCCAGGGCGGCGAGCTCGCGCGCCGCGCCGGGCGCCGGCTGCGGTCCGGCGAGCGCCGCTTCGAAGGAAGCTCTCGCGGCCCGGGAGTCGCCGCTCTGCTTCGCCGCGATCCCGCGCTCGTAATCCGTCGGCCCTGGCGGCGGCGCGACGGCCTCGACGTGCAGGGCGTACGGCTGCGAGACCAGCCGGACGGCGGCGGCGATCGCCCCGGCCGCCACGATCGCGGCGGGGACGGCGGCCGTGAGATAGAGGATTCGCCTCCGCTCCGCCTCGATCCGCGGCGCGGTCACCGCGACGAAGATCGCGAGGATCGCCAGCAGGCCCAGCCAGGGAACGACTTGCCTTCCCGCTCGAGAGACGAAGGGCGGGCGGACGGCGGGCAGCGCGCCGAGGGACGCAAGCGAAGCGGCGGCCAGCGAGATCCCGGGATCCGTCAGGACGACGTCCTCGATCCGCCAGGCTCCTCCCTCTGGCTTCAGCTCCCAGCGGGTCTTCAGCGTCTTCTCGCCGATCGAGATCCCGACGATCACTTCGGGGAAGCCGGCACGGGAGGCGGTCATCTCCGACCAGGCGATGCCCGCCGCGGGCGCCGGCGTCGGCGGCGCGAGCATGGCCGCGAAGCGCTCCCGCAGGACGGTTCGAAGGACGGTCTTCTGCCGCCCGGTCAGCCCGCGCCACGCCTCCGGCCCTACCTTCTTCTCGAGCAGCGCGTCGGCGTCCAGCGCCGCGGCAAACTCGGCGCGCGGGCCGCGTACCGCGGCCGACGCGAAACGTCGGGCGGCTTCTTCGGGTTGCGCTTCGAGAAAGACAGTCGCGAAAAGGAGGATCGTTCCGGCAGCCAGCGATCGGATCAGACTCTCCTCAGGCGGGAATCGGCTCGAGCCGCGAGACCCTCGGCGAAAGCGACTCCGCGCCCTTCTCCGTCACCAGGATGTCGTCCTCGATGCGGACTCCGAATCGGCCGGGCAGGTAGACGCCCGGCTCGGAGGTGAACGTCATCCCGGGCTCCAGGATCGTCTTCTCGTGTCCGACCATGTACGGGGGCTCGTGCACGTCGATGCCCAGGCCGTGCCCGAGGCGGTGCGTGAAGAACTCGCCGTACCCGGCCTTCTCGATCACGCGCCGCGCGGCGGCGTCCACCTCGAAGCAGGGAACGCCCGGCGCCGCCTTCTCGATCGCAGCGCCCTGGGCGGCGAGCACGACCTCCCAGATCTTCCGGTACTCCTCCGTCGGGGCGCCGAAGAACGTCGAGCGGGTGATGTCGTAGTAGTAGCCCTCGGGCTTGTCCCACGCGTCGATGAGCACGGCCTCGCCCTTCGCGAGCGGGCGCGAGGTCGAGGCGCCGTGCGGGAGCGCCGAGGACGGCCCGAACTGGACGACGTTCTCGCCGCCAAAGTGATGCGAGATGTCAGCCTCGACGCTTCCGGGGCGCAAGGCGGCGAACGCCTTCTCGAAACGGGGGAGAGCGATCGCGATCGCGCGGCGGATCGCCGCGATCTCCTCCGGCCTCTTGACCATCCGAAGCGCTGTGATGAGCGGCGCGGCCGAGACCGCTTTCCAGCCGCCGCGGGCGGCGAGCAGCCGCTCGACGTCGTCGAACGCGGTCGAAGGCTCGACGGCCAGGACTCCGGAGCCCGCGGGAAAGAACGAGGCCGCGAGCCGGAACGGGTCCTCAGTCTCCTCCCAGGTGTGCACCTCGGAGACGGCGGACATCCGGCGCAGCCGATCGGCCTCGAATGCCGGGCAGACGACCAGTGGATCGCGGTCCTTGAAGAGAAGGAGCGCGGTCAGCCGCTCGCTTCGCCAGAAGTCGATCCCGGTCAGGTAGAAGAGGTTCGACGACGGCGTGGCGAAGAGCCCATCGGCATGGAGCGCCGCCAGTTTTCGGCGAACGGTGTCGAGGCGCTGTCCGTAGACTTCCCTGGTCAGGCTCATGCGGCGATCCTAACAGCCTTCCCGCAGCGTTCCGTTCCGGCGGGAGCTCCATCAAGAAATTGGAATCCCGATTCAAGAAGCTGATCTCTTCCGCGGAGCCTCGTTTGATTTCTGCCTGTCCGTCCCTCGGCGAATGGCCTTCGTCCGCGTTTCTCCGATTTCAGCTCATGGTGCGCAACTTGCTGATTCCACACGCGGGTTTGCGGCACTCAGGCAATAGATAGGAGGTAGTGTGAGGCCAAAAAACATCTCGATCTGGTTATCGGTTCTGGCGGTTCTTCTCGTTACGGGAGGTCTGGCGCTCGGGCAGGGGCTCACGAATTCCGCCCTGCGCGGGCGAGTGACGACGGAGGGCCAGGGGCTCGGCGGCGTGACGGTGGAGCTGACGTCGCCGACCCTGCAGGGAGTCCGAACGACGGTCACGTCGGCCGGCGGCGACTACGTCTTCGTCGCCCTGCCGCCCGGCGACTACACCGTGAGCTTCAAGCTCCAGGGGATGGTGCCTGTCACGAAAACGGTCGCGCTGACGACGTCTCAGCAGGCGACGCTCGACGCCTCGATGAAGCTCTCGGGCGTCACCGAGGAAACCGTCGTGACGGCCAAGACCGAGACGGTCTCGACCAGCCTCCAGGGCTCTACGACCGTGACGACGGAGCTGACCAACAAGCTGCCGGTCGCCCGCACGATCGCGTCCGCCGTCGCGCAATCGGCGGGGGTGGCGCAGATCACCGGGCTCGGCAACGCGTTCGCGATCTCGGGAGCTCCGACCTTCGACAACCTGTTCACGGTGGACGGGGCGGTCATCATCGACAACCTGCGCGCGACGCCGAACAACCTCTTCATCGAGGACGCCATCCAGGAGACGACGACCACCGTCTCCTCGGTCTCGGCCGAGTTCGGCCGGTTCACCGGCGGCATCGTCAACACGATCACCAAGTCCGGCGGCAACATCTTCTCCGGCTCCTTCCGCACGACCCTGACCAACGACGCCTGGTCCGCGGTCTCGCCCTCGGGGGAGAAGCGGGTCCAGGACGTGAACCCGCGGTACGAGGCCACGCTGGGCGGCTTCCTCTGGAAGGACCACGTCTGGTTCTTCGGGTCGGGGCGATACCAGGACACCAGCATCGCGAGCCAGACCTCCGCCCCGGCGGGAGTCGCCCCGACCCCGTTCCAGGTCGGCGACCTCGACAAACGCTACCAGGTCAAGCTGACGCTGACGCCGACCACAGGGCACACGCTGACCGGGAGCTACCTGAAGGTGAACGAGACGCAGACGAACAACTCCTTCGGCACGATCCTCGATCTCGACAGCCTCGTCACCCGGGAGCTCCCGCAAAAGTTCATCACGGCCAACTACAACGGAGTCATCACTCAGAACTTCTTCGTCGAGGGGCTCTACTCGCAGAGGAAGTTCACCTTCATCGGGTCCGGCTCCCAGTTCACCGACCTGATCAAGGGAACCCTCATGCGCGACCTGGCGTTCGGCAGAGCCCGCTACAACTCGCCGACGTTCTGCGGAGTCTGCGATCCGGAGGAGCGCAATAACGAGGACTTCCAGATCAAGGGGACCTATTTCCTCTCGACCGAGAAGCTCGGCTCGCACACGATCCAGGGGGGCTACGACCACTACGCCGGAACACGCCTCGCGAACAACTACCAGTCCGGGAGCAACTACCGGATCTTTACGACCAACGTCATCTTCCGCAACAACGACCTCTTCCCGGTCGTCGGCCCGACCTCTTACGTCTACTACACGCCGATCTTCACGCTCTCCCAGGGCACCGACGCCCTGACGCACTCGGCGTTCTTGAACGACTCGTGGCGGCTGGACCGGCTCTCTGTCAACCTCGGCGTGCGCTACGACAAGAACCACGCGTCCAACAGCCTCGGCGTCGTGACGGCCGACGACCAGTCGTGGAGCCCGCGCCTGGCGGCTTCCTACGATGCCACCGGGAACGGCAACGTCAAGGTCGGCGCGAGCTACGCGCACTACGTCGGCGCGATCCAGGACAACATCCTCGACAGCAACTCTTCGGGCGGTTCCGCGGGAGTCTTCCAGTGGTACATCACGGGGGCCGGCGCCCCGGTCATCAACAACCCGGCGGGATCGAACCTGACGACCCGGGCCGAGGCGCTCCAGCAGATCTTCAACTGGTTTTTCGCGCAGGGCTGCCCGGACCTGGCGACGTGCAAGCTGCCGCTGGCGTACGCGTTTTACCCGGGCCTCTCCTCCAAGATCACGAACACGCTGAAGTCGCCGTACGCGCGCGAGTACACGTTTGGCGTCAACGGCAGCGTCGGCAACGGCTCCTACCGTGTGGATTTCGTCCGGCGGGACTT
>DATFWF010000233.1:0-23516 GCA_035259605.1 Thermoanaerobaculia bacterium
GGAAGAGGTTCCGACGACGAGACAGACATCGCAGTCGAGGGAATCCTCGGCTCCTTCGAGCGCCTGACTGGGAATCGCTTCGCCGAACCAGACGACGCCCGGACGGAGCGCCCCCCCGCAATAAGGGCACGGCGGCGGCAGCGTCGGAAAGGGAACGGTCTCGTCGGGCCAGGATCCCTCGCGGCATTCGTTCCAGCAGGAGACCTCCCAGAGCGAGCCGTGGAAGCGGACGACGTTTCGGGTGCCCGCCCGCTCGTGCAATCCGTCCACGTTTTGCGTGACGAGCGTGAAGGAGGGATAGCGCCGGCTCCAGATCGAGAGCACCTCGTGCGCGCGGTTGGGACGGCATTGCGCGACGAGCCGCCGGCGCCAGTCGTACCACTCCCACACGGTCTTCGGATCGCGGGCGAAGGCTTCGGGCGTCGCAAGCTCCTCCGGGCGGAAGTCCTTCCATAACCCTTCCGGCCCTCGAAAGGTCGGCACGCCGCTGGCGGCCGAGACACCGGCTCCCGTCAGGACGGTGATCCTGGAAGAGCGCGAAATCCGTAGCGCCAGCTCGCGCATCGTTTCGTCGAGGCTCAAGGCGCAAGCTCCATACGGTTGTCCGGCTCCGGCGCCGGCGCGGCGGGCGCCAAGAACCCGGAGCGCTCCAGCAGGGACTCGATCTCTTCGCCGGACGCGCCGACCTTGCCCGCGCCCGACAGCAGGTCCGACGCCAGGACCGGGTGCCAGTTGCGGCGCCCGCGATCGCCGAGGCCCGCGATATCGATCGGTTCGATCGCCGCGGCAATCCTTCGCAGGAGGTCCTCCCGATCCTGCCGGGGCGCCAGAGCGGCGCGGCAGCAGTCGCGAAAGGCCGGGCCGAAGACCGGGTGATCGGCGCAGAGGAAGGATCGCCCTGACGGATTGCGCCCCAGGCGCCGCTCCGCTTCGGCGAAGCTCGCGGCGGCGAAGTAGAGCCTGGAGAGCGCGGCGAAGAGCGGAAAGTCGCCGAGGCTCGAGAACATCGCCGCGATCAGCAGGCCCGCGGCGTCCGCCTCGAAGAGCGTCTCCTTCTCGTACGCGCGCAGCTCCTCCGCGAAAGATTTCCCGCCCCAGGAGCGCTCGATGGCTCGCGCCAGGCGAAGGACGCCGAGGAGCGTCAGCGGGAAGCCGGTCGAGAGGAGCGGATCCACGAACGCGGCGGCGGACGGAAGAAGCGCCCAGCCTTCGCCGGCCGCCGCCGCGCTTCGGAAAGGGAGCCTGCGGCGATGAACGAACGGCATCACCGCCCGCGCTCCCTCGAACTGGCGCTCCACGGAGGGGAGCTGGCCTAAGAGCCGCGGCCACGCCGCTTCGCCGTCGGAGAGCCGAAGCTCTTCCGCCAGTTCCGGGGCCGCGGAGACACCGGCGCTCGTGATGCCGTTGTTGAACCGGAGAATCCAGATCCAGCCTCCCTCGAAGACGTGGTGGACGGCAGCGTCGTCCACCGGATAGGGCGGCGCTTCCGCCGACTCGAAGATGCGCGTCTCGTCCAACCGCCGCACGCCGGAAAAGTGCGTGTAGAGAGCCTGGGTGTCCGGTAGGCTCGCGAAGGATCCGGCCGGCAGCGCGAGCGCGCGATGGAGGAAACCCGCGGGACCGGTCGCGTCGGCGACGAAGCGCGCGGCAAGCGCCAGCCGCCGCCCTCCTCGTTCCCCTTCGAGGACCCACCCGCCGCCGCCACCTGGAGAAGCGCGCATCGAATCGAGGCGCGTTTGGTCGAGGTACTCGGCTCCTCCCCCCCGCGCCTCGTCCGCGAGGAACGCGTCGAAGTCGGCGCGGTACCAGTGGGTGTCGGCGACCTCGTCGTTGGGGCTCGCGGCGACGAGAAGCTGGTCGCCTCGTTCCGGATCGGCCGCGAAGGGACGGCCGGGGGTATGCCAGTAGAAGGTGAAGCCGCGCTTCAGGCCGCAGGCGATTTCCGGACGGGTCTTCCGCCACGATCCCCACGAGGACAGGGGGCGGATCCGATCCAGGCCGTACCGGTCGCAGATTTCCTCGAGAAGAAGGTTCGCCAGGGGCGAGGACGACTCTCCGATGGCGAACCGCGGATGAGAGCCTCGCTCGACCAGGACGACCGAGCGCCCGAGGCGCCGGCACGCCATCGCGAGAAGCGAGCCCGCGAAACCCGACCCGACGATCGCGACGTCGAAATCGCTCTTCACGATGCCGAGCCTCCGCAGTCGGCGCACGGGATCGGAGGGAGAACCGTCTGAGAGAGGTTCATCCTTCGGAGCCGCGCCTCCCGGTCGCGCGCGCAGGAACCACAGCGGGCCAGGCGAGAGAAGTCCCAGAGGTCCGCGAGCACGCGCCCTCGCCGCAGGTGCAGGCCGGAGGCGTGCGCGGCTTCGAGCGCGGCCAGGCCGGGCGGTGAAAACTCGCCCGCGCGCATCAGCGCGTCCATCGCGCCGTTTCCGGTCCTCGTCGGGATGAGCGACACGACCGACGCGCCCGACTCGAACGCGAACTCCGCGGACCGGCAGGCCCAGTCCGCGAACTCCTCCGCTCCGACAAACGGAAGCCCGACGAGGACGAAGGCGCGGATTCCGATCCCCTCACCTGCCAGGAACCGCGCCGCCGAGCGGAACTGCTCGAGCGTCATCCGCTTGTTCAACTTCGGAAGAACCTCCGGATGCACGGTTTCCAGTCCCATGGCAACCTCGAGCGACCCGGCAAGGGCATCGCGGAATCGGAGAACGGGCTCCGCGACGAGCGCCGGGTGAGACTCGACGATGACCCGTTCGAAGCCTCGGACCGTTTCCGCGATCGCGTCGTGGTCCTCCGGCGGGATCGCGCGGGGATCGAAAAAGCTTCCGGCGTTGTAGAGCTTGATCCAGCGCGCGGGCGGCAGCCCCGTGAGCGCGTTGGCGATCTGCGAGGGGATCGCGCCGGCCGGAACGCTCTCCTCGAGTGTGTCGCGCCAGAGGTCGCACATCAGGCAGCGCCACGGGCACTCGCGGTTCGTCAGGAAGATCGTCGAAACGGGAACGGTCCGGCCGGAGCCGTCCGGCTCCTCCTCGTGGAGCCCGGCGCAGGCACTCGAAGCATCGAGCCGGTTGCGAGCGCCGCGGCGCGCGAGAATCCAGCGATCGCGCTCGGAAGGCTCGCTCGGGTAGGACGCGCTCACGCGTAGCGCGAGTAGAGGTGCATCCTGTAATCCGCCTCGCGGAACGCGAACCGCCCGGAGAAATCCCCTTCGGTCATCGCTCCGTGCTGGAACCGCCGCTTCGGGAAGACCGGCATGCGGAGTCCCGTCACCGCCTCGACGCCCTTCGACACGATTTCTCCCTTCAGGGCGTAGAGGCGATCGCGGCTCCCCCGCGTCATCGCCGCGAAGGGGATCCTCTCGGCCGCCGCGATCACGCCGGGCCGCGTGAACGGGCTGAATCCTTCGAAGCCGAGCAGCCGAAGCGGCGCGTAGGTCCGCGTGTAAGACCGGCTATGCCCGCCCGAGTAGGTCTGGGAGTGCTTCATCCGCCCGACGCCCCAGCCCTCCTGGTAGAGGAGCGGATTGTTGACGACCGAGACGATCGTCAGCTCCGGGTTCTCCTCGATCGGGTAGTCCTTCAGGTTCTCGTCCCCGCCGTCGCCGTCCAGGAGAAACCGCCACTCCGGATAACGCGCGCGGATCCCGCGGCACAGCGCCAGCGCGGCCGCGGCGCACTCGACATCGCGCGGCTTGTAATCCTCGGTCACTCGGACCGCCTCGAACGGATCGAGCGCGCCGGGGTCGGCCTCGATCGGCTCGGAGAACATCTCCAGGTCGAGCGCCTTCAGGAACTGGCGCGCCTGGGCGAGGTCCTCGCCGCCTCCCGCGGAAAGCGTGAAGGCCTTCAGGCGGCCCGGATTCATGCCGAGTTTCTCGATCGCGTGATAGGCCACGAGGAAGACGGCGCCGCTGTCCACCCCTCCGGAGAAGCCGACGCCGACCGGCTCGCGCTCGGAAAGGCCCTCGAGCCACGCGGCGATTTCCCGCTCTAGCTCCCCGATGTATCGCCTGCCGAGCTCCGCAGCGTCCGCCGGTCCTGTCGCGCGCTCGGGAGTGAAGAACCTCGTGTATGCCGCGTCGGGATCGGGACACCCGACGAGCTTCACCTCGACGACATGGTGCGCGGGAACCATCCGCGTGTAGGTCGGATGGAACTGCCCGGCGAGCCCCTCCGCGAGGAGGTACGCGTGGATCGCGTCGATGCGGTCCGACGCGACGAGCGCCGGCCCTTCCGCGCGCTTGGCCAGGAAGTAGCGGAGCGGCCGGTCGAGCGACCGCGCGAGCCGCACCGCCTCTCCGTCCCGGGCGACCAGCGCGAAGGAACCGTGGATCGCGGCGACGGCCTCGCCGGTCCCCGCCGCGACCCTCGCCCGCGCCTCCTCGACAGTCATGTTGTGAATCCGGTTGACGCCCGGATCCACCAGATCGACGACCCTTTCGACGTGAGCGTCGCGCATCGGCACCTCCGCGGATCCGGGAATCCTAGTCCACGGCGCCTCTGCCGAAGAGGCGGCGCCGCGCCCGGCCGCTCAGCCGGCGCAGCAGGCTGCGGGATCCGGCGTGCAGCAGGACTTCGCCGCCGGATTTTCCTTTTCCTCCAGGTCCTCCAGAACCGCGTAGACCTCCCAGCGGTTGCCGTCGGGATCCTCGACCCAGAACTTGTCCTGGAGCGCGTAACAGCAGGCTTCGCGCTCGACATCCTGCGGTGAAAGCCCGCGGCCGGAAAGCGCGTCCCTCCACCTTCCGACCTGCCCGGTCGTGTCCACCCGGATCCCGAGGTGAGAGAGCGTCCCGGTCCCTCCCGCCGGCCCGGGCTGCAGCGCGAGATGAATTTCCGGGTCCTCCGCGACGAACTTGACGTAGTCGCTCTTCACCCTCGCGGGCTCTCCGAAGAAACGCCTGTAGAAATCGGCCGAGCGGGAGAGATCCGACACATTCAGCGAGATGTGGACCGACGATGCCATGGTGTGACCTCCTTTCGATAGATCGAGAACAATCGATTTATTCGTACAAATTTTTTTTCAGACCGCCTTCGAGACCGCCTCCGCCAGCCCGGCCAGCGCGGGTTCGTTCCTCCGGTAAAACATCCAGCGGCCGCGCTTCTCGGCCGTGACGAGCCCCGCCCGGCGCAGCAGGTCCATGTGGTGAGAGACGGCCGCCTGCGAGAGCCCCACGGCGCGCTCGATGTCGCAGGCGCAGAGGCCCTTCTCGTCGCGAGCGACCAGCTGGCAACAGGTCTTCCCGCGCGCCTTCAAGAGCTCCAGGATCTTCAGCCGCGTCGGGTCCCCAAGCGCCTTGAAGGCGGGGACCAGCTCGCCGGGCTTCATCATAGATCGATGAATATAGATATATCGTTTTACTTTGTCAAGGGGGCACGATCGGGCGGGAGGGGCAAGCCCCTCCCCTACGACACGAAAGGTACTGCACCTAAGGAGGAACCTTGGTCGTTAAGCACGCGGCGGGAGGAGTCTCCCAATGCGCCAGCGAGGGAGGAGCCTCCCGCCGCGGGAGCGAAGCGATGGAGCGGGATCAGGCGAGCGGTCGAGCCTTCAGGCGAGCCGCTCGCCGGTGCGCCAAAGGCGCAGATCCCGCGCAATCGCGTGGCGACGGTCTAGCGCGGGGCTGACGAGGCCACTACCCCGATGTTGGCGATGGTGTCGCCTTTCTTCATGGAGGGGAGGGCGGCGACGTAGAGAATGATGCCGGTGGCCGTGGACCTGGGCTCGGCGATCGTCTTGCCCAGGTAGTCGGTCAGCAGGCCGATCTTCCCTCCGGACTCGATGTAATCGCCTCGGTCCACCCTCGGGTAGAAGATCCCGGAGTGGTCGGAAGATAAGGTGACGACCTTCTCGATCCAGACCGGCCGCTCGACGGGCGACGGCGTCCCCGGGAGGATCTTCAAGTACCGCATGACGCTCAGGCAGCCGTTGACGAGCGCCTCAATGTCCTCGGAATCCGCGCGCCCCGCCCGGCCCGCCTCGACCGTGATGGACGGCTTGCCTCGCGTCGCCGCCGTCGTCTCGAGATACCGCGACGCGGCAGGGTCCCTCGGCCGGTCCGTCGCGAGGATGATGTGGTCGAGCCCGAAGGCGAGGACCATTCCGCGCGAGGTCGAGTCCTGCTTCTCGTTTCCGGTCCGCGCCCAGTAACTGTAGGGCCGCAGATTCTCGTCGAGGTCGCCGCCGTGGAGGTCGATCAAGTAGTCGCACTTCTCGACCACCTCGCGCGTGATCGCGAAGGCCGCCCGCTCGGTCTGCGTCCCGTCCGCCTTGCCGGGGTAGAAGCGGTTCATGGACTTCCCGTCCACCGGGTTGACGTGGGCGATCTTGCCCTCGAAGGAAGGGATGTTCACCAGCGGTACGACGATGAGCGTTCCGGAGAGCTCCGTCGGGTCGATCCGGCCGATCAGCTTCTCCAGCGCGAGGATCGAGGCGTACTCGGTCCCGTGCGAGCCCGCGACGAGCGCGAGCACCGGCCCCGGCCACGCGCCGTGAAAAACCGCGACCGGGATGTGGAGGGCGGGGTCCACTCCCGCGGGGACGTCGATCGTGCCGGTCGCCTCGCGCCCTTCGGCGGCGACGGCGGTGCCGACGGCGAAGCTGTTGCGCTCCGCGCCGGCGCACGGAGCGGCGGCCGCGAAAAGCAGTGCCAGCGCCGCGGCGGCGGCGTGTCCCCTCAAATCCGTTCCTCCGGCATTCGGTGTTTCAACCCGCGACCGACTGCTGGCGTCGATCATACCGTCAGTTCTTCGAAGGGCGCGCGCTCGACTCGCGGCGGCGCCTTCGGCACAATAGGCGCCACACGAAAAACAGGAGGTCTCATGGCCGAGCGCCATCCCCTCGAACGCGTTCACCTGTTTCGAGACCTGGCCGAAGAGCAGCGCAAATCGCTTATCGCGTCTTGCGAGCGGATGGAGTTCGACCCCGGCTCGACGATTTTCCGGAAGGGTGACGCCGCCGAGTGGCTCTACATCGTCGAAAAAGGGAAGGTGGACATCGTCATCTCCTCCGAGGGCGAGGAGATCGTCCTGGCTTCCTTCTCGGGCGGGTCCTTCTTTGGAGAGCTCGGCGTCTTCGATCAACAGCCGCGAAACGCGACCGCGCGCGCCAACGAGCCGGTCACCCTGGTGGGCGTGCCCGCCCGCGCCGTCGCCCGGCTGATCGAGCAGCACCCGGCGGCGGCCCGCCATTTCCTGCGGGTGGTGGCCCAGCGCCTGCGAGCGGCCGACGAGATGCTCTCGCGCCTGAAGACCCGCAACCCCAACGAGGAGATGGACGAGCAGCTGACGTTCGGCCAGCGGGTCGCCGACTCGGTCAGCAGCTTCGGCGGCTCCTGGACCTTCATCATCCTCTTCCTCGTCTTCCTGCTGGCCTGGGCCGGGGTCAACACGACCTGGATCCTCACGAAGCCGCCCGATCCGTTCCCCTACATCTTCCTGAACCTGATGCTCTCGATGATCGCGGCGCTCCAGGCCCCGATCATCATGATGAGCCAGAACCGCCAGGCCATGCACGACCGGCTCCGCGCGGACATGGATTTCGAGGTGAACGTCAAGGCCGAGCTGGCGATCCAGGCGCTCCATCGCAAGCTCGACGAGCTGCGGGCGCTGATCGTCCAGTAACGTCTAGCGGGCGAGCCCCTCGATCACGCGCGCGTTGGGGATCCGCGACAGCGCTTCGGGCGCGAGGCGGATCTTCATGGAGCGGCTTCCGCCTCCGACGACGACCGTGCGCGCCGACAGGACCGCGCTGTCGATGAAGACCGGGAGGTCCGGAGGGAGGCCGAAGACCGTGACGCCGCCCATCGTCATCCCGGTCAGGGCGGAGGTCTCCTCGCCCGAGGCGAAAGAGAGCTTCGCGTTGTCGAGCAGCGCCCGGACCGCGTGGTTGACGTCCAGGCGCGTCGTCGCGAGGACCAGGCAGGCGGCGTAACGCTTGGGCTCTTTCTTCGACGCGACCACGATCGTGTTGGCGCTCTCGGAAGGATCCACGCCGTAGTGCGCGCAGAAGGCGGCCGTGTCGGCGAGCGCCGGATCGCACGGCAGGACCTCGAAGGAGTCCGCCACCGCCTCGAGCGCCGCGCGCACACGGGCCTCGATGGCGAGGTCCTCGGGAGATTTTTCGCTCAAACGAGGACTTCCAGGGCCGCGCGCTCCTTCTGCGGAGCGGGCGCGTAGGCCCGCCACGCCTCCGCCAGAAGCCGCACGCCGTCGCGGATCTTCGCCGGCTCCAGCACGAACGGGAGCCGCAGGAACTCCGAGCAACCGTTGGATGGCGAGCAGATCGTCCCGGGGAGAATCGAGACTCCGTGCCGCTGCGCGGCCCGGGCGAACTCAACGGCGTTTCCGCGCGGCAGGCGCACCCACAGCGACAGCCCGCCTCCCGGCCGCCGCCATGTCCATTCGGGCAGCAGCCGCGAGATCTCGCGCTCCATCACGGCGAGCCTCTCGGAGATCTGCTTGCGGCGGAATTCCCGGATCTCGGCCGCACGAGGCAGGAGCCGCGCCGCGACCGCCTGACTGACGGCGGAATTGCCGAGGTCGCCGAGCGCCTTTCTCCGGGCGAGCCTTCCGATCAGCGCCTCCGGCGCGCGGATCCACCCGGCGCGCAGCCCGCCCCACATGAGCTTGGAGAAGGAACCCACCGAGAGAATCGGAGCCGAAGGCGCAAACGCCGCGATCGGACGCGGCGGGCGGTGGCCCATGTCCAGGTTGGCGAGGGCGTCGTCCTCGAAGACCGGGATCCCGCGCTCGGCGGCGATCGCGGCGATTTCGCGGCGGTGGCTCTCCGGCGTCACGACTCCCGTCGGGTTCTGGAAAGTCGGCATCAGGTAGATCAGGCCCGGCGCCTCGCGGGCGACGGCGTCGCGCAGCAGGTCCATCCGCACGCCGTGCTCCGTGACCGGCACGGGCGAGAGCCGCGCGCCGGCGGCGGCGAAGACGTCGATCGCGCCGACATAGGTCGGGTCTTCCAGGACGACGGCCCGACCCGGCGAGAGGAAGAGCGACGCGGCCAGGCCGATCGCCTCCTGCGCGCCGTGCGTGACGAGGATCTCTTCCGGATGCGACGGCAGGCCGGACTTCGTCAGGTGCGCGGCGATCGCGGCGCGAAGCGACGGAAGTCCGACCGGCCAGTATCCGTGGTGCCCGAGAAGGGATCCGACATCCTTCGCGACGTGCTCGAGCGCCTCCGCGACGAAGGGAGACGCGGCCGGCAGATGGAGTCCCATGAACTCCACTTTCGATTCGCTCGCCTCGACCAGGCTCCGCAGGATCGTGCTGCGCTCGAAGCCCGCGCGGTGGTGATCGTCCACGGCGACCGGCATCCCCCTGCTTCCGGCGCGCAGCAGCCGGCTTCCGCTTCCCCGGCGGCTCTCCAGCCAACCTTCCTGGCGCAGCAGGTCATAGGCCGCGACGACGGTGGTCCGGGAAACTCCGAGCGCGCCCGCCAGCGACCGCTCCGCGGGGAGCCTCGCGCCCACCGACAGCGCGCCCGCTTCGGCGCGGGAGCGGATCGCCGCCGCCAGGAGGCGGTACGCCGGCCCCGACCCAGCGGCCCAATCTCCGAGGGAGTTTCCAAAAGCCCTGGATTCGTTCAGGTGCATACCAGTCCAATTTTACCAAAGTGGCTATTGAATTGGAATCTGATTCCAAGGAATATTGACAAGTGGGGCGTTAGATTGGATGCTAAGTCAATCCACTTTGGACTGAGGTGAAAAAGATGAAAAAGCTTCCTCGGTATGCCCTCTTCCGCGGCCGGATCGTCCCCTACGGCCAGGCCCGCTTGGGGGTCCTGACCCATGGCTTGAACTACGGCACGGGCTGCTTCGCGGGCCTGCGCGGCTACTGGAACGCCGAGGAGCAGGAGCTCTTCGTCTTCCGGCCGCGCGACCACTTCAAGCGGTTCCTCGACTCGACCAGGCTGCTCTGCATGGAGGTGCCCGACACGGTGGACAGCCTCGTGGCGAACCTCCAGGAGCTGCTCCGCGCCGAGGACCTGAAGACCGACTGCTACATTCGCCCGCTCGCCTTCTACTCCGACGAGACGATCGGCGTCCGCCTCCACGACTTGACGCCCACGATCTCGATGGTCGCCCTCCCCTTCGGCAAGTACTTCGACAACGACGACGGCGCGCACGTGACGATCTCCTCCTGGAAACGGATCGACGACAACATGATCCCGGCCCGCGGAAAGATCGCCGGCTCCTACGTCAACTCCGCGCTCGCCCGCTCCGACGCGCAGCGCGCGGGCTTCGACGACGCGATTACCCTGAACAAGGACGGCCACATCTCGGAAGGCTCCGTCGCCAACTTCTTCATGGTCCGCCAGGGGGCGGTCGTCACGCCGCCCATCACCGACGACATCCTCGAGGGCATCACTCGCGCCACCTTCATCACGCTCCTGCGCGAAGAGATGGGGATCACCGTCGTCGAGAGGTCCATCGACCGCACGGAGCTGTCGCTCGCCGACGAGGCCTTCCTCGGCGGGACCGGGGCCCAGATCGTCCCGATCACCCGCGTGGACCACCGCCCCATCGGCGGAGGGCGCCCGGGCCCTCTGACGGTCGAGCTGCGGGACCTGTACTTCGAGGTCGTTCGAGGCCGCAAGTCGAAGTACCGGTCGTGGTGCGAGCCGACCTACGCGGCGGCCGCCCGCGCGGCGGTCTGAGCGCGGCCCGCTCCCCGGGACGGCGTTTCGACGTCGTCACCTTCGACTGCTACGGCACCCTCATCGACTGGGAGGGAGGGATCGGGGACTGGTTCGAGACCGCGGCGGCGCGGTCCGGAATCACTCTGGATCGCCGGCGGGCGCTCGATCTCTACGCGAGCATCGAGCCGGTCGTCGAGGCGGAGAGCTATCGCCCGTACCGCGATGTCCTCGCCGAGACGGCGCGCCGGGTCGCCGAACAGATGAGCTGGCCCCTCTCCGAGCAGGAGGCGAAGGGCCTCGCCGCGTCGCTGCCGGACTGGAGCCCCTTTCCGGACACGAATCCGGCGCTGCGTCGGATCGCGGCAGCCGGCTACCGTTTCGGGATCCTTTCCAACGTGGATGACGACCTTCTGGCCGGCACGCGGCGCCATCTCGAGGTGGCTTTCGACATCCTGATCACCGCCGAGCAGGTTCGCTCCTACAAGCCCGCGCACGGCCACTTCGAAGAGGCCCGCCGGCAGATCGGGCCTCTCCGGTGGCTCCACGCGGCGCAGAGCCGCTTCCACGACGTCGCTCCCTGCCGCGAGCTCGGCATCCCCGTGGCGTGGATCAACCGCCTCTCCGAGCCCGCGCGCCCCGACATCCTTCCCGACGTCGAGGTGCGGACCCTCGCCGACCTCGCGAGCCGCTTCGCCTAGCCGGAACGCCTTACGGACGGCGCAGCAGCCAGAGAGCCAGCGCGGCGAGCCCCGCCGCCAGGAGCGCCAGCATCGGAAGCGAGAGCGTCGGGATCGGGTCGAGCCCGAGCAACTGCACGTTGTCGACGCCCATCTGGAAGCAGCCCAGGTTGTCCACCTCGGCGAACCGAAGGCGAACGGTCTGTCCGGCGAATTGCTGGAGACCCATCGTGATCTTCGTGTAGCCGCTCGTCAGCGGATCGCCCACCTTCGTGGCGTAGACGTTCTTGAGCACCCCCGCTCCGACGTCCGTCACCGCGGACCCGGTCGACATGATGTCCACTCGGGCCTGCTGGTTGGGGTTGACCGTGAAGTCGAGGGTCGCGGGCGTGACGAACGCACCCCCGTTGTTCCGGAGGAAGAGGTCGAAGGAGAGGGTCGCGCCAAACGCCGGTACGGCGATGTTCTGATAGAGGACGTGCGAGCCCGGGTTGCTCTGGTTCGTCATCGCGGCGAAGCTTCCGGCCGTCGGCGCGGGAACCGGAAGGCCGGTGCAAATCTCGGCCGCGCCGCCCGCCGTCGTCCCGGTCTGGACGTACCAGTTGCCGCTTCCGTTGGTCTGGTTGGCAACCGTCCAGCCGGTGAACGTGCTGCTGTCGACCCCGCCGTTGCTCTCGAAGCTGCCGTTGGCAATGGCCGCGATCTCGGCCGCCAGGACGACGGAACAGGACAGCACCACGACCGCCAGGACGGACCTGCGGGCCACGATACCCCTCATCTCCCCTTCCTCCCCTCTCGAGCACCGAGGACCGGCGCTCGCAACCCACCTGAAAGGCTTCCCCGGACGAACCCGAGCCCCGGCCTGAGTCGGATGACTGAAAATGACGATAGGCGCCTCGCTCCGGAGAGTCAAGGGCGTCCCAAGACTCTCGTCGAAGCGAGGCGCCTCTGCCGGCGACCGGCTAGAAGGCCTGGAGGTCGGTGTAGCTCGCCAGCGTCCCCTGGGGGTTCGTGTACGTCTTGACGGCGTTGGTCGTCGTGTCGGTCACGGTCACCGTGTACTCGACGTTCGACCCCGAGCCGATGAACACCCAGAACTTCCCGTTGAAGGGGCGTCCGTCGACGACCTTGACGAGCAACTCGAGGTTGTTCAGCGAAAAGAAGGAGAAGGCCCCCGAGTCGCCGGTGATTCCCGTCGCGCCGGCCTGGCCGACGGGCGAGAGAGGCGGTCCCGGAGGAGGAGGCGGCGGCGGGCGGAACGTGGCCTGCACCCGGAAGCGTCCGTTGTTCAGGCAGAGGGTCGCCGCATCGCCCACGCAACCGGCCTGAAGGGACTGCGGCTCGCCGTACAGGAAGTCGTCCATGGCCACGACATCGACCCCGCCCGCCGGGTTGTCGTGGGCGCCGGGGGCCGCGTTGCCGCTGACGATCCGGACCCGCGCGACCTTCTCGCCGGCGTTGAAGGAAACGCCCAGGAAGGAGAGGTCCTGGTTCCCGGGAAGCTGCGACGGCACGGCGAAGGCGCCGAGCGAAACGCCGGACGGGTCGAAGAACTGGAGGCTCGCGGTCGTCCCGAGATCCACGTCGGCGAAGACGGCGCCGAAGCCGCTGACGAAGGCGGCCGTGTTCGTCCCCGGAAGAAAGAAGGTGACGTCGGTGACGTTGCTGCCGAGCGCCACGAAGAGCCGCTCCGGCGAGAACGTCTGGAACTCGAACGGGTAGTCCGGATCCAGGTTTCCGAAGCGCAACGCGGTGACGGTCGGATTGCCGGTCTTGGCGCTGACCTGGAAGCCCGTGCCGGGCGTCGAGAAAACGACGCCGCGCGGCGAATTGACGTTGAAGAAGTTGGCAGGGAGGTTGTTGGGCGCGGAGAACCCGTCCGGGACTCCGTCCCAGTTGATCTCGCGGTGGCCCGACGGGAACGTCCCGCCGACGCCGTTGTTGGTGCTGCCCAGATCGGCCCGGAACTGGTCCACGGCCGTCTGGATGGAGGCCGGCGAGAACCCCGACGCCGAGCGTATGACTGCTCCGCCGTAAGCCAGACAGGGAACGAGAACGAGGAATCCGAGGACGAGCCAGAGCCTCCGAATCATGGTGCCTCCTTCCGCCCGCTGGCGGTTTGATCCGTTTGGACTGTGCAAGAAACGTTCTCGCGCGGCGATAGGATCACTTCCGTTTCCATGCTTCCCATTCGCTCCGCCGGTTCCTCCCGAGTCGTCAACGTGGAGGACTTCCGTCCGCTTGCCCGGAGGCGCCTGCCCCGTGTCGTCTTCGATTATCTGGATGGGGGCGCGGAAGGGGAATTGACCCTTCGGGCGAACTGCCGGGCCTTCGAAGAGCTAACCTTTCGGCCGCGCCACGCGGTCCCCGTCGGCGAGGTGTCGATCGCGGCGCGCGCGCTCGGGCTCGACCTCTCCTTTCCCGCCATGCTCGCGCCGGTGGGCTACAGCCGTCTGATGCACCCGGGAGGCGAGGTCGCCGCGGCCCGCGCGGCGGGTCAGGCCGGGACCGCTTACATCCTCTCGACGATCTCGGGCCATCCTCTCGAGGACGTCCGGGCAGCGTCGTCCGGCCCGGTCTGCTACCAGCTCTACCTCGTCGGCGGCCGGGCCGCGTCCGAGGCGGCGCTCGAGCGCGCTCGCGAGGCGGGCTACTCGGCGCTCGTCGTCACGGTCGACACGCCGGTGGCGGGCCTGCGCGAGCGCGACTACCGCAACGGCATGAAGGAGCTTCTTTCGGGGACGCTCCTCCAGAGAATCCCTTTCGCCGCCCAGATCGCGCTGCGCCCCGGCTGGCTCGCCTCGTTCCTTCGCGACGGCGGCGTCCCCGCGCTTCCCAACATCGTCGTGCCGGGGCAGGGGCCGATGCCGTTGATGGACGTGACGGCGGCGCTCGCCCAATCCGCGTTCGTCTGGGAAGACCTGAAGTGGATCCGACAGTCCTGGCCCGGCACGATCGCGATCAAGGGAGTGCTGACCGGGGACGACGCCCGCCGCGCCGTGGACGAGGGCGCGAGCGCGGTGATCGTTTCCAACCACGGCGGGCGGCAGCTGGACGGCGTCGCGGCGTCGCTTCGCGCGCTGCCGGAAGTCGTCGAGGCGGTCGGCGGCCGCGCCGAGGTCCTGATGGACGGAGGAGTGCGCCGCGGAGGCGACATCGCCAAGGCGCTCTGCCTCGGCGCCCGCGCGGTTCTCATTGGCCGCGCCTACGCGTACGCCCTGGCGGCGTTCGGCGAAGCCGGAGTCGCGCGCGCCCTCTCGATCCTCAAGGAAGACCTGTCACGCACCCTGAAGCTCCTCGGCTGCCGATCCGTCTCGGAGCTCGATCGTTCGTTCCTCAACGTCCCCGCTTCCTGGCGCACCGCCTGATCGGCCGCCACCGCCATACAATCCGCAAGTCTTGACCCTGCCAATCGGAAGCCGACTAGGCCCGTACGAGATCCTTTCTCCGCTCGGCGCCGGAGGAATGGGAGAGGTGTACCGTGCCCGAGACGAGCGCTTGAGGCGCGACGTCGCGATCAAGGTCCTGCCCTCGTCTGTCGCCGCCGATGGCGATCGGCTGAGACGCTTCGAGCAGGAGGCTCAGGCGGCGGGAGCCTTGAATCATCCCAACATCACGGCTGTTTACGATTTTGGCTCCCACGAAGGCTCGCCTTACATCGTCACGGAGCTCCTCGAGGGAGAAACGTTGCGCGCGGCGCTGGCGGGCGGCCCCCTCCCCCTGCGCAAAGCCCTGGACTACGCCCTCCAGATCGCGCGGGCGCTCGCCGTCGCCCACGAGAAAGGAATCGTCCACCGGGACCTGAAGCCTGAGAACCTCTTCGTGACCAGCGACGGCCGGATCAAGATCCTCGACTTCGGGCTCGCCCGCGTCGCGCGCCCGGAGGCGTCCGAGGGAAGCCAGACGAGCTCTCCGACGGCCTCTCCGGCTACGGAGCCCGGCGTCGTACTGGGAACCCTGGGCTACATGTCCCCCGAGCAGGTCCGCGGACGGCCTCTGGATGCCCGAACCGACATCTTCTCTTTCGGCGCGATCCTCTACGAGATGCTCTCGGGCAACCGGGCGTTTGCCGGCGACTCGGCGGCCGACACGATGAGCGCAATCCTCAGAGAAGACGCGCCCGAGCTGAGCACCGCCAACCGCAGCATCCCGCCCGGCGTCGAAAAGATCGTGCGGCACTGCCTCGAGAAGAACCCGGCGGATCGTTTCCGGTCGGCGCACGACCTGGCCTTCGGCCTGGACGCCCTGACGGCAAGCTCCGTCGCGAGCGCTTCGGTTGCGCTGAGTGAGCCGCCGCGCCCGCGCGCGCGCCTGGCGGCGGCCGCGGCGGTCCTCGTCGCGATCGCAGCGGCGGCGTTTCTCGCCGGCCGCCTCTGGCGTGGGCGGGCCGCGTCTTCCGCGCAGCCGTCCCGGCCCGCGTCGTTCCAGCAGCTCACCGACACACGGGGCGTGGAGTCACAGCCGACCCTTTCGCCGGACGGCAAGAGCGTCGTGTACGTCAGCGACGCCGCCGGCAATCTCGGCCTGTACCTCCTGCGTGTCGGAGGCCGCAACCCCGTCTCCCTGACCGCGGATTCGACTGCGGACAACTGGCAGCCCGCCTTCTCGCCCGACGGCGAGAAGATCGCCTTCCGCTCCGAGCGCGACGGCGGAGGCATCTTCCTCATGGGCTCGACCGGCGAGTCCGTCCGCCGCCTGACCGACTTCGGCTTCAACCCGACCTGGTCTCCCGACGGGCGCGAGATCGCAGTCGCGGCGGGCGCCTTTGTCTTCGCGAGCGACCGCGCGGGCACGCAGCGCGGCCTCTGGGCCGTGAACGTCGCAACGGGCGGCAAGCGGATTCTGTCGAAGGCGGGCGACACTATGCAGCCGAGCTGGTCGCCGCATGGCAGGCGGATCGCCTATTGGGGCCTTCGGGGCAACAGCGGTCAGCGGGACATCTGGACTGTCGCGGCGGACGGGTCGGAAGCCGAGAAGGAAGGCGTCCCGGTGACCAACGACGCGCCGCTCGACTGGAGCCCGGCCTGGTCGCCGGACGGGAAGTTCCTGTACTTCTCGAGCAACCGCGGCGGCACCATGAATCTCTGGCGGGTCGCGATCGACGAGAGCTCCGGACGAGTTCTCGGCGAACCAGAGCCGGTGACGTCGCCTTCTCTCTGGAGCGGCGAGGTCAGCTTTTCCCGGGACGGGAAGCGGTTCGCCTTCTCGAGCCTGGACTGGCGGTCGAGTCTGTTCAAGCTCGAGTTCGATCCACTGCAGCAGAGGACGGTCGGTCTTCCCGTTCCGATTCTTCGAGGCACCCTGCCGATTCGCGACCATCAGCTTTCCCCGGACGGCAAGTGGGTCGCCTTCATGCAGACGAGCAATCAAGAGGATCTCTTCGTCGCCCAGGTCAACGGCGGTGAATACCGCCGCCTGACCGACGACGCATTCCGCGACCGGGGACCGACCTGGTCGCCTGACGGGCAGCGCATCGTCTTCTATTCGGATCGCAGCGGCAGCTATCAGCTCTGGATGATCCGGCCCGACGGCAGCGGTCTCGAGCAGCTCACAAGCGGCCAGCACACCAGGAACTTCCCCGTCTGGTCTCCCGATGGAGCGGAGATCGCGGTCTCGGCGATCGAAGCGGGGTGGCAGATCGTTGACCTGCGTTCGAAGGAATCGCCGCGACCCGCCCGCCCGATGCCGGAAATCGACGACTCCAGCCGGTTCTGGCCGCTCTCCTGGTCGCCGGACGGCAAGCGTCTGGCGGGGCCTCGAGTCAGGCTAGATGGCACAGCCGGCGAGATCATGACCTTCACACTCGCTACACAGCGGTATGAGAAGGTCATGGACGCCGAGGACGGATTCTTCAAGACCCCCGTTTGGTTGAGCGATAGCCGACGCCTGCTCGTGCGCGGCAGGAAAGGCATTGCGCTCCTCGATACGGAGACTCGGCAATCGCGCAAGCTCCTCGACGTCCGAGGCTATTGGATCGGCCTGAGTCTAGGAGTCTCCCGCGACGACCGCTGGATCACCTACACGGAAACCGGCACCGAGGGTGACATCTGGCTGGCCGAACTCAAATAAACGAGCTTCTATCCTCGCGGCTCTGGGAATCGACGTCGCCCGCGGGCCCGAGAAGTGGGCCTTCTACATCGTCTTCGGCAGCTCCTGGTGAGCCTGCGCCGCCAGGCGCTGGCGGACGAAGTCGACGTGGAACTTCAACCCGTAGAGGGTTCGTGCGTTCCGGGTCGGGACGCGAATCTGGTTCACCCTCTTCTCCAGGCGCTTGAAGCGTTCCTGCAGCGGTGCTACCGGACGTCCCTGGTCGAGGTGCATCTCGATGTCGCGCAACTCCGCGTAGTAACGGTTGAGCCTCACGTTGACGAACAAGTCCACGATCGCGGGGAGGATCTGGGTCAGCGGATAGAGGACGCCCACGATCGGGACGAGCAGCAGGAGCAGCCGTGAGGTGAAAACCCAGAGCCAGAACGGAAGGTGCCTCTGGAGAAAACTCCCGCCGGACTTGTAGAAGGGCTTGGCCTCCGGGGACAGCGGCACGTCCACCTGCTCGGGCGAGGGGAACTGTCCGGGCCGGTCGAGGATGCTGCCCCGGGAATGGATCTCGTCGGCCGCCTGGAGCAGCAGGAACTGGATGGCCGGGTGCAGGTCCTCGCGGATCAGGAGGTTCGCCGTGGACGCGATCAGCGGAACGTCCACCGGAGGCAGGTCCTCCGAGAGGCTTCCGACCCCCTCGGGAAGGATGACCTTGCGGAGGAAAGGGTAGCGGGCGACGTAGGCGTCGGCCCGGTAGAAGTGAAGGAGCGAGACCGTTTTGTCGGCCAGGAGCCTTCTCACAATCGGGGCCTCGGCGGTCGTGAGCATGCAGGCGCAGTCCAGCTCTCCGCGGAGCAGCGCTTCTCCGCTGGGGCCCGGTGAAAGCTCGACCGGCTTGATCGTGGTGTCGATCCCGTTGACGCGAAGCAGCTCCATCGAGAGAGGGCGCGTCCCGCCTCCTTCCGGGCCGACCGAGACCCGCTTTCCTCGCAGGTCAAAGATGTGGATCGGCTCGGGGATCCCCCGGCAGAAGATCCACAGCGGGTAGTAGGCGACGGTGCCGAGCGAGACGAGGTCCGGGGAGTCCTTCTCGTTCGTGAGACCGCCGGAAACGAAACCGACCGAGACGCCCGATTTCGGGTCTTTCAGGCGACGGAGGTTCTCCACGTTCCCGAGCGACGGACGCGTCTCCAGCCGCACTCCGTTCCTCGCCAGGATGTGCTTGTACTTTTCGCCGAGCTCCCGGTAGGCGCCTCCTTCCGGGCCGGTCGTCATCACGATGCGCCGGGGCGGGAGCGCGTGGCCGACCACGAAGACCGCCCAGGCGATCGCGCCGAAGAGGAGGACCGACGTGAAGCTGACCAGCACCCAGGGGCGCCGAAAGATCGACGAAATCATCGGTTTCCCCTCAGCGTCTCACGAGCCGGAGGGATTAGTAAACCGGCTGTTCCTCTTTCAGCCCGGAGAGCAGGATCGGCGGGTTCTTCCACCACCAGTCCGTTCCCGGAACCGCCATGCGCTCCCCCGTCTCGTAGAGTGCGCGCATGTAGGTCGGATCGAAGAGGGAGGTGTGGGGAGTGTCGAAGGTCGGAGGGATGAAGGCCAGGTTGTACTCGATGTTGTCCCTCTGGGTGAGCGTGTGGAGCGTGAACAGGTCTCCCATTCCCTCGTACTGAACCAGGCAGGCGATGGCCCGCATGGCGATCGGCAGGATCCGCCGGTCCGTCTGCGCCCACTCGGGATCCAGCCGCGCGTTGCGGATGATGAAGAGCCGGCGCTCGCGTGGGACCAGCTGAAAAACATGAACCGCGGCCGGATAAGCGAAGACCTGCGCCGTGGTGGCTCCGTCCACGTGCATCTCCTGGTAGGACTTGCCTCCGGCCACGACGTCGAACATCACCGGCGGAAACGTGCCCGGGATGGCGGCCGACGCGATCAGGATCCTGTGTACCAGCTCCAGGGCATCGGGACGGCGGCCGGCGGCGATCTCCGTAATGTTCCAGATGACCGGAACGCGAGCGTCGAGGTTGGTCGTCGCGATCAGGAGGATGCGGCCCCGCAGGTGTTCGACCGCGATCTTGTCCAGCATCTCCTGCGTGACCGCCTTCCGGACGAGGTTCCAAAGGGGTGTCGTGTCGGTGATCGCGTCCTGGTACACGAGGGTCAGGAGCGAGCGCTTGCGCGAAACGTCCTTGGCCGAGATGTTGGTGTAGAAGGCGCGCAGTTTTTCGTCGTATTCCGACCCGAGAAACGCGAACGGAGCGATCAGGGCGCCGGTGCTGATCCCGGTGACCATCTTGAACACGGGCCTCGTGCCGGCCTTCGTCCAGCCGTTCAGGAGCCCCGCGCCGAAGGCGCCGCCGTCGCCGCCGCCGGAGACCGCGAGGTAATCCGCCCGAGGAAGGGGACCCTTGTGGCCGTGTTTCGCGAGATCCTCTTTCTCGAACTCGTTGGAATTCAGGAAGGCTCTCTCGAACTCGGCCACGTGCCCGGCGTCCATGGGAAAGTAGCGCGAGGTCGGATAGTTGGGAAGGAACGCCTTGGTCTGGAGGGCGTTGGGGACGGCGTTTCGCCTCGTTGCCTTCTCGCAGGCCGAAACGGCGAGCGCCGCCAGGAGGCAGGCGGCCAGGAGGCCTCGGATGCGGGCGACTCGGACCATGTCAGGCAACCGAAATCGGAATCCTTCACCAGGCGATTTTCAATAGCACGATAGGGCGGGAATGTTGTCGCTTAACGTCCGCCGACCGGCTCGCGCGCCTTCTTCCGGGCCGCGACGGCGGCGAGCTGGAGCCAGGCCATAGAGGACTTTTCGATGTTCCTGACGTACCGGGGGGGGCTCGATCCCGACCCTCCGGGCGGCGACCACCTCGACACTGTTGAGCCACAGGTCCGGGTCCGGGCCGAGTCTCGCGTCTTCCTAATCCGGCTTCTCCGCGAGCGGGGACTTCTCGCCGACGATCATCCCCGCCAGGTGGAGGAGCGAGGGGAGAACTCCCGTCGCGCCCAGGATGAGCGCCATCGCGGCGTCGAAGCGCTCTTTCTGCGTGGCGACGAAGAGCACCAGGACGAGCGTCAGGATCGTCACGAAGGGTCGCTTGAAGTGATCCCACGCGCTCGCCCGGGTGTCCTGCTCCAGCTGGGCGATTTCATTGCGGCGGACGGTGGAGATGACGAACCGGCGGAATGTCTCGTTCATCAACCGCAGATGCGGATCTCTCCGCACGAGGCCGCGGGTGATCAAGCTCCGCACGATCTTGGCGTCCCGGTAATTGGCGAAACCGTCCTCGGCGAGATGCTCGAGCGCGAGTTTCTCGACGGGCGAGCAGCAGACCCAGAGACCTTCATAGTAGTTGGAGGCCCGCTCCTCGATCTCCGTCAGGACTTCCTCTCGGTCGAGGCCCTCGTCTCCCCGCCGCCGGATCATCCGTTCCAGGTCATCGTGGATGGACGAGAGATACGGATTCCCGGCGCATTCCCTGTCGAGGATGCGCCGGACCTCGCGATGCTGGAGGACCTTGATCCAGCCGGGGAAGTTCTTGAACATGGCCCGCCAGCCGCCTCCCAGAACCTGGGCCATTTTCGTCATCCTGCCGGGCGCGCTCGTCGCCCCGACCGTGTCCGTTTCGAAGCGCGGGTCGAGGTCGATGACCGCGAAGGACGACGTCAGAAGCGACGCCCACTTCTGTTCGACGCTGGGCCCTTCCTCCGTCTTCGAGGCCGGCTCGGTGGGCAGGCCCGCATGCTGCAGCGGGACCGGGCCGATCGCGGAGAGGATGATGAGCCTGCGATGCCGGATTCCGACGAGTTGTTCGACGAGCCAGAGTTTTTTCGCGCTCAAGCCGCCCTCGCCGGAGCCCACCTCGAAGCGGTCCAGAACGATGGGCTCGCCCGTGAGCGCCTTCTCCAGGCCGGATAAGGCCGAATCCCAGTCTTCCCGCTTCGCGCCCGCGCCGGCCAGCGCCGAAAGGTCCAGTTTCTCGAACTGGCGGCCGGCAACGTAGGCGCTCTTCACGTCCGGTCTCCGGCACACGACGAACAGGTTCTGGCCGGGCGCCGCGAACCCGCCCGAACCCGAAGACCAGAAGGGAATGTCCAGGAGAAAAACTCTTCGCGCCGCGAAGAACGCGATCGCCAGCGCCAGCCCGAGAATGGCGCAGGACACCAGAATCAGTCCCAGGCGATTCCCCTTGAACAGGGCCGGAAGACCCCCGAACGTCGGAACGACGGAGCTGACCTGCAACACCATGCCCCTGCAGCCGGTGCTCGTGAGAACGATCCGGTTCCCCGAGGCGCGTTCCCAGGAACGGCTCTCGTCGTTGGCCCGATCATGGAGCAGCTCACGCCTCTCCACGGACAGCTCCGAGTAGTAGGGCAGGTACGCCTCCAGGAATTCCGGCAGCGGATCGGTCGATTGAGACCTCCCGGCTCTTCCTGCTCTCCCGTCCGTGGCCGCGGAAAGCGGCCGGATGTTGGTGTCGAAAGGCTGCAGGTAGATGTCCACCGGCGCAACCTGGACTCTCCCCTTCCCGTCTTCGACCTGGAGTTGGGTTCGGTCGATCGCCGTCCTCAGCGAAGAGACGAGGCCCTTGCTCGCCTCCGACAGGGACGAGGCCTCTTTCTCGACGCGCTCCCGGCGTTCTTCGAGTCCCTCGACGAGCTTGACCTGCTGGTACTTGATGTAAGGCTCGACCTGAATGGAGTGAGCCAGCTTGAAGAACGCGGTGGTCGGCATCGCCGCGGTGATCACGAGGAGAAGGGCCGCCGCGCCCCGGTAGGACCACGAAAGCAGCTTGTTGGGCTCCGCCCAGGTTCGCTCCCCGCCGGTGAGCGCCGCTCCGGCGCTCTCGTCGCCGGCGATCGGCGCCGCGCGGCGCGCCGCTCTCAGCCGGAAATAGGTCCCGAGCCAGGCCAGAGTCGGGAAAAGGAATGCGATGGGGATCAGAAGCCAGTCCGGCATCCTCATCCCGCCCGGTTCCCGCCCCGCGACGTAGATTCCCGCCCCGAAGAGGACGATGAGAGCGACGTAGAAGACGGCGAGCTGGAGGTAGGCGGTCAGGCCCCTGGGATGAGGCCAGAGCCAGGTCGCGCGTCTCTGGGGAAAGATCAGGATGAGCAGGCAGAGGAAGACGCACCCCAGCATGTAGGGAATCAGGAAGAGCAGGGTCGTGAGCATCCAATCCACGTTCACGCTTCGAACGCGATCCTTCTCGTAGAACGTCACCACCGACCAGGGGAAGCCCGCCAGCGGAGCGACATAGGCGCTGTAGTCCCGACCCCAGTATCGAAGGTCCATCAGCTCCGCGCGCCGCGCCGCGACGACCGACCGCAGGCGCCGGTCGCGGTCCGTCTCGAGAAAGAACTGCTCGATCAAGTTCCGGCGGTCGTCGGAATGGAACAGCACGCGTCCGTCGTCCCGGTCCTCGATCACCGCGAATCCGAACCCCTCGGGGACGACCGGCTTGATCAGGGAGATCATCGGAAAGGCGAGCGTGGCGACCGGAAGATCCGCGGGCGAGTCGTTGTGGACGGCCAGCACGGCCTGGGTGTCCATCCTCGTGATGGACCGTATCGATTCGAGCGCGAAGTCCTTGATCTCGGGAAGACCGCCTTCGGGCGGCAGCGACCAGGTCTGGTTCTCGACGATCCGGGTGAAGTACTCGCGGTCGCTCACCGGGATCCGCGGAGGGGACTGGGACCGGGAGCGAATGCTCCATTTCTGCTGCTGGAAGCCTTTGGAATCGATCAGCGAATAGGCTTCGAAGAAAGGATAGAAGGAGAAGTCGAGCTTCGGAGTCCTCTGAAGAGCATCGACCACGATCCTGGGACCGGCCCCGGTTTCCGCGCTCGACGCCGATTGAAGGACGCGAAGCTGGCTGTAGGCGGCAGCGATTTCCCTTCTCATGTTGGACCGGATCCCCTCGGAGAGGGTCTTGAGCCCGTCATGAATGTGCGCCTTGAGCCGGGTGTAGGCGTAGGAATCCAGCAAATAGAGGGTGCCGACGGACAGGACGAGGAGGCTGGAAATCCCCAGGAGCAGCATGTCGATCAGGCGGACGCGCTGGCGGTTGCCGATCAGCCAGAGTTTCAGGAACGGCCAGCTCACGACGATCATGAGCAGGACTCCGGCGATGATGAGCATCG
>DATFWF010000234.1:0-17264 GCA_035259605.1 Thermoanaerobaculia bacterium
CGCCTCTCCGACCTCCCCCGCCTCCTGGAAGCCCAGTCCCGTGGCGAAGGCCTCCGGTATGCCGTCGGTCCGGGCTAGCGTGAAGGGACGACGGATGAAGGCGGTTCGGGTCGAGGAGGACGGTGGGATCTCGGTCGTCGAGGTCGAGAAGCCTCGAATCGGGGCGGGGGAGGCGCTCGTCCGGACGCGGGTCGTCGGGATCTGCGGGTCGGACCTGCTCGCGTGGTACGCCGCGCGGAAGGCCGGGACGATCCTGGGGCACGAAGTCGCCGGAGAAGTCGTTGAGGTTGGCGAGGGTGTCACGGGTTTCGCTCCAGGCGATCGAGTCGTCCCCCATCACCATGCGCCGTGTCTCCAGTGCGACGCGTGCCGCCTGGGACGGTACGTCCATTGCGCCGAGTGGAGGTCCTCGCGGCTCGATCCGGGCGGAATGGCGGAGCTCGTCCGCATCCCCGCCGGCAACCTTTCGCGCGACACGTGGAAGATCCCGGCCGGACTGACCGATGAGGAAGCGAGCTTCACCGAGCCCCTCGCGACGGTCGTCAAGGCGCTCCGCCGCGCTTCGTTCGGGGAAGGGCAGTCCATCCTCGTCGTGGGGCTCGGCACCGCGGGGCAGCTCGCGGTCCGCCTCGCCCGCGCTCGCGCAGCCTCGCGCATCGCCGCCGCGGACGCCGTCGCCTCGCGCGCGAGGCTTGCCCGCGAAAGCGGCGCCGACGAGGTCTTCCAGACTAGCGCCGGCGCCTCCGGCGAGATCGCGCGCCTGTCCGGACGCCGCCTCTACGATGTCGTCTTCGTCTCTCCCGGAAAGATCGAGGCGATGCGCGAGGCCGCCTCGCTCGTCGCGCCCGGCGGAACCCTGCTGCTCTTCACGATGTCGGGCCCGGGGGAGACCTGGGACGTCTCGCCGTTCGACCTGTACTTCCGCGAGATCCGCGTCGTCCCTTCCTACTCGTGCGGCCCGGACGACACGAAGGAGTCGCTGGGCCTGATCGCCTCCCGCCGCGTCGCCGTCGCCGACCTGGTCACGCACCGCTTCCCAGTCGAAGAGGCGGCAAGCGCGTTCGCGCGCGCCAGGGACCCCAACGGCTCCGTCAAGGTCGTACTCACGTTCTGAGAATTGGTGATTGATGATCAGGGCGAGAAGGTCATTGCCAGTCCTGATCACAAATCACAAATCACAAATCACAAATCGGTCTTGAAGACCCGGCTCGACCTGCTGCTCGTCTCCCGCGGTCTCGCCCCGACCCGCGAGAAGGCGCAGGCCATGATCCTGTCGGGCCGCGTCGAGGTCGAGGGCAGGCGCGTCGAGAAGGCGGGCACCCCGGTGGATTCCGCCGCGGCGGTCCAGGTTCTCGGGCCTCCGCACCCTTACGTCTCGCGGGGGGGAGTCAAGCTCGCCGCCGCGCTGGATGCGTTCGGCCTCGACCCGCGGGATCTCGTCTGCCTCGACGTGGGCGCCTCGACCGGCGGATTCACGGACTGCCTCCTCCAGCGGGGGGCTCGCCGCGTCTACGCGGTGGACGTCGGCTACGGACAGCTCGACGCGAAGCTCCGCGACGACCCGCGCGTCGTCGCGAAGGAGAGGGTCAACGCGCGCCATCTCTCGCGCGAGGATGTCCCCGAGCCGGCCGCGCTCGCCGTGATGGACCTCTCTTTCATATCCGTGCGCCTCGTCCTTCCCGCCGTTGTCCCCCTTCTCGCTCCCGGCGCCGCGGTCGTCGTCCTGGTCAAGCCGCAGTTCGAGGCGGGCCGCCGCGAGGTTCCGAAGGGGGGCGTCGTCCGCTCCGACGCGGTCCAGCGGCGTGTCGTCGACGAGATCGGGCGGTTCGGATCCTCGCTGGGATGGACCGCGCTCGGCTCCATCCCGTCTCCGATCCGCGGCGCCCGAGGAAACCAGGAATTCCTTCTGGGGTTCAAGGCGTCCGGTTGAAGGTGTCCGCGGAAATGCCTGACACCTGTTCCCTGACAGGTTGTTCCAGTCGACTTTTCCTGTAAATTGCTCTCCGATGAAGGGTTCACGCCCCTCCCGGCGAGGCCGGAGGCACCGCTTCCGGACAGTCGGGCTCGTCGCCAAGGTCTCCCCTCGGGCGCTGCGGCTGGCCGAAAGCGTGGAGCAGGCCCTGCGGCGGCGCGGGGTCGAGGTGGTCTTCGACGTGGAAACGGCTGGAGCCATGCGCCGCGATTCGGACCTGCGCCGCGACCGGATCGCCCGCGTCTCGGACCTGGTGATCGTGCTGGGGGGCGACGGCACGCTCCTCTCGGTCGCCCGCTACGCGCCGACGACGACACCCGTGGTCGGCATCAACGTCGGCGCCCTCGGCTACCTGACCGGCTTGAAGCAGGAGGAGGCCCTGACGCGCCTGGACGAGCTCCTCGCCGGCGGCTTCCGCGAGGACCGCCGCCGCCGCCTCGACGTGACGATCCCCGACGGACCGGATCACGGCATCTACCGCGCGTTGAACGACGCGGTTCTCAACCGCAGGCCGACCGGACGCATCGCCTCCTTCGAGATCTCCATCGGCGGCCTCCCGGTCGCGCGCTTCCGCGGAGACGGGGTCATCGTCGCCACCCCGACCGGCTCGACGGCCTACAGCCTCTCGGTGGGCGGCCCGATCCTCGACCCGGCGCTCGCCGCCGTCGTCGTCACGCCGATCTCCCCTCACACGCTCACGCAGCGGCCGCTCGTCGTCCCGGCCACCGCCACGATCGGGCTGAAGGTCACGGGCCGGCCCCGCGACGAGGGGGTGCACCTCGCCCTGGACGGCCAGACGAACTTCACGATCGGTCCCGGGCGCGCCATCGAGGTCCGCGAGTCCGGATCGGCGGCGACGCTCCTGCGCCCGCCCGAGTCCGACAACTTCCACAGCCTCTCCGAGAAACTCAACTGGGGCGTTTGATGACAAGCCCCCTCACGCTGCGATGAGCGAGTCCGAGGAGAAGCCGCCGCCCCCGCCGGCCCCCGAGGCGCACCACCTCTCGGCGCTGCGCCTCTTCGCGATCATCGCGCTGTTCCTGGTGGCGACGGCGTACGCGATCTGGAAGTCCGACCGATTCCAGAACCTGATCCACGGCGTCTCGCAGACCCGCCTGGCCGACGCCCTCGGGCGCCCGGTGACCTTCCGGACTGTCGAGATCCGGATGTTCCCGCCGACGATCCGGCTGGCCGACGTCCGGATCGGAAACGACCCTAGCCTCCCGGGCCCTCTCTTCTCGGCCGAGGAGATCTCCATCGGCGGCGGGATCGCTCTCGTCGGCAGCGAGCTGCGCATCGGCCGGGTACGCGCGCTCCGGCCCCGCTTCTCGCTCACGCAGCTCCCCGACGGCAAGTGGAACCTTCCGCCGGGCCTCTCGCGGCCGTCGAAACAGGGCGGCGTGAAGCTCCACATCGCGTCGGTCCTGGTCCAGGAAGGGATGCTGGAACTCCAGGGGCGGCAGATCGGGATTTCCGGCAGCCTCGAGCAGTTCGCCGCGCAGCTCGACTCGCTTCCCGAGGACCGCTACCGCGGATCCCTCGACGCGCGGCGCGCGACGTTGAAGCTGCCGAGCGCGGAGCCGCTGACGACGCAGCTCTCGATGCGCTTCGTTCTGGACTCCGCCCGCGGAGTCACCTTCGAGGACGTCGGCCTCTCCGGCGCTTTCGGCCGCATCCGCGCCTCGGGCTCGATCGAGACGGCGGGCAAGACCAACTCGATCTTCCAGGCCTCGGGCGACATCTCGATCGACGAGATCGAGAGGATCTTCCGCTCCCCGCTCGGCTTCGGCGGCGCGGCCCGGCTCGACACGCGCGTCGAGATCCCGCCGGCCGGAGGCTTCCGGATCACCGGGGCGATGACGGCGCCGCAGGTTCGCTCCAACCAGTTCACCTTCGACAACGTCGTCGCCAGCGTCGCCGCCCGCCCCGAGGCGCTGATCGCCCGCATCGATCGGGCCGACTACGCGGGAGGCCGCGCCAACGGCGTCCTTCGAATCGCCAACCTGACCTCCAAGCCTCAGCCGATGACGCTCGCCCTCGAAGCCGCGGGGCTCTCCATGGAGCGTTTCTTCGGAGACATCGGGCTGAAGGGAACCGGCCTCTCGGGGACGGGCGCTCTCTCCGTCGCGCTGCGCTGGGGAGAAGCGGGGATCGACCGCGCCGACGGCGGCGGGATGCTGACGATCGCGGCCGCGCCCGCCGCTTCGAGCGTTCCGGGGCGGTTCGGATTGCCGGTCTCGGGCGGAGGGCCGCTGTCGCTCGTCAACGGGCGGATCGGTTTCGAGGGAGTCGCCTTCCACTTCCCGCAATCGACGCTCGAGCTCACCGGGGGACTGAAGATCGGCGTCTGGCAGCCCGACTTCGATTTCCACCTGCGCTCTCGCGACTTGACCGAGGTGGACAAGCTCTTCCAGAACTTCCTCGCCGCGGCGGGAGAGAAGCCCGAGCGGCTCGGCGTTTCGGGGAGCGGGGAGATGCGCGGCCATCTCGCGGGAACGTGGGGAGACCCCGACGCGACCGCCGAGATCACCGCGCAGGACACGGTCTACGCCGACGTCCCCTTCGGCGCCGTCCACGGGACAATCGAGATGCGCGAAGGCGCTTTCTTCTTCCGGACGCTTCGCGTGACCGAGGGCGACGCCACGCTGACGCTCGACGGCATGGCCCGATTCAAGCCGGACCCGGGCAAGCCGCGGCTCGACCTCGCGATCGCCGCTCGCGGCTATTCGCTCCCGCGCGTGCTCAAGTACCTGGACCTCGATTTCCCGGTCGAGGGCAAGATCTCCGGCAACCTGAAGGTCAACGGCACTCCGCCGGCCGCGGTCGCCGGCGGGGGGCCGGTCGAGCTCGCCGACGCCGTCGTGTGGGGCCAGAAGATCAAGCTGCTGACCGGAACCATCCACTTCGAGCCTGACCGATTCGGCGTCGAGGGACTGCAGGCGGAGCTCGGAGGCGGCCAGATCCGGGGCGGCGGATCGCTCGCCATCAAGGAGCACACCTTCGACGCGCGCCTGTCGGCTCAGAACGTGCCGCTGGAGGCGCTCACCGCGCTCGAGAGCGTCTCGAAGGACGTCAAGGGCAGGCTCTCGATGGAGCTGACCGGAGGCGGCGAGCTCGACCATCCGGACCTGAAGGTCCAGGCCACGCTGACGCAGGCGACGTTTTACGGCCATTACCTCTCGGGAGGCCTCGCGCCGAGGCTCGACCTGACGATGACGCACGGGGTCCTGGACGGCACCGCGTCCGTTCCCGAGCACTGGACGCTCTCGGCGAAGGGCGACCTCTTCGGACATCCGCCGAAGGTGGAGGTCGGCCTCGACGCCGCCGACCTCGGCGCCTTCCTCGCGCTGACGCCGTTCTCGCTTCCGGCCGGCGCTGGCGGGTCGGTGGCCCTCCACGGAAACATGACGTTGCCGGAGAAGGCGGGCCAGCTTCCCGCCGGGGACTTCATTCTGACCCGAGCCCGCGTGGATTATCCGGGACACCCCGGGATCCTGGCGACGAAAGGGGACGTGCGCGCCACGCTCTCGGCGGGCAGGCTGACGATCCAGGAGTTCGAGGCGGCCGGCGAGGGCGTCACGTCTCTCAAGATCGCCGGCTGGCTCTCGCTCTCGCAGACCCCGATGACCTTCTCGGCGTCGGCCGTCGGCCCGCTCGACGCCGTGCTCCTGACGCTCGTCTCGGCCGACCTGAATCCCTCCGGCCGCATCGTCGCCGACGTGCGCGCTTCCGGCACGTTCGACGCGCCCAACTTCTCCGGCACGATCCGTCTGGAAAACGGCCGGTACCGGATGACGTCGCTGGCGCAGGTGCTCGACGACATCGACGGCTCGATCACCTTCCGCGGCCCGCGGGGCGAGGTCGAGGCGCGGGCCCGGACCGGCGGCGGCGAAGTCTACGTCTCGGGGAACTTCAACCTGAAGGGGATGGGGCTCGGAGACTTCCGCGTCTCCGTCGTCGGGCGGCGGATCGGGCTGCGCTACCCGCAGGACCTGAGGCTCGTCGTGGACGCCGACCTCGTCGCGACCGGCTTCTCCGGCAACAACATGATCCGCGGCGAGGTCGTCCTCCAGCGCGGGACCTACTCGAAGGACATCGAGCTGACGATCTCAGACCTGATCGCGAGCAGCCGGCCGGCCGGAGTCCCGATCGCGCAGGAGGCGTGGAAGTCGAAGACGGGCCTCGAGGTGCGGATCGTGTCGGCCGCCTCGCTCGAGGTGCGCAACAACCTGGCGAGGCTGACGGCCTCGGTGGATCTCTTCGCCCGCGGAACGGTCGCCAACCCGACGCTGGCCGGCCAGATCGTGCTCGACGAAGGCGGCCGGATCACGTTCCGCGACGTGCGCTACGAGGTCGAGTCCGGCGTCATCGCCTTCGCCAACACCGAGGGGTTCGCGCCGATCATCGACCTTCACCTGCGGGCCGAGATCAAGGGCTACGACGTCGGCGTGGGGCTCGTCGGCACATGGCCGCGCATCCAGACGAGCTTCTCGTCCGATCCGCCGCAGGCCGACGAGGCGATCGTGAGCCTGCTGCTGACGGGCGCCTCGCCCGGCGCCTCGACGGTCGGCAACCAGAACCTCGCGACGACCGCCGGCAACATCGCCGGGTCCGCAGCGACGAGCCTCGTGACGCGGCCGACGCAGCGTCTCTTCAAGCTCGACCGGTTCGAGATCGATCCGGTCTTCTCCTCGAGCGGACCGGTGGACGTCCGCTCGACAGTCGGCAAGCAGATCACCCCCAACCTGCTCGTGACGTATTCACAGTCCTTCGACACGAGCAAGGAGCCGATCTTCCGCCTGGAGTGGTGGATCAGCGACACGATCGTCCTCCAGGGACGCCGCGACGAAAACGGGGTCTACCTGATCGACGTCCGCCGGCGCCAACGTTTGTGATGCGGATTTCCGCGTTACAAATGCTCGTAGGGGCGGGCCTTGCGCCCGCCCGCCTCTGGTTGGGTGCTCTGCTCGTCGTGGGTCTGACTGCGGTGGCATCGGGGCAGGAGGCCCAGGCCCCGCGGGGCGAAGGGGATTCCTTCGGGCGGATCGTGGTGTCGGTGATCTACACGACCGACGGTCCGGTGGATCAGAACGAGGTCGTTCGCCTGATCGCGATCCACGTCGGCCAGCCGCTCACGGAAGAGGCCACCGGCGGCACGATCCGGAATCTCTTCGCGACGCGGGAGTTCCACGACGTCCGGATCGTGACCGAACAGACGCCGGCCGGCGTCGAGGTCACCGTCGAGCTCTTCCGCGCCTTCAAGATCTCGCCGCTGAAATTCTCGACCGCGCCTTCCGTGACGCGCGCCGAGCTTCGCCGGGTCCTTCCCTTCGCGGAGGGCTCCGTGTTCGATCCGGACGTGCTTCCCGTCGGCGCCGCGGCGATCAAGCGGAGGCTCGCCGAAGAGGGATATCTCAACGCCGACATCTCTCCCGAGGTGGACTTCGACTGGACGACCTTCAAGGCAAGAGTCCTCTACCGCATCGAGCCGGGCAAGCCCGCCCGCGTGGCCGCGCCGTTCTTCGACGGCAAGACGGCGCCCTTCTCCGCCGCCGACCTCCTGAAGAAGGCGCGCCTGAAGGCGGGCGACCGCTACCGGGAATCCAAGGCGCGCGCCGACGCGACCCGGATGACCGAGTTCCTCCACAAGAACAACCGCCTGAAGGGGAACATCGACTTGATCGCCGCGCAGCCGACCGACGACGGCCGGATCATGCCCGTCTACCGCGTCACCGTCGGCCCCGACATCGTGGTCCTGACGGCCGGCATCAAGGAGAAGACCGTCCGCAAGGAGCTCCACTCGCTCGCCGAGGGCCAGGGCTTCGACGAGGACATCGTCCTGTTCTACGTCGAGCAGAAGCGCAAGGAGCTCCAGGGAAGCGGCTACTACCACGCAAAGGTGGATTACGCCTGGAACGAGACGCCCGAGGTCCTGACGGTTACGGTGAACGTCAACGAGGGGCCCAAGCTCGCGATCGAGAAGATCGCGTTCACCGGCAACGCCTCGGTCAAGGAGAAGGACCTTCTCGCGCTCATGGTGACGAAGACGAAGGGCCTGCCGCTACTGCGGCCCGGTCATCTCGTGGACGACGACGTGCAGGGCGACCTCTCGGCGATCCTCGGCTACTACCAGACCCGTGGATGGATCCGCGCGAAGGTGGACAAGCCGCAGGTCACCGAGGGATCGAAGCCCGACCGGCTCGTCCTGACGATCCCGATCGAAGAGGGCCCGAGAGCCGTGATCGCCGGCGTCAAGGTGGAAGGCGCCGAGCACGCCGCCGACGCGGCCGCGGAGAAGACGCTCAAGATCAAGAACGGCGCCTTCTTCAACCCGTACCTCGTCCGCGAGGACGTCGCGAACCTCCAGGCCTTCTACCACGATCACGGCTGGCGCGAGGCCTCGGTCAAGGACGACGTCACGGTCGCCGAGGACGGGCTGCAGGTCGAGGTCCTCTACCGGGTCGAGGAAGGCATCCGGACCTACTTCGGCAAGACCATCATCCGCGGCAACGCGCGAACCCGGAACTCCCGGATCACCCGGCAGGTCGCCTGGAAGGAGGGCGATCCCTTCTCGGAGTCCGCCGTGCTCCAGACGCAGAGGAACCTGTCGCGGACGGGCGTCTTCCGCCGCGTGGACCTGCGTCCTCAGCCGCCCGATCCGCGCACGGCGATCCGCAACGTCGAGCTGGAGGTCCAGGAGGGGAGGCCGCTGTCGCTCCTCTATGGCATCGGTTACCAGTACGCTCCGGACGCCGACACGAACCGCAGCGACCCCTACGTCGTCGGCGGCATCTCCTACAACAACCTTTTCGGCCGGATGCAGTCGGCCGGCATCGAGGCGCAGATCGCTCCGATCTCCCACCGCGGGAGGCTCCAGGCGAGCTTCCGCGAGCCCTACTTCTTCAACACCCGCTATCCGCTGACGATCCTGACCTACTACAGGGTCGAACCGATCGGGAAGGTGGACATTCGGCGCCTGGGCACGATCGTAGAGACCTCGCGCTACGTGACTCCGTACTTCCGCCTCGCGATGCGGTACGCGTACGAGAGAATCACCCCGCTCGATTCCAGCGCCCTTTCCCCGATCGAGCTGCAGGATTTCCCCAAGGCCGACCAGCCGATCCTCCAGTCCACGATCGGCCCGACGGCTTTCTACGACCGCCGCGATGACATCATCGATCCGCACCGCGGCTACTACATCACTGCGGGATACAAGTTCGCGTTCCCCTTCATCAGCGCCGAGGCGCGCTACCACAAGATCTCGGCGCAGAGCGCGTACTTCCGTCCCGTCGGAAATTCCGTCCTCGCCGTCGCGGTCCGCGTCGGAACGATCTGGCCGTATGGCCCGAAGACCATCCAGGTGCCGATCGCCGAGCGAAACTTCGCGGGCGGCCGCTCGACCAACCGCGCGTTCGACACCGACCTGCTCGGAATCTACCGCGTCACCGTGGACCCCGACACCCACGCGGCGCCCACGTCCGACGGTAAGCCCGGCTCCTGCGCCGGCGCGTACCCGGTCCTCGACAAATGGGATTGCAGCGCCGGCCCCCACGTCGTCGGCGGCAACGGCTTCTTCAGCTTCAACGCCGAGCTTCGCGTGCCGATCTGGGGCGCGCTCGGCGCGACGATCTTCTACGACGCAGCGCAGGTTTGGGAGAACGTCTCCGACATTCACCTCGCCCTGGAAGGGGACACGGGCTTGCGCCAGGGCGTCGGCGCGGGACTGCGCTACATGACGCCGATCGGGCCGATCCGCGCCGAGTTTGGATGGCCTGTCAATCCCCGCACCATCCCCTTTGACGTCACGGAAGTGGTCACGAATCCGGACGGCTCGACCACGGTCAGAAAGCCTCAACCATGCGCGGACAACCCCACCGCCGTCTGCTCAGGCTCCTTCAAGGAAAAAGGCGCCCGCTTCTTCCTCTCCATCGGCTACCCGTTCTAGACCCGGTCGTGCCGTAGGGGAGGGCCTTGCGCCCTCCCGCCCCCGGTCGTACCCCCCATCGCCGGCCACGACCTGACCATCGACGGCAACGACATCCATGACAAATGGCCGCGCGTCTGGATCGTGAAAAACCTGCTCCGCAACAACGCCCGGCACGGGGTGCACTGGATGCCTACGTTGACGCCGACCAGCGTTCTCCTGGCCGGGATCGGATCCGCGTTGTCGAGAAAGGGGTCCGGGGCGTAGGAGAATGAGGCCCTCACCTTTCAAGGAGGGCCCATGAGTCTCATCCGCCTTTCCCGTCGGCTCGCGCCGGCCGCGGTGCTCGTTTGCGCTTCTCTGCTCCTTGGCGGCGGCTCCGTTGTCCTGGGAGTGTGCGGCCCCTTCACGGATTTCACGGATGCCAATTTCTGCTCTTTCGTCCTGGAGATCTTCTACCTCGGGATCACGACCGGAACGACGCCGACGACCTACGACCCTTCGGCCAGCGTTTCCCGACTTCAGATGGCGGCGTTCCTCTCCCGAACCGTGGACCGGACTCTCCAGCGAGGCAGCCGCCGGGCGGCGCTCAAACAGTTCTGGGACCGGGCCAACGCCGCGACGACCACGCTCGGCAGGACGGACCTCGCCATCCCGTATTACGTGATCTCGGACGGCGTCGACCTCTGGACGGTCGCCAGCAGCTCGAACGTGGTCCAGAGGGTGCGGGCGAGCGACGGCCGCCTGCTGGAGACGTGGACGGCAAGCTCCTTCGGCTGGGACGTCCTGTCCGCGATGGGACAGATCTTCGTCTCAGGCAGCTCCAACCCGGGGCGTTTGTATTGGATCAATCCCACGCAGCCCGCCGGGGTCGTCACGACCGTGGCGAGCAACCTCGGCAATAGCCCCGCCGGCCTGGCGTTCGACGGCTCGCAGATCTGGACGGCCAACACCTTCGGGTCTGTCTCGATCGTCACTCCGGGCAATTCGATCCCGTGGTCCGCCACGACGGTCACGACGGGCTTCTCCTCGATGTACGGGGTGCTCTTCGACGGCGCCGCGGTCTGGGCGACGGATCAGGGCGCCGGGCGCCTCGTGAAGCTCGATGGCAACGGCGCGATCCTTCAGACGGTCACGGTCGGCGCCAGCCCGCGATTCCCGGTTTTCGACGGCTCCAACATCTGGGTCCCCAACGCCGGCTCGAACTCGGTCACGGTCGTTCGTGCCTCGACCGGGTCCATCCTGGCGACGCTGACCGGCAACGGGCTGACTGTCCCGATCACCGCTGCCTTCGACGGAGAGCGAGTCCTCCTGACAAACTTCACGGGCGCGAGCGTCTCGCTCTTCAAGGCGGCATCGCTCGAGGCCGCCGGCTCCTTCAACGTGGGGGCCTCCTCCAACCCCAACGGCGCCTGCAGCGACGGGATCCATTTCTGGATCGCGCTGGTCGGCGCCGGGAAGCTCCTTCGCTTCTGAGGCCATCCGGTCATCGGAGAGGGAGGATCATGGTTCTCATCCGATCGAGACCCCGGCTCCCGATGGTGTTTGCCGCGGCCGCGGCGCTCCTCGTCGGCGTCGGGGGCGCGATGCTAGGGATCTGCGGTCCGTTCCTCGACGTCGCCGCCGACCCGTTCTGTCCTTACGTGCTGGAGATCTTCACGCTCGGGATCACGACGGGCACGACGCCGACCACGTACGATCCCGCCGGAATCGTCAACCGCCTCCAGATGGCGACGTTCGTGTCGCGGACCGTGGACGCGATGCTGCGCCGCGGCGGCCGGCGCGTGCCGCTCTCGCAGCCGTGGAAGGGGACCAGCCCGCCGGCGGGCCTCGCCCGGACGGCCGTGAACAGCCCGCTCTTCGTCAAGTCGGACGGCGTGAATCTCTGGGTCTCGAGCGTCGCGTCCGACACCGTCCAGCGCGTGCGGGCAAGCGACGGCCGCCTTCTCGAGACTTGGACCGGCGCGATGGAAGCCCAGGGGCTTCTCGTCGCCGCCGGCCGCATCTTCGCCGCGGGTTCGGCGGCTCCCGGCCGCCTCTACCAGATCGATCCGGGCCAGCCCGCTGGCGCCGTGACAACCGTCTCGAGCGGCCTGGGCAATTCCGCCGGCGCGCTGGCCTTCGACGGGGCGCGGGTCTGGTCGGCGAACCTCGCCTCGTCCGTCTCGATCGTGATCCCTTCCGCAACGATCCCCTGGACCGTGACGACGATCTCAGCCGGGTTCTCCGAGCCGACCGGGATCCTGTACGACGGCAGCAACGTCTGGGTGACCGACGACGTCGCCGACAGGATCTTCCGGCTCGACCCGGCCGCCGCGATCCTCCAGACGGTCACGACCGCTAGCGGCCCGAAGTATCCGATCTACGACGGCGCCAACATCTGGGTTCCCGATTTCGGCGCCGATTCCGTGACGGTCGTGCGCGCGCTGACGGGCTCGGTCCTCGCCACGCTGACAGGCAACGGCCTGGCGTCCCCCTACGTCGCGGCCTTCGACGGCGAGCGCCTCCTCGTCACCAACCTTGGCGGCGACAGCGTTTCCCTCTTCAAGGCCGCCGACCTCTCGCCGATCGGCTCCTTCTCCACTGGCGCCGGCACGACCCCCTACGGCGCCTGCGCCGACGGCATCAACTTCTGGATCGCCTTGAGCGACGCGGGGAGCCTCCTCCGCTTCTGACGCATCTCCCGTTCAGTCCCGCAGTTCTGCGGAGTCCGGCGAACGCGGCGTCTTCGACTTTTGTCCAGGTGCTGCCACTTCGTGTGTCTCATCTCTTTTCCTGGTATGGCGGCACGGACCCGGACGACGGTCCCTTCTTCTCCTCGCCCGGCGTGAACCCGGCCTTCAAGTTCAACGTCAAGATCCAGGATCCACAGCAGGGCAAGTGGACCTCCAAGCTCCGCGTGGACAACGGCGTGATCCCGAACTACCCGACGAAGTGCAGCATGGTCAGCGGCAACAACTACAGGACGGACGTGATCACGTCCTACCGCATCAACCCGGCTGGAGGCGGCGCGCCCCTGGCGGTGTCGACGACGCACTCGTGGCAGTGCCGCGACTGGGTTGGAAAGGATCCCAACAAGCCCTCGACTCTTCGAGCGCCATAGAATCGGTTCCATAACGGACGAATCTCAAGGCGGCCGTCAGGCCGCCTTTTTCTTTCTTCGCGCGGAGCGGCGGCTGTCTAACGGACATTGGACCTATGACCCTGACCTACGCGAAAATCGGCGGGTAAAAGGGACAGTTTTCGCGGACCCTCGACGAGAGTCTGTTACGCTCCGAACACTGAATCGCTTTTGATAGGCACACCTGGCAACAAGTGCGGAAGATCTCCGCTCGGACCATTTGAAGAACAGAAAGGAACAATGAAAACAGCTTTGGGGAATCCCACGCGAAAAGGGGCGATTGTGTCTCGCCTTGTATCAGCTGCGGCTCTACTGTTGGTTTTCATCGCACATACCCCTCGAGCCTCCGCTGCGGATATCGCCAAGACCTGGTATCTGCGCAACGAGTCGTCTGTCCTGACCTTGCGTGAGACCGCCGGGTCAGCGACCGCCGAAAGCGCAACGACGATGAAGGACCTGTCGATCAGTAGCGCGAACACGAATTTCGCCGTCGTCGGGACCTGGGGGCTCGCCGGGCTGCTTCCCAACCAGGCCGTGGCCGATCTGGGGTCGGCCGTCCTGTGGGTCGGCAACACCAACAGCGATCAGGAGGGCCTCAATGCCGATGTGAAAGTGGAAGTCTTGAAGAACAGCACCGTGATCTCGACTGGTGACGTGGCGTGCCTCGCCATCCACCGCGTGCCGTCGTCTGCTGTGACCATCGATCTTCCGGCGCCGGGCAGCGCCGTCCACTTCGACTCGGGTGACACGCTCGCGCTCCGAGTCAGCGCGAGGCGGGCTACGGGCTGTTCCGGCCATAACAGCGGTGGATTCCGGCTTCATTACAACCGCAGCGACCGCAACAGCAACTTCGGCGGGACCATCACCGACAACGCCGATCTCTCGATCACCAAGACGGATTCTCCGGACCCGGTGACGGCCGGGAACAACCTGACCTACACGGCCGCCGTGACGAACAACGGGCCGAACAATGCCACTGGAGTCGCCTTCAGCGATCCGCTGCCGGCCGGCGTGACGCTTGTCTCAGCGACACCGAGCCAGGGCGCCGCGTGCACCGGATCCACCACCGTGAGCTGCAGCCTCGGAACGATCAATGCCGGCAACAGCGCGACGGTTACGATCGTCGTGAACGTGGGCGCGAGCACCAGGGGAAGCCTCAGCAACTCGGCCAGCGTAACCGCCACGCAGCCCGACCCCACCACGCCGAACACCGCCACCGCAACCACGACGGTCCAGGCGAGCGCGGACCTGAGCATCACCAAGGGCGATGCTCCCGATCCGGTAAAGCCGGGAGATCCGCTGACCTACACGGTCAAGGTGACCAACGGCGGGCCCTCTACGGCGACGGCGGTTACCGTGACCGACCCGCTCCCCGCCGAACTTACCTTCGTCTCGGCCACACCGAGCCAGGGCGGTCCATGCACCGGAACGACTACCGTCAGCTGCAACCTCGGCACGATCAACGTCGGAAGCAACGCGACGGTGACGATTGTCGCGACTGTCAGCGCCTCGGCGACAGGAACAATCTCCAACACGGCCAGCGTGGCGGCCACCGAGCCCGACCCCACGACTCCGAATCAGGGCACGGCGACGACCTCCGTGACGGCCCCCGCCGGGGCGGATCTGTCGGTGACCAAGACCGACTCGCCGGATCCGGTTCTCCAGGGGCAGGAGCTGACCTACACCGTAACCGTTCACAACGGAGGCCCCGCGACGGCGGCCGGCGTCACCCTGACGGACACCCTCCCGGCGGGAGTCACGTTCGTCTCGGCCACGCCCGGCTCGCCCACGTGCACTTACGCGAGCCCGACGGTCACCTGCAACCTCGGCTCGATCACCAACGGCTCCGACTCGATCGTCACCATCAAGGTCAAGCCCGGCGCGGCGGCGGCCCAGGCCGGCAAGATCACCAACACCGCCTCGGTCAGCTCCACCACGAGCGACCCGCACTCCGAGAACAACAGCGCCTCCGCGGACACGGACGTCATCAAGGACACCGACGAGGACGGCATCCCGGACGATCAGGACTGCACTCCGAACGTGGCGGATGATCACGTCGTGGATCCGAACCACGTGGTCCCGGCGACCTTCACCGGCGGCCGCCACGACACGCTCCAGCAGGCCGTAATCGCGGCGTCCGACAACCAGGTGATCAGCATGTACGCCAACACCGTCGAGAACGTCGTCATCGGCGATTCGACCGGCTCCGGCGGCAAGGACCTCCTCATCTACGGATGTGGCCACAGGGTCACCGCCGCCAGCAATCTCCTGCCTGTCATCAGGATCGAGAACTCCGCGGGCGCCAACGACGGCGACACCGGCGCGGGCGAGCGGGACATCGAGATCGTGGACGTGGACGTCCGAAACGGGTCCGGCGGCTACCTCGTCGAGACGAGCAAGGTCGGCGGCGCGGGGACGGACACGCTCCTGAAGGACACCCGCGCGGAAAGCAGCACCGGCGTCGGCATCAAGGTCGTCGGCAGCGGCAACGAGGTGCGCGGCTCTAACGGCGTCAAGTTCCATGGAGGCGTCGCCATCCAGGTCATCGGGAGCTCCAACTGGATCACCGAGAACGGCATCCAGGACAACTCCGGCGCCGCCCTGGACGTGACGGGCGACAGCAATCTCATCAAGAAGAACAAGGCCGGCGAGGACGGCCACGGCAACGGCACCGGCATCGTCGTCTCCGGAAAATCGAACCAGCTCCTCGAGAACGACATCTTCGACAACGCCGGAGCCGGGATCACCGTTTCCGGCAACTCCAACCTCATCCAGAAGAACGACGTTGGCGACCGTGACAAGGGCAACGCCGGCGACGGCATCCACGTCTCCGGGCTCGGCAACACGGTGAACGAGAACAATGTGTTCGCCAACTCCGGCGACGGCATCGACGTCAGCGGTACCTGGGTCGTCGGCGGGACGGTGGGGCCGAACGTCGTCAAGAACAACGACGTCGGCGACCGCAACAAGGGCAACCAGGGCAACGGCATCCTGTTTGCCGGCGCCGGCAACGGCACGACCAGCCCGGTGGAGATCGAGGGCAACACGGTCAAGTCCAACGTACTGGCCGGCATCAAGGTCACCGGCACCGCGTGCCAGATCAAGAACAACGACAGCGGCGGCAACGGCGATCAGACCAACGGCGGCTGCGAGTACGACCTCGCCACCGGCAACATCGACAGCGGCGGCAACACCGCCAACGGCTCCGGTGTCGCCCTGACCATCCCCGGCTGCACCGGCAGTTAGAAAGACTCCACAGGTTTCTCACCGAAGGGGCGGGCAACCGCCCCTTTTCCTTTTCCGCCGACTCGCCCCGCCCGCGAGGCGCATGACCTCTCTCCGCTAAGCAAGGACCAGGGTTTTTCCCCCGTCACTTTTCCGAATTCCCCGATTGAGGGCGGCGCCCACTTGAACGAATCTCTCTCCATTCGCGGGCGGCATTTGCCCTCCAAAGCCGTCCGCATTGCCCTCCGCCGGGCGCCGCTCGAAAGAGCGGCGCCCTTTTTTTCGGGCGCGGATCCTCCCCTCGCAAAAACTTTTCTTGACACCTCGGATCGCCGCCGCTAAACTTCCAGACGTTCCGTTCAATCCCTGTTCTGTTTCAACGGCCGCCCCGATTCTCGTGTGCCCGTGCTCTACCAGCGGTTCCCGTGAGAACAATCAGGAGATACACCCTGACACAGTCGATGGATAGTCCGCGCCCCCCGGCCGCCGGATCACCGGCTCCGGCGTCTCTCCTCCTGCTGCCCATGACCGCTCTCTCGGCGCCGAGCGTCGAGGCGCTTTCCCTGGCTCTTCAGTGGCTGAGGCGCCTTGGCGCGCGGAGGCCCGTACGCGGCTGGAGGCCGCTCGAGGGCGTGCGGCGGGGAGGCCCGAGGGCCAGGGGCCCGGCCGGTCGCTCGCTCGTGCGGCAAACGCGCGTGCGGCCCGTTCCCGTCCGGCCGCCCGGAACGGCGCGCCGCGGGCTTGCTCCCGTCCGGCGCCAGGCCGTCCCGATCCGGAGGAATAGAGACAACTAAGGCTTTTCCCCTCTCCTCCTTCGGGTTTCCCCGATTGAGGCGAGGTCCCGGCTGAAGAACTCTTCCCGCGCGAAGAAATTCACGGAATCCCTTCGTCGCAAATTGTTTGAGCGGTTTCTTAAAAGGAGACTGGAGTTGAAGAGTACATCGACTCGATACCCCTGGTCGCTGAAGTTACTGGCGCTCGCGGCGGTTCTGCTGCTCGGCGCCGGAGTTTCCGCACAGGCG
>DATFWF010000235.1:0-8372 GCA_035259605.1 Thermoanaerobaculia bacterium
GACGAGCGCACCCACGAACACGGCCACGGTCACGCCGACCAACCCGCCGACGCTCACTCCGACGAATACCCCGACGGCGACGAATACTCCGACCGGCACGCCGTCCTACACCCCGACGAACACTGCGACGAACACCCCGACCGCCACGCCTACCGCCACCGCGACCGATACTCCGACTTCGACGCCGACGCACACGCCTTCGAACACGAGGACGGCGACGAGTACCCCGACGGTGACGAATACGCCGACGGTGTCGTACACCCCGACCCTGACGAACACGCCGGGAGGGCCGCCGGGGTCGAAGACGCCGCCTCCGCCGCCGCCGACCAAGACCGGGACTCCGCCGACGGCGACGAACACGCCCTCGCACACGCCGACGAACTCTCCCACGCAGACGGCCACGAACACGCCTACGAGCACGCCGACGCCGACGGCGACGAACAGCGTGACGCCGGCTCCCACGGCCACGGCGACGCCCACGCCGACGGAAACGCCCACCCCCACGGTGACCCCGACGACGGTGGCGCAGGCGGCGGGCCTCGCGGTGGACGCGTCGGCGAACGGCGGCCTGTCCGACGGCAACGGCATCCTGGAGCCGGGGGAGAGCGTGATCGTGAAACCATCGTGGAAGAACGTGAGCCCGGACCCGATCGACCTGTCGGGTTTGACCTCGAGCTACACCGGCCCGGCCGGACCTGCCTACATGGTCGGCGATACGACGGCGGACTACGGGTCGCTGGCTCCCGAGCAGGCAAGCGACTGCGCGACGGCGAGCGGCAACTGCTACGAGGTCGGCATCTCGAGCGCTTCGCGGCCGGCCACGCACTGGGACACGTCGCTCACCGAAACGCTATCCGACGGCGATCCTCCGAAGGTCTGGACCCTCCACGTCGGGGAGAGCTTCTCCGACGTGCCGCGAACCCACACGTTCTACTCGTTCGTCGAGCGGATCCTTCACTTCGGGATCACGACCGGGTGCACGCTGACGTCCTACTGTCCGGACAATTCGGTGTTCCGGCTCCAGATGGCCGTGTTCATCGCGCGGGCGCAGGCGGGCGGGGACGCGAACATCCCCGCGTCCGGGTCGGCGCAGGGCAATCCCTACAACTGCGTCTCCGGCGGCCAGTCGCAGTTCTCTGACGTCGCTCCGGACAATCCCTTCTGCCGGCACGTCCACTACATCTTTTCGACGGGCGTGACGACGGGATGCGTCGCGGGGCCGCCGCGGCAGTACTGTCCGGGCGACAACGTGACGCGCGGGCAGATGGCGCTCTTCATCGGGCGCGCCGTGGCGGGAGGCGACGCGAACGTGCCGGTGACGTACGGTCCGGACACGGCGACGGGGCGCAGCTACTCCTGCAGCGCGTCGAGCCCGAACCTGCATTTCACGGACGTGACGACGTCGGACATCTTCTGCCGGCACACGCACTACCTGTGGGCGAAGAACATCATCTCGGGCTTCGCGGATAACTCCTACCAGCCCGGCGGCCTGGTGACCCGCGGTGCCATGGCCAAGTTCCTCGCCAACGGCTTCAACCTCGTCCTGTACAAGCCGTAACGCCGGCGAGCCGTAACGCCCCGCGGACCTTGCCTCCTCCCGCCTCCGTTGGATATGTTGACCGCCTGGCCACCTCTCGCGCGTGTTTCCTCGCCGTGCTCGTTTCGCTCCCGGCGGCGGCTTCCTTCGCCGCGAGCGGCAAGATCGCGCCCGAGGTGATCGCCGACACGGCCGGGGACTCGAAGGCCGAAGTCATCGTCTTCCTTGCCGACCAGGCCGACCTCTCCGGGGCGCGCGGGATCCGCGACCACGACGCCCGCGGCCGGCACGTCTACAACACCCTCAGGCAGCACGCCGACCGCACGCAGGCCGGGATCAGGAAGTTCCTCGAAGCTCGGGGGATCTCCTACCGGTCCTTCTGGGCCGCCAACATGCTCTCGGTCCTGGCCGACCGCGCGCTCGTCGAGCAGCTCGCCGCCCGCGCCGACGTCGCGCGCGTGGACTCGAACCGTCCCGTCCGCGGCATCGAGGACCCGGCGATCGCCGACCTTCGGACGGCGGTGGAGGCGCCGCAGACCGCCGAGTGGGGCGTCCAGAACGTCAACGCGCCGGCGGTCTGGGCCCTGGGGTTCACGGGGCAGGGGATCGTCATCGGCGGGCAGGACACCGGGTACCGCTGGACCCACGACGCCATCAAGGGTCATTACCGCGGCTGGAACGGCACGACCGCCGACCACAACTACAACTGGCACGACGCGATCCACTCCGGAGGCGGCGTGTGCGGCGCGAACGCGTCCGCTCCCTGCGACGACAACGGCCACGGCACGCACACGATCGGGACGGCGGCCGGTGACGACGGGTCCGCCAACCAGATCGGCGTCGCGCCCGGGGCGAAGTGGATCGGGTGCCGGAACATGGACCAGGGCAACGGGACGCCGACGACCTACACCGAATGCTTCGAGTTCATGATGGCCCCGACCAACAGCGCGGGACAGAACCCGGACCCGACCAAGCGCCCCCACGCCATCAACAACAGCTGGAGCTGCCCGGTCGGGGAGGGGTGCACGACCCGCGCGGAGCTCGAGACGGTCGTCCACAACACGGAGGCGGCCGGCATCTTCGTCGAGGCGGCCGCGCAGAACGCCGGCCCGGGCTGCTCGACCGTCGTGGATCCGCCCGGGATCTACGCCGAAGCCTTCTCGGTCGGCGCGTACGACATCACCAACACCCTCGCGGGCTTCAGCAGCCGCGGGCCGAGCACCTATTACACGCCCAACCTCCTGAAGCCGGACCTTTCCGCTCCGGGAGTCTCGGTCCGCTCCTGTTACGCCACGAGCGACTCGACCTACACGAGCCTGTCGGGGACCTCGATGGCCGGCCCGCACGTCGTGGGCGTCGTGGCGCTCCTCTGGTCGGCGAGGCCGCAGCTTCTCCGCGACGTCGAGGGGACCAAGGCGGTGCTCAAGGCGACCGCGAATCCGGCGGTCGTCGTCAGCCCGCCGCAGACGTGCGGGGGCACCTCCTCATCGGTCGTCCCCAACAACTCCTTCGGGTATGGCCGCGTGGACGCCCTGGCGGCGGTCAATTCGGTCAAGGTCGCCCCGGTCGGGCTGGCCGTCGATCCCTCCGCCGACGGCGGTTTCTCCGACGGCAACGGAATCCTCGAGCCGGGCGAGCGGGTCTTCGTGCGCCCCTCCTGGAAGAACAACAGCGGCGTCCTGATGCCGCTCACCGGGACGGCGGGTTTCACGGGACCGGCGGGCCCTGTCTACACGGCCAACGACGGCACCGCCGATTATGGATTGATGGTTCCGGGAGCCGCGGTCGATTGCGGGGCCGCGACGGGAGACTGCTACGAGATCACCGTTTCGAACCCGGCCCTCCGTCCCTCCTCGCACTGGGACGCGACGCTGACCGAGTCACCATCGACCGGCGCGCCGCCGAAGGCGTGGACGATCCACGTCGGCTCGAGCTTCGCGGACGTTCCGAAGACGCACGTCTTCTACCCGTTCATCGAGCGGATCCTGCACAACGGCGTGACGGTGGGTTGCGCGGTGGCGAGCTTCTGTCCGGACGACTCCGTCACCCGTTTCCAGATGGCCGTGTTCCTCTCCCGCTCGCTTGCCGGCGGGGACGCCAACGTCATCCAGTCGGCGGCCGCGCAGGGCCAGCCCTACAACTGCGTGTCGGGCGGGACGTCCCTCTTCACGGACGTTCCTCCCGACAATCCCTTCTGCCGGCACGTCCACTACATCTACGCCGCCAACGTGACGACCGGGTGCGAGCCCGGCAAGTTCTGCCCCAACGACAGCGTGACTCGCGCCCAGATGTCCCTCTTCGTCTCGCGCGCGATGGCGGGAAGCGACGCCGCGGTCCCGCTCGCTTACGGTCCCGACCCGGTGACCGGAAGGAGCTACTCCTGCGACCCGGCCAGCCCCAACCTCCACTTCACCGACGTCACCACCTCGGACATCTTCTGCCGCGGCACCCACTTCCTCTGGGCGAAGAACGTCATCTCGGGATTCCCGGACGGTTCGTATGGCCCGACGCTTCTCGTGACGAGAGGCGCCATGGCCAAGTTCCTGTCGAACGCCTTCGCCTTCAAGCTCTACAAGCCCTGACCCTGTCATCCCGGGCCCGTCGGCGCGCCCGCCGGGAACACCCCCGTCCGAGACGCCGGCAGCCGCACCTCGAAGATCGCTCCACGATTCCGGCCGCCGGCGGCGCCGACGCTTCCTCCGTAACCCTCCACGATCGCCTTCACGATCGCCAGCCCCAACCCGGGATGAAGCCGCGCCGCCTTTCCCTCCGGCCGGTTGCTGAAGAACCGGTCGAAGATCCGCGGCAGGTTCTCTGCCGGGATCCCCGGCCCTTCGTCCTCGACGCGGACGACCGCCGCCCCGTCCGGCGACCTCTCCAGTGCGACGCGCACCTGCGCCCCGTCCGGCGAGAACCCGGCCGCGTTGTCGAGCAGGTTCTCGAAGACCTGCGTCAGCCTCTCCGGAGCCGCGCGCACGGCGAGGATCTCCTCCGGCATCCTCAGGTCAAACCCGACCCGCCCGCTCTCGCGCATCCGGAACCGCTCCGCGATCTGCGCGAGCAGCCCGTTCAACGGCACCGCGACCTGCTCTTCGTTCTCGAGCCGGGCGTCGATGCGGGTGATCTCGGCGAGCTGCGAGACCTGCCGCTCCATCCGCGCGACCTCTTCCTGGATGATCCCCACGAACCGGCGCCGCTCCTCCGGCTCGCGCACGTCGTGGAGCAGCTCCGCCGCCGACCGGATCGAGGCGAGCGGGTTCTTCAGCTCGTGCGCCACGTCCGAGGCGAACGTCTCCGCTCCGCGCTGCCGGTCCTCCAGCCGCCGCGTCAGCTCCTCGAGCGCCCGCGCCAGATCGCCGATCTCGTCTTTCCGCGCCAGGCCGCGGATCGTTCCGCGCAGCCGCCCGCGCCGGTCGAGGATCGCCGCCGACTCCTCGCGCAGGGCCGCGAGCGGCCGGGAGATCGTCGCCGCAAGGAAAACCGAGAGGAGCAGCGCCGCGAGGACCGACACCGCGAAGATCTCCGCGATCCGGAGGCGGACCGCGTAAAGGTCCTGGAGGATCCGGTAGGAAGACTGGCTCACCACGACCGCGCCGGCGATGCCTCCGCCGCTCTCGATCGGGATCGCGCTCGAGAGCGTCACCGATCGCTGGCCGGGGGACACGCGCGTGGCGCGGCCATACCGCCCCGAGAGCGCCGCCCGCACCTCCTTGCCGTCGAGCTTGCCGGCCGCGGCTTCCTCGGCGGAAGGCGCCGGCTCGGAGGGAGGCGGCGCGCGCCGCGTCAGGTCCGCGAGAAAGGCGCCCGCGCGATAGAGGAGATTCCTTCGCGCCGGCGCCGCGGACGCCGGACTTGCCGCAGCCTGCCCGGCCGTCGCAGGGGAGGGGCCGGCCCCTCCCGCCCGGTCGTACTCCTTCGGCCTGAGCCGGCTCGTGTCGGCGAGGACCAGGCCCTCCGTGTCCACCACGCGCAGCCTCGCGTCCAGCCGCCGGTTCAACCGCCGCAGGACCTGCTCGACCTCTCCACCCTCGAGAACGCCGCGCCCCGAAAGGGCCGCCGAGAGGACGCGCCCCTGCTGGACCATGGAGCGCTCCTGCGCTTCGAGGAGCTGCTTCTCGTAGATGTCGAGGTAGAGGAATCCGGCGACCGGAAGGAAGACCAGCAGGAGGTTGAAGACGAGGAGCCGCCTACCGATGCGCGAGAGGCGCATCAGCGCGGATCGTCTTCCGTCCAGCGGTAGCCGAGCCCGTGGACCGTGTCGATGCCGGCGAAGGCGCGATCCCGTGTCTCGAACTTGCGCCGAAGCCTCTTCACGTGGCTGTCGATCGTTCGCTCCGAGACGTAGGCGTCGTGCGGATACGCCTCCTCCATCAGCTGCTGCCGTGTCTTGACGTGCCCGGGATGGCGCGCGAGGGCCTGGAGGAGCAGGAACTCCGTCACGGTCAGCGCCAGCGGCTCGCCGCGCCAGCGCGCGGTGTAGCGAAGCCCGTCGATCTCCAGCGCGCCGGCCCGCAGCATCTTCGACTCCTCGCGCCGCGAAGGATCGGCGGCGAGCGCCGCCCGGCGGAAGAGAACTTTCACGCGGGCGACGAGCTCGCGCATCGAGAACGGCTTGCAGAGGTAATCGTCGGCTCCCAGCTCCAGGCCGAGCACCCGGTCGAGCTCCTCGTCCCTCGACGTGAGGAAGACGATCGGGAGCGCTTCGGATTTGGCGCGAAGCCGGCGGCAGAGCTCCCGGCCGTCCATACGCGGAAGGAGGATGTCGAGCACGGCGAGATCGGGAAGCTCGCGCTTGAACGCCGCCCACGCCTCGGCGCCGTCGGCGTAGGTGTTGACGCGATAGCCCTCGCGCTTCAAGGCGAAAGCGACGGTCTCGCGGATGTTCTTCTCGTCGTCCACGACCGCGACGAGCTCGGTGCGGGATTGCATGCGATGGAAGATTAAGCAGGCCGCGCGGTCGGACACAACCGCCCGCCACAATTCCGCCACATCCCGCCTCCGCAATTCCTTCGCCGCGACGGAACGGATTCCTCCCGCCGAGGTCTTCTTCCGGCGGGAGGATCGCCATGATTCGCGAAAGCGCGCGCAGGTCCAACGTCGCCACGGCCCTTCGGTTCCTCGTCCTTCTCTGGCTGGCCGCCCACGGCAGGGCGCAACCGCTCCCGGAGCCGGGAGCACCGGTCCGCGCCGACCAGGTGCGATCCGGGAGCCTGCTGATCAAGACCGACCAGCCCGGCGTGTTTCTTCCGGCGCCGGCCCTCGAAACGGAAGTCGCGATCCGCGTGACCGGGATCGTGGCCAGGGCGAGCGTGCGACAGCGCTTCGCCAACACCGCGGGGGACTGCGTCGAAGGCGTGTACGTCTTCCCGCTCCCCGAGAACGCCGCCGTGGACCGGATGCGGATGACCGCCGGCCAGCGCGTCATCGAGGCGGAGATCCGCGAGAGGGTCGAGGCGAAGAAGATCTACGAGCAGGCGAAGGCGGACGGGAAGAAGGCGTCGCTCCTGGAGCAGGAGCGTCCCAACATCTTCACCGCGTCGGTCGCCTCGATCGGCCCCAACGAGACCGTCCAGATCGAGATCGAGTACCAGGAGACCCTCCGCTTCGACGAGGGAAAGTTCCACCTGCGCTTCCCGATGGTCGTCGCGCCGCGTTATGACCCCGGATCGGTCTCGCCGGATCCCGCGGTGGCCGCCGCCGCCGCCGTGGCCTCGGCCGTCGGCCTTCGCGCCATGCCGGATGCGCGGATCGTGCCCGCCGTGATGCGCCCCGGGGAGCCCGGCGTCAATCCGGTCCGCCTCCAGGTGGAGCTCGAAACCGGCGTGCGCCTGCGCAAGCTCGACAGCTCGACGCACACCGTCGCCGCCGCGCCGATCGGCGACACCGCCTACTCCGTCGCGATGGCCGCCCCGGCGGCGGCCGACCGGGACTTCGTCCTGGAATGGGAGCCGGACCTCGGCAACCGGCCGCGCCCGGCGCTCTTCACCGAGAACCTGGACGGCCAGATCTACACCGTCCTCGTGATGCTGCCGCCCGCCGCCGCCTCCGTGCCGGCCGCCCGCCTGCCGCGCGAGACGATCTTCATCCTCGACACGTCCGGCTCGATGTACGGCGATTCCATCGAGCAGGCCCGCAAGTCGCTCTTCTTCGCGCTCGACCGCCTGAACCAGGAGGACCGGTTCAACATCATCGAGTTCAACAGCTCGATGAGCCGCCTCTGGGACGAGAGCCGCCGCGCGCTGCCCGGCTCGGTCGAAGAGGCGAAACGGTGGGTCGCGAAGCTCCAGGCCAACGGAGGAACCGAGATGCTCCCGGCCCTGCGCGCGGCGCTCGAGGGCGCCGGCGACGGCGGAGAAGTCCGCCAGGTCGTTTTCGTCACCGACGGGGGAGTCGGCAACGAGGAGGAGCTCTTCCGGTACATCCGCGAGCACCTCGGCAGGAGCCGCCTCTTCACGGTCGGGATCGGCTCGGCTCCCAACTCGCACTTCATGACGAAGGCGGCGGAGTTCGGCCGCGGGACGTTCACCTATGTCGGGAGCCCCACGGAGGTCGAGGCGAAGATGGGAGCGCTCTTCCGCAAGCTCGAGTCGCCGGTCTTGACCGACGTGCGCCTCGACTGGGACGACGCGGCCGTCGAAGCGTGGCCGGCGAAGATCCCGGACCTCTACGCGGGCGAGCCGCTCGTCGTCGCGGCGAAGCTCTCTCGCACCGGCGGTGGAGTTCTCGTCTCGGGAGAGCGCGCGGGGGTCCGCTGGAGCGAGCGGGTGCCATTGTCCGCAACCGCGGGCGACAGCGGGATCGACCGACTCTGGGCGCGCCGGAAGATCGCGGCGCT
>DATFWF010000236.1:0-4223 GCA_035259605.1 Thermoanaerobaculia bacterium
CGCGTTCTCGTCCCTGTGGAAGTTGATCGCGACGCGAGCGCCCGCCCTGGCCAGGTCGAGCGCGATCGCCCTGCCGATCCCGCGCGACCCGCCGGTGACCAGCGCCACCTTCGGAGACAAATCGATCCCGATCAAGCGAGCCAGATACTAAGCGCTTTCGCGTCCCGGAGGCGGGCTCCCGTTTCGTGCTGTAGGGGAGGGCCTTGCGCCCTCCCGCCTCCGGTCGCGCCCCTCTCGGGGCTCAAACTCCTGCGATCAGCTCCGCGACATACCCCGACAGCACGTCCACCGGCTCGACGGACGTCTTCATCGCGACGTCCACGTTCGCCGCGCGCCCGAGCGCCCGCGCCAGCTCCCCCGTCGAGAACCGCGCCGCCCGCCCCGCGACCTTGTACCAGAGGAACGGACTGATCTGCCCGCTTCGATTGGCAAACGGCGATCTCCCGAACGGCGCCACCGGCTCCTCCAGCCGAGGCGCCACGCGGGCCTTGAATGTCTGGAAGCTCATGGACGCGTCCGGTCCGCTTCCCATCTCCTCCATACGGGCTCGGATGTAGAGCATCCGCCGAACCTCGTCGGTCAGCATCGAGAGAAACTTGAACGGCCAGAAGTCGGCGTCCGGTTCCTCCTCGCGAGTTCCCGAGCGGACGGGCCGGCCGGAGAAGATCCTGTCCAGCCGCCCGAGAGCGTCCGCGGCGTCCCTTCGCCCGATCGCGTCCAGGAACTCGTAGACATCCTCCGAGGACTCGTCCGAGACGTTCTCCCGGACGTCCGCCGCGCGAACCCGTCCGCCAGGTCCGGCCCAGTCGAGAAGCTTGCCGAGCTCCGCGGCGAAGAGTTGCGGTTCCGAGTCGGTCTGAAAGATCAGGCGGCCGACGGCGTCGGCATCGAGCGTGACCTCGCGCTCCTTCGCCAGGGCGCGGGCCAGCCTGCTCAGCGCGCCAGCCGCGTCGTCGCCGACCGAGGCCTCCAGGACGAGTCCCTTCTCCGCGATCTCGCGCATGAGGTCCACGCCCGACGGCGGGTTCACCGCGGTGAGGAGTGCGACCGTCCCATCATTGCCCCTCTGAAGAAGCAGCCGGATCGCCTCCTTGAGCACTCCCGGTCCCCCGCCCTTCTCCTCGGGAAGCTCCCGCAGGATCGCCGCCAGCTGCTCCTCGAGCGGCTTGCGCCGCGCTTTTCGCGCGGCCTCCTTCGCCGCCTCCTCCGGCGTGAGCCCCTGCGGCAGATCGAGCGCCGTCAGCGCCGCGCGCATCCGGCGGAAGGCCTCCCGCCGTCCGGCCGACCCGCCCTTCTCCCAGGCCTCCACCGCCTGATCCAGGAGCGCGGCGGGTGATTCGGAGCCCAGGATCCTTGTCACGTCGAACTGGACGACGCGGCGCGGGGAGAAGAGCGACCGGTTCAGCAGGGAGTCCGAAACGGCTTCCGCCGGAGCGTCGTCCTCGAAGCGGAGAACCTCGCCGTCTCCTCTGGAGAGTTTCTCCACCGCCTTGCCGGCGGCTTCTTCGACGAAGAAATCCACGTCTCCGGAGATGAGGATCACCCCGGGGGCGTCGTCGAAGGAGGGAACGCCGGCTTCGGAGAAACGAGACTGCGTCACGAAGGCAGTCTACTTCGAGGAGAGAGACGAACCGGAGGCGGGAGGGCGCAAGGCCCTCGCCTACGACACCGGTAACGGAGAGACGGAAAGACTAAGCTTCGAGGAGGCCCTTTTCGGCGAGCTCCTGGCAGTCCACGCAGTGGCGGGACCAGGAGATCGCGGTCAGGCGCTTCTCGCTCATCGCGTTGCCGCAGTTCAGGCAGAAGCCGTAGGTGCCGTCGTCGATGCGGGAGAGGGCCAGGTTGATCTGCTGGATCGTGTTGCGCTCGGTGTCGTTCAGGGAGTACAGGAACTCCCGGGTGTAGGAGGAGACGGCCTTGTCGGCGATGTCCTGCGTGGATTCCTCGGTGGTCTCTTCCTCGGCGTTCTTGGTCTTGGCCAGTTCGTTCACGAGGCTGCTTTTCTTGTCCAGCAGGAGCCGGCGGTACTTTTCGAGTTCCTTCTTGGGCAGCTTGGCCGCGCGCGCGGTGGTGCTAGGCATCGAGATTTCTCTCCTTCTACCGAGCGTCCCTTCCGACACCGGGACGTCCCGAATGGAACGCGGGATCATACCCGAGATATTCCAGTTTGGATCAACCCTTTCGACGCCGCCGGCCCCTCTCCCACAAGGACTTACGGGACACCCCGAGCCGGCTGGCCGCGAGGGTGCGGTTGCCGCCTGCCCGGCGCAGTGTCTCAGCAATGTAAGCGTCGGTCAGCTCCCGCAGGGTCCACGCTTTTTCCACGGCCGCCGCGAGCAGCGCCTGCGGGGAGCCGAGCGCGCCGGCGGGAAGGTCTTCCGGCCGGACCTCCGCATGCGGGCAGGCGAGCACGGCGCGCTCGACGACGTGGACGAGCTCTCGGATGTTGCCGGGCCACGGGTGCCGCAGGAAGATCCTCTCGGCCTCGGGAACGAAGCGGCGGGCCGGCCGCCGGAATCCCCGGGCCGCGCGCTTCAGGAACGAGCGGGCGAGCGGGAGGATGTCTTCGGGACGGTCGGAGAGGCGCGGCAGGCGCACCGCGAGGACGTCGATTCGATAGAAGAGATCCGGGCGGAAAAGGCTCTGCTCGACGAGGGCCGCGAGGTCCAGGCGCGAGGAAACGATCAGCCTCGCCGAGAACCGGCACGTTTCCGTCCCTCCCAGCCGCCGGAACGTCTTGTCCTGGAGGACGCGCAGGAGCTTGGCCTGCGCGGATGGAGAGAGCGACGACGCGTCGTCGAGATACGCGGTGCCCTTCCCCGCCGTCTCGAGCAGCCCGCGGCTGGACGCGACCGCGCCCGTGAAGGCGCCCCGCTCGTGGCCGAACATCTCGCTCTCGAAGAGCTCGTCGGAGAGGTTGGCCGCGTCGATCCGGACGAAGGGCAGGGCCGCGCGCGAGGAGCCGTCGTGGAGGGCCCGCGCGAGGTGGTCCTTACCCGTCCCGCTCTCCCCGAGGATCAGGACCGTGCTCGGAAGCTCGAGCGCACGGCCGAGCGACGCGATCTCCCGCGCGAGCGCCCGGTTCTTCGTGGGAAATCTGCCGAGGAGCCCTTTGTCAGCCATGGGATGGTCGGCAGCGGCCGCTTGCTCTCTTGCCCCGGTCGGCCGCGTCAGCGGCCGCTCAAAGACTCGGCCGCCTCAGGACATGCGGGCGAAGACACCCGTCTCGTTCTCCGCGTCGCCCCACAGCCGCTCGAGCGCGTAGAACTTGCGCGCCTCTTCCTGGAAGACGTGGAAGACGACGTCGCCGTAATCCATCAGGATCCAGCTCGCCGTCGACATCCCCTCCACGGAGACCGGCGGGCCGAGGACCTCGGTGATCGAGTCGGCGATGGCGCGGGCCTGGCGGTCGTTGCTGGCCGTCGAGAGCACGAAGTAGTCGGCCATCGTCGTCAGCTCGGTCAGGTTGAAGACGAGAACCGCGGAGGCTTTGCGGTCGAGCGCGGCGGAGAGCCCTTCCCGGACCTTGTCCCGGGAGGAGAGCGCCTTCAACTCGCCGCCATCCCGGATCTGTAGAGACCGTGCTTCGTGATGTACTCCGCGACGGGTCCCGGGACGCGATCGGCCGCGCTGTCTCCGCGCGCCAGGTCCGCCCGAAGGCCAGTCGAAGAGATTTTAACAGACCCCGCGTCGAAAACCTCCAGCCTTTCGCGCAGTCCCGTCACATCGGGTACCTTTCGCTCCGCGCCGGCGAACGGCTCCCGCTCATAGGCGGCGATCCGGGCGAGCCTGACGATCTCCTCCGGCTCCTTCCAGCGGGCGAGGCCCGCCAGCGTATCGGTCCCCATCAACAGGAAGATTTCATCCTGCAGGCGACGCGCCCGGAGGTTGCGCAGCGTCTCGACGGTATAGGACGGCGGCTCGCGGTCGAGCTCCTGGAGGTCGATCGTCCAGCCGGGATGTCCCTGGATCGCCAGCGCGAGCATCGCGACGCGGTGCCGCGGGTCGGCCGGCGCCTCCTTCTTCAGAGGCGAAAGCCGCGCAGGAACGTAGAGGACTTCGTCCAGCCGGAAACGCTCGACCGCCTTCTCGACCGGCCGGATGTGGCCCCAGTGCACGGGATCGAAGCTGCCGCCCAGGACTCCGATTCGCATCGCGGCGACGATTCTAAGGTTGCGCCTGCGACAAGTTCTCCGCGACCGCGCGGAAAAAGTGGCGGACGA
>DATFWF010000237.1:0-4455 GCA_035259605.1 Thermoanaerobaculia bacterium
CGCGCCGCGAAGAAGCGAAGCCGGTCGCGGAAACGGAGAGACAGCTCGGCGGCCATCGCGTCCGGATCGGAGCCGCCCGCGGCCTGGGCCGGTTCGGCCGGCTGAGACGGAGTTCCGTAACGGTCCTCGGGCACCGGCGACATCCGGTGCATGAACCAGGAGACACGATCGAGGAGCTGGCGCGCGACCTTGCTGATCGTCGCCGTCGCGACGGTCGCGGGATCGGCTTCCGCGCACACCTCCAGAGCTCCTGATGCCCAGGAGACGCTCCAGAGGACCGAATGGCGCGTCATGGACGTCCTCGCGCAGCTCTATGGGGAAACCGATTTTTCTTGTGTCGAAGCTTACATGATTGCGAACCCGGACTACGCCGGGAATCCGAACATCGTCTTCATCCCGCTGTCTCTCGCGAACGTCTATTTGAACCGGTACGAATGGGGAAATGATACTGCCGATCTCCAGGCTTCGCTCGATTGGCTCGAATGGGTCGCCGGGAACCACGGGCTCTGGGGGCAGCGGTGGCTCTCGGCGCCGGCCGTCAGCTATTTGGACCTGACCCTCAAGCGCCTGGAGAGGCATGGCGAGGTCCGCGATTTCGCCGATCGAGTCGCGCGGCTGTCTGCGCAAGCCCTTCGAATCACGGAGGATGAGGCGGACGCGCGGCTGACCGACGCTTTTCCCTACCTGCCCTACGACTCCTCCTCGACGGGCGACTCGAAGGCCGAGGAAAACGCCTGGGAGGCCGCTCTCCTGGCGGCCGCGGCCAACTTCCTGCCGGAGCACGACCACGCAGGCGCCTGGGAGCGGAAGGCGAGGCAGCTGGCCTACGACGCGATTTCGCGTCCCTCCGATGCGCCCGACCGGGACGGCATCAAGACCGCGACGGTCACCGAGGACTTCGCCCTGTCCAACCACGGTTTCTTTCCGAACCCGACCTACACGGCGGCGACGCTGCTGCTCCTCGAACAGGGAGCCGTGGCGTACCACGTCTCGGGCCGGGAAGTGCCTCCCGAGTTCCGGCACAACACCTCGGAGCTCTACGAGACTTATCGCTCTTACCTCGACGAGGAGCTCCACTGGACGATCCCGTCGGATCCATCCGGCGACGCGACGCTCTTCCCGTTCGCATTCGATCCCGACCTGGAAACGAAAGCGATCGCCCGGCTCGCGCAGGCTGGCTCCCTCTGGGTCGAGACCTCGCCGGTCGAAACGATGGAAATCGGTTCGCCGCTCTGGGCGGCTGTCCTGAACAGCAAGGCCGTCTATTTCTACATCGTCGGGTCCTACCTCTGGCACTTCCCGCCTGCAATCGGAAACGCGCCGGCGGAATCGGAAAAGGGTGAGTGAGATGAACAACGCCGCCCAGACAACGCGTGAATCAAAGCGAGAGTCGCCGGCGTGCGATGCCTGCCTGCCGGTAGGAACCCGACTGGGACGCTACGTGATCGAGTCGCTCGTCGGGTCCGGCGGAATGGGACAGGTCTACCGGGCGCTCGACACGAAGCTGCGCCGTGAAGTCGCCGTGAAGGTGCTGCCCCCGACGCTCGCCGCCGATCCGCAGCGGGTCCGTCGCTTCGAGCGCGAGGTGAAAGCCGTGTCCGCGCTGTCGGATCCCCACATCGTCGGCGTCCTGGACGCCGGCCGGGAGGAAGGCCTTGCCTACTTCGTCTCGGAGCTGGTGGATGGGGAAACGCTCCGTACTCTCCTGGACGCCCGGAAGCTGTCGCTCCGAAAGGCGCTCGATGTCGGGATTCAGATCGCGTCGGGACTGGCGGCGGCTCACGCGCGCGGGATCGTTCATCGAGACATCAAGCCGGCGAACATCCTGATCTCGAGATCGGGAGTCGTCCGGATCGCGGACTTCGGCCTGGCGAAGTTGCAGGGACCCTTCGGGCCCGATTCGGACGGCGAATCCACGGCCGCGGCGGAGCAGTCGGCGTCCACGGAAGAGGGGACCTTCCTGGGAACCATCGGCTACATGGCACCCGAGTACGTCCGCGGAGAGCGCGCCGACGCGAGGTCGGACATCTTCGCCCTCGGATGCGTTCTCCACGAGATGGCCACCGGGTACCCCGCCTTCGACGGGAACAGTCCGGCGGAGAAGCTCGCCTCGATCCTGCGCGATGACCCGCCGTCGATCCGCCTGCGTGACCCGGATCTTCCCGTCGAGCTCGATCGAATCCTCGAGCATTGCCTCGAGAAAGATCCGGACCGCCGCTTTCAATCGGCGCGGGACCTCGTCTTCGCGCTTCAGTGTGTCCCGGTCGGCGACTCGGCGGCGCCGGCTCCGAGGCCGCGAGTCACTCCCTTCCTGCCCGCGCGTCTCGCGAACGCGCTGAGCATTGGCCTCGGGCTTCTCCGGTCGATCCTGATGACGATCCCATGAAACGGAAGCAGTTCTCCCAGCGCGAGAGACGGCATGGCGCCGATCCTCGACGCGAGGAACGAAAGGAGTCGGTCATGGACACCATCCATCGGAAGCCCGGATTTCTCGGAAGGGTCGGAGCCATCGGCATCGGTCTCTGCCTGGCGGCGAGCCTGGCGCTCGCGATCAGTCCCAACGACGGCCCCGGCCGGCGCCGTCAGGCGCTGCGGGCCGCCCAGCTTCGGGCGATGGACGAGTTCGTCCGGGTCTACGGCGGAGCGGACTGGTCGGTTGTCGGGATCGACGTCGCCGAGCACCCCGACGCGGCGCAGAACCCGCGGATCATGTCGGTCTTTCTTTCTCTCGGAAACGTGTTCCTGAACCGGTATGAAATCGGCCATTCCGCGGCCGACCTGGAGCGCGCGCTGGACTATTTCGAAGCCGTGGCCTCCAGCTCCGCGCTCTGGGGCCACCGCCCGCTGGCGGGAGCGGTGGTGGTTTACCTGGCAATCGGCTCCGCCCGGCTCGACAGCGAGTGCGACGTCGGCGACCACGGCGGAAGGATCGAAGCGCTTCACTCCCGAGTAGCGGAGGTCGCCGCTGAAGAAGCCGACGTGATCGCCCCGCTCGAGGAATACGCCGTGTTGGTCGAGACGACCGCGGAAGAGGATGCCGCGCGCGCCGCCCTCTACGCCACGGCGGCCGCGTTGCTGCCGGAAGATCCTCGCTCCGCGGAATGGGACCTGTTCGCCAGGATCGTGGTCGGACGGATTCTCCAGACCCGTCCCGAGATGTCGGCCGAAGCGGCGCTGACCCTCTCTCAGGCGGAGCTAGTCTACGAGGCGTCCGGCCAGGAAATCCCGCGGTCGGTCGGGCTCTACGCGGGGGCGCGCACGCTCGTCGTCGAGTTCCGCGGTCCGGTCATCGGCGACGCGCAGCCGGCCGGGATCGCGCCGATCTTCGAAGGCGGATCGCTCGAGACCGCGATGCGCGACAGCCGGGTGGTGGCGGCTCTCCTGACCAACTACCTGCGCCTGTTTCCCGCGGGCTCTCAGTGCGAAACCGCGGGCGGCGACATCGTCCGCGAGCCGCGTTACTGAGAGCGGGCGTTTTTCTTCCGGCCGGGAGCGGGCGGGGACTGTCCCCGCCCGTTTTCTTCGGCGGGAGTCTCCTTCCCGGACTGTTCTCCGATCTCCGTCAGCGTGGAGGGCTCGCTCTTGACGAATCTCACGGTCAGGTTTTGACGCCCCAGCCGCAGGACGTCGTCATGGCGGAGCGGCGCGGGGCCCGAGATCCTGTCGCCGCGCAGGAACGTCCCGTTCTTGCTTCCCAGGTCCTCGACGGTCGCGGCGGGGCCGGCGATGACGATCTTCGCGTGGTGTCGGGAGACGCCGTCTAAGGGGATCCGGATCCCTGTATCGGGACTTCGGCCGAGGACCGTTTCCCCTTCCGGCAGGGCAATCGTGCGGTTCTCCCAGATCAGCCGCCACGAGGAGCCGGCTTCCGGGAGCGGCGATTCCCTCGCGGCTTCCGTCGCCGGGCCGGCGAAGGAGTAGCCGAAGCCATGGATCGTCCGGACGTGCCTCGCGTCCTTTCCGTGCTCGCCGATCGCCTCGCGGATCTCGGCGACCAGGCTCGCCAGCGTCGCCTCCGACACGAACGCGTCCGGCCATACCTTCTCGTGGATCTCGGCCTTGGAGAGGGCGCGGGGACGCGCTTCGAGCAGCAGCTCCAACAGCCGGAAAGCCTTGGGCGAGAGGTGGACGGGCCGCTCGCCCCGGAAGATCTCGCGGGTCTCGCCGTCGAAGGTGCAGTCACCGAAAAAGACGCGCACGCCCATTCCCCAGAAAACCCCAGGAAATCCCAAGACGACTCCCAAGACTCGCCGGCGGGAAAGAAAGAGGCTCGTGACGTCGAAAGGAGGACGTCATGGTTACTCGGAAGTCGAACTCCGGAAGCTTCGGAAAGGCGCTCGCGATCGCATGCCTCGCGCTGCTGGCGGCGGGCGCGCTGCCGGCGATCAGCGACCGGGACAATCCCGGCCGGCGCCGGCAAGCCCTGCGCGAGAGCCTGGTGCGCACGATGGACAT
>DATFWF010000238.1:0-6742 GCA_035259605.1 Thermoanaerobaculia bacterium
CGCTGGACTGGCGCTCCAGGAACTGCCAGCCGTCCATTCCCGGCATCGCCAGGTCGAGCAGGACCAGGCAGACGTCGGTGCTCTCCAGCCTTTCGATTCCCGCCGCGCCGTCCCCGGCGGCGTCCACGAGGTAGCCCTCGCCTTCCAGGAGCACGCGGACCGCGTCGCGGACCCGCTCGTCATCGTCCACGACGAGGATCGAGCCGGCGGCCCGCGCGGGCTGCGGCGCCGGGAGGGCCTTCGCGGCCGGCTCCGCGAGAACGGCTTCGAGCTCCGCCTTGAATTCCGCGGCGGAGGCGAAACGCTCCTCGGGCTTCTTGGCCATGGCGCGCTCGATCAGCGCGGCCAGGCGCGGAGGGGTGCCCGGCGCGGCGACGAGAACCGGGACCGGCTCGGTCTTGACGATCTGCTCGAGCAGGAGGAAGAGCTTCGTGTGGGCGAAGGGTTTCTTGCCCGTGACGAGCTCGTAGGCCACGACCCCGAGCGAGAAGAGGTCGGTGCGGAAATCCACCGGGTCTCCGACGATCTGCTCCGGCGACATGTAGGAGGTCGAGCCGATCGCCATTCCGTCCCTGGTCAGCGAGCTGGTCGTTGAATCGAGCGATTTGGCGATCCCGAAATCCATGATCTTGACGGTCCCCGTGTCGAGAATGCGGACGTTGGGCGGCTTGACGTCGCGGTGCACGATCCCGGCGGCGTGCGCGCATTCGAGCGCCGAGGCGACGGCGATCAGGACCCGGACCTTCTCTTCGATCGTCGCGGGCGCACCGCGAGCGATCGCCTTGTCCAGGTCCTCGCCGGAGAGGAGCTCCTGGGCGAGGAAGGGGACGATTCCGTCCACCCCGAACTCGAAGACCGTGGTGATGTTGGGGTGCTGGAGGCCGCCCGCGAGCTGCGCCTCGCGGAACACGCGGGCCCGCATGACGGCGTCCGGGAGCTCGCAGGTCTTCAGAGCGACGGCCCGCTTGATCATCGGGTCCCAGGCCTTGTAGACGGTCCCGAAGCCGCCGGAAGCGATCTTCTCGAGGATTTCGTACTTGCCGATCTTCCGTCGCGGCGGCTCTTCCCCTTTAGCCGCCGCGGGATCAGCCGGGTTGGAGCCCACCTCCGTTGTCTTCTTCCCGAACCAGGCCATCCGACTCCCTCTCGTTCCGCATCGCGCTCGAACCCGCCTCGACGCTAGAGCAGGATTCGTGCCGCGCAGGAGGGTCCAAGTGTCAGTCGTCTCCGCCGAACCCGGTTTCCCGCTCGGCCTGGACGTTCAATTTGGTTTTTTCGACGGCCTGCCCGGAACGGATCTCGACGGTGTACTTGCCCGGAGGCAGGTACCGCTTGCGGGTGGATCGAAGCGGATCAGCCAGCAGCTCGTAGAGCTTCGGGTCGAGCGGCTTCGCGGGACCGGCGGCGGGTTTGTCCTCGTCCCTGCCGGTGTCCTCCTCCTCGTCGTCCTCGTCGTCGTCTGTGGATGCCTTCTTGACGGCCGGTTTCTTCTCGGCGTCTTTCTTCTCGGCGGCCTTCGGACCGGCGTCCTTCATGGCCGCGTCTTTGCCGTCGGAGTCTTTCTTCTCGACGTCCTTGTCCTTGTCCTTCTCCTTCTCCTTCTCCTTCGCCAGGGCCTTCTCCCGCGCCTTCGCCTCGGCCGCGTCGGCCTGCAGCGCGTCGGCGGAGAGGTCGTATTCGACGACGTTCATTCCGGCGGCCGACGGCCCCTCCATCTCCTTCCAGAGCATTCCGTTTTCGTCCTTGACGGCGATCTTCACCGGAGCGCTCGACTTCGTCCAGTACGCGATGCGGACCGACGGATCGATGCGCGAGAACGGAGTCCACGGGTTCTCGCCGTATCCCCGCCGGGGGCTGACCTTGACGGGCTTGACCGCGAAGGCGAGCAGCTCCTGCGACGGCGCGCCGTCCTTCATCTTGCGCAGCGGCCCGGCCTCGGCGATGAAGACGCTCCGGCCGTGGGTGCCGACCACGAGGTCGCCGGACTTCGGCTCGACGACGAGGTCCTGCACCGCGACGCGCGGCATCCCGCCGTTCATCGCGGACCAGGTCGCGCCCCGGTCGAGCGAGACGAAAACGCCCGAGTCGGTTCCCAGGTAGAGCAGGTGCTTCGCCTTCGGGTCCTCCCGGATGACGTTGACCGGCTCGGCCGGGAGCCCGCCGGCGAGCGACTGCCACGTCTTCCCGTAATCGGTCGAGCGAAAGACGTGCGCCGAGAAGTCGTCGTTCCTGTAGCCCGACTGGGTGGCGTAGACGGTCCCCTCGTCGAACGCCGAGGCGAGGACCCGCGTGACCCAGCGGTCCTTCGTCAACCCTTTCGAAAGGTCCGTCCACGCGGCGCCGCCGTCCCTCGTGCCCCAGACCCTGCCGTCGTCGGTGCCGGCGTAGATCAGGCCGAACTTCCTGGGGGACTCGGCGATCGTCGTGATGGTCCCGAAGGGGACGTCTCCCTGCTCGGGGTTGGAGGTCAGGTCCTCGGAGATGGCGGTCCAGGTGTCGCCCCGGTCGAAGGAGCGGTAGAGCCGGTTGGTCCCGTAGTAGAGGATCTCGCGAGAGTGGGGCGAGAGCAGGAACGGCGCGATCCAGTTGTAGCGGAGCGGCTTCTCCTTCTTCTTCGCCGAGAACTCCGGGCGCGGGCGGAAGCTCGTCCGGTCGCCGGTCTTGACGTTCAACCGCGCCGCGATGCCGAACTGGAGCGCGGCGTACACGACGTTGGGGTCCTTCGGGTCGATGACGACGCAGCTCCCGTCGCCGCCGTAGATCGATTTCCACGCCGACGGATCGCTCTTGGGGAACCTGTAGGTCGAAGGGCCGCGCATCACGCCGTTGTCCTGGAGGCCGCCAACGATGTTGTAGGGTTCGGCGCTGTCCACGGCGATCATCGTGAACTGGCCGACCGGCAGGTTGTTCAGCTTCGTCCACGTCTCGCCGTAGTCGTAGGAGATGTTGATGCCGCCGTCGTTGCCGATGGCGAGGCGGTGCGGCGCCTTGGGGTCGATCAGGATCGCGTGGTAGTCGCCATGGACTCCGCGGCCTCCGATGCCCTTCCAGGTCTTGCCGCCGTCCGTCGAGGTCAGCATCGGGACGCCCTGGATGTAGAGGCGCTCGGGATCCGCCGGGTCCACCGCGATGCGTCCGAAGTAGTAGCCGAAGGTGAAGAAGACCTTCTCGAAGCGGCGGTCCGTCGTGCGCTTCCAGGTCGTCCCTCCGTCGTCGGAGCGGTAGACCTCGGTCGCGACCAGCTCGTTCTCGAAGATTTCCGGGTTGGCGTCCTGCAGGAAGGCGACGAGGTCGGCGATCGCGATCTTCCCGGCCTTAACGTCCTTCTTGAGCCTCGCCGCCTTGACCGACGGGGGAAACCCGGAGCGGCGAAGGAAGCGGCTGACGACCGCGTCGTCGAGCCTGGCGAACCCCTCCGCGTCGAGCTTCTTCAGCCGCCGGGGCGTCAGCTCGCCGGGGGGCGCCTCCTCGTCGAAGATCTCCGTATCCGGGCGCCGGGCCTGGTTGTCCACGACGGCGTAGAGGGTCTGCGGCTTCGAGGCGGCGATCGCGATCCCGATCCGGCCGACCGTGGAGCCCGCGGGGAACCCGCCGGAGAGGCGCTTCCAGGTGCGGCCGGCGTCGGTGGACTTCCAGAGGCCGCTTCCCGGCCCGCTCTCGAGGAAGTTCGCAGCCGTGCGCGCGCGCTCCCACGTCGAGGCGTAGAGGACGTCGGGAGACTTCGGGTCCTGCACGATGTCGATGGCGCCGGTGCGGTCGTCCACGTAGAGCGTCTTCGACCAGGTCCGGCCTCCGTCGCGGGTCACGAAGACGCCGCGCTCGGAGTTCTCGGTGTAGAGGTGGCCGACGGCGGCGACGTACACGGTCTGCGAGTCGCGCGGGTCCACCAGGACCTTGCCGATGTGGTGGGTGTCGGAGAGGCCGATCGGCTGCCAGGTCTTCCCGCCGTCGATCGTCTTGAACATCCCGAGGCCCGCGTAGGACGTGCGGCTGGAGTTGGATTCCCCGGTGCCGACGTAGATGATCCGGCCGTCGGCGTCGGCCAGCGCGAAGGAGCCGATCGTCAGGGTCGGCTGTCCGTCGAAGAGGGGAGTCCACGCGCCGCCGCGGTCGTCGGTGCGCCAGAGTCCGCCCGAGGCGAAGGCGACGATCAGGGAGTCGGGATGGTTGGCCGGCGAGGCGATCTCCACCACGCGGCCGCCCTGGATCTCGGGTCCGACGTTGCGGAACCGGATCGCGGAAAGCAGCGACGCCTTCTCCATCTCGAGGCGCTTCTGAGCGGCGGCAACCCTCGCTGCCGGCTCCGTCCCGAGCTTCCGCGGATGAAACTTGACGCGCTCCTGCTCCTTGGTCAGCGGGGGTTTTTCGTCGGCGCCGAGGGCCGGGAGGATCCCGACGAGCCATGCCAGCACGAGGATGAAGAGAGCGCGGGAGTGTCGCAATGCTGCCTCCTTGACTTCCGTGCCCGGGAGCCGCCAGCGTATTTCGGGAGAGGGGACCGGGTCAACGCGCGGAGCCGGGGCCTGTCGGCGCGGAAGCCTTCCCGGCCCCGTCAACGGTGGGTGGGGCCATCGAGAGCCGCGGCGGGCGAACGCCGCCGCGGCCTCGACGAGCTTGCGGGGACCGGTGCCGGAAGGTCCGCGCTATTTGTGGACGGCGATCGTTCCTCCGCCGGGGACCGTCGCCGGGTCGGCGGTGTCGCTGACGCCGGGCTCGCTGTCGTAGATCACGGCGTTCCCGTTCGCCTCGTCGGAGATCTTGAGACGGAACCGGTTCGTGCCGCCGCTTCCCGGCTGGCTGCCGTCGATCACGGTCAGGAGGAAGCCGTAGTTGCCCGAGTTGTTGATCGAGCCGTGACCCTTGGCCTGCGCCTTGTAACCGCCGGAGATGACGAGCCAGTCGTAAGAGGCGCTCTTGAAATTGAGGCCGCCGGACTGGAGGTGAAACTCCAGGCTGCCGTTGGGCACCGTCTTGTCGCCGACGTACTTCGCGTTGAACCCGTAGTTGGCCTTGCCGGACGCCGCCGGGTCGGCCGTGAGGCCTCCCGCGGGGGAGGCGATCCATCCGCCGCCCGTCGCGAACCCGCCGTCGGCGTCGAAAATCACCACGTACCGGAAGAACCCCGTCGCGGAGCCTCCGTCGTCGTCGGTGACGGCCACGGAGACCAGGTAGACGCCGGCGGCTCCGTAGGCATGGGTCGCGGAGCAGGAGCCGCTGCCGCCGGACTCGGTCACGGCGCCGGCGCTGGAGGTGGAGACCGGAACGTCGTTCCAGGTGAACACGCACGTGTGCGTGTCCGCGACGCCGGCGTCCGTGAACGCCGCCGACAGGGTGGCCGATCCGCCGGCGGGGATGGGCGCGAGCGGGCCGGTGACGCCGGTGACGACCGGCGGCTTGTTGCGGACCACGACGCTCGTGGCGGCCGAGCCCGAAAGGCCTCCGCCGTCGGTCACGATCACGGAGATCGGGGTGGTGTCCTGGGCCGTGCCCGTCGGGTTGTCGTCGGTGTATGAGTGCGCCGCCGAGAAGCCGAAGGTCCCGCCGGGCAGGGTCAGGACCGTGTCGGCCGATCCATCGCCCCAGCCGATCGTGACGACATGGGATCCGGTGTCGCCCGGGTCGGAGAAGGATCCGTTGAGGGTCGCCGTGTCGCCTTCATCGAGTGTTCCCGGCGCCGCGCTGATGATGGCGCTCGAGGGCGGGCCGTTCACGGTCCAGGAGTAGCTTGCCGCGCTGGGGTCCGTATTTCCGGCCGGATCCGTCGCCTTCACCTGGAAGGCATGGCCGCCCGCGGCCAGGCTTGCGTAGGTCTTCGAGCTCGTGCAGGGCGAGAAACCGCCGCCGTCGAACTGGCACTCAAACGTGCTCGCCGCCTCGGTCGAGGAGAACTGGAAGGTCGCCGAGGAGCTGTTCGTGGGATTCGAGGGCTGCCCGCTGAGCATCGTGTCGGGAGCCGTGGTGTCCACGGTCCAGGAGTGGGTCGCGGGCGAGGCGTCGGAGTTGCCCACGAGGTCCGTGGCGAACACCGAGAAGGTGTGGCTCCCTTCCGAGAACGGCCCCGGGTAGGCCGCCGGGCTCGTGCAGGGCGCCGCCGGGCCGCCGTCGAGCCGGCAATGGAACGTCAGGCTGCCGGCCGGAGTCTGGTCGTCCGTTCCCGAGAAAGAGAACGTGGCGGATACGCTGTTGGTCGGGTTCGCCGGCCCCGAGGTGATGGACGTTTCGGGAGGAGTCGAGTCCGCAGGCTCGGCGACCGCGAACGACCCCGCGAGGGTCGTCATGCCGGCCGCCCCCGTGCTGGTGGGAGTCCGGCCCGACACCACCGGGTAGCTCCAGGAGCCGCCCGCGAACTGCCCGACGCTGAACTTGTTCGGATCGGCTCCGGCGTCGAGGTCCCCGGCGTTGAAGCCGAAGACCGCGTCGAAGCTGGAGAACACGACGCCCGAGTTCGTCAGGGTCCACGAATCGTTGACGCTCTTCGACGCGTTCAGGGTCGAGGACCCGATGCTGCCGTTGTCCCCCGACGTCGCCCGGGCGATCGCGTTGCCCGCGGTCGAGACGGTCGCGAAGGTCAGCGAGACCGGGTTGGCCGCCGTCCCGGTTCCGATCGGGAAGAACCGCATAACGCTGGAGCCGGCCGGGACGAACTCCTGCAGGTTGCCGGAGACCCAGCCGCCCGAGGAAGAAACGCTTCCGGTGGACGCGACGATGATCTTGTTCAAACCGGAAACCAACGGACCGGCGG
>DATFWF010000239.1:0-3646 GCA_035259605.1 Thermoanaerobaculia bacterium
GCGCGATCCTTTCTCCAAGCGGCACGGGCTCGCCCAGCATCTTCCGGGCTTTCACGTCCACGCGCTGGGCGACGAGCGTTCCGGCCCGGACGAAGAGAAGCCAATCGGGGGGCGCGAACCCGAGGCTCGAGACCGCGGGGGAGATCAGCTTTTCGCTTTCGAGAGAGTCGAGCGAGGCCAGCCGAATCGAGTGATCCGGGGTCGTCGAGGCGTCCGCGAGAAACACGAAATGCGTCCCGTCGGGGAGAAAGCGCGGCCAGACGTGGGTGTCTTCGCGTGGAGCGAGCTTCGTGGCCGGTTTGGCGGGTCCTCCCGTCGCCGCGATGCGCTGCAGCGGACCGTACTGGCCGGCCGAGAAGAGGATCTCGCCGCGCGAGCTCCAGCTTCCACCGCTCGGCAGGAGAGCGTCGGCCAGCACCTGCGGGGGACCTCCCGACGCGTCGATCCTCTTCAACTTCCCTTCGGCGAAGAAGCCGATCGAGGCGCTGTCGGGCGCCCAGAAGAGCCCGGTTGCGCCTTCGGTGCCGGCGAGCAAACTCGGCGAGAGCGAGTCGAGCGGGCGGACCCAGATGGAGTGCTTGGCGCCGGCCGCGTGCGCGACGAAAGCGACGAGCCTTCCGTCGGGCGAAACAACGGTGTGATCGAAGAAATCGAAGGGGACCTTCGCCGGCAGATCGAGCGAGAGCCGGACGGCGCGAGCCTGTTGCGCCGGGCGGCGCAGCGCGACCGCAGCCAGGGCGAGCGCGGCGAGGACCGCGACCCCGGCGAGAATCCACGCCGCCGATTCCCGAGTCCGGCGCCGGGCGGCCGCGGGTGCGGGAACTCCGGCCTGGGAGCCCGCGGAAGCGATCCACTGGAGCTGGCTCGCGAGATCGTGAGCGGATTGCCAGCGCTCCTCGGGGTCCTTGGCGAGGCACGTTTTGACGACGCGATCGAGAGCCGGAGGCGCAAGCGGCGCGACCGTCGAGATCGGCGCAGGCTCGTCCTTCATGATCGAGGAGATCAGCGACGCCTGGCTCGTTCCCGTGAACGCCTTCCTCCCGGTCGCCATCTCGTAGAGGACCGCGCCGAAGGCGAAGATGTCCGAGCGCGCGTCGGCGTCCTTGCCTTCGAGCTGCTCCGGCGACATGTACTGGAACGTCCCCAGGATCGTCCCTTCCTGCGTCAGCGGACTGGACTCCACCGTCGGCAGCGCCGTCATTCCGGGACGCTGGGCGTCCGGCTGGACCGCTTTGGCCAGCCCGAAGTCGAGAAGCTTGACTCCGGACTTCGTCAGCATCACGTTGCCGGGCTTCAAGTCGCGGTGGACGATTCCCTGGCGGTGCGCCTTGTCCAGCGCGTCGGCGATCTCGATGCCGAAGCGCAGGGTTTGCTCGGTCGGCAGCGCGCCCTTGACGAGCCGCTCGGCGAGCGTCTCGCCTTCGAGCAACTCCATGACGAGATACTCGACGCCGTCCTGGTTGCCGACGTCGTAGAGCGCGCAGATGTGGGGATGGGAAAGCCGGGAGATCGTTTTCGCCTCGCGCTCGAAGCGCTGCCGCACCTCGGGAGACTCCGAGAGGTGGGGAGGCAGGACCTTGACGGCCACGGCCCGGTCCAGCCGCGTGTCCCGCGCCCGGTACACCTCTCCCATTCCGCCGGCCCCGATCGCGGCGAGGATCTCGTAGGGACCGAGCCGGCTTCCTGCAGCGATCGTCATGGGGAGTGCCCCCCGCGGAGAGCCGTCCAGTTCACGAGGAGTGTGAGGGGCGGGGCCGTCTCCCGCGCGTCCGAGACAGCGACCAGAAATCGCTGGCCGTCGGCCGAGACGTCGTAATTGGCGAACGGACCCGGATCGAACAGGAGCTTGGGAGTCCCCGCTTCGAAGGAGGGCTCAGTCCGTATCTCGACCGCCATGATCTTCCGGCCCGAGAGGAAGAAGAGTTCGCGGCCGTCGCGCCTCCAACGCGGCTGATTTCCGCCGGACGTCGAGATCAGCCGCCGGCCGCCGGGACCCGTGAGCGGCGCCACGTAGACCTCCCACGTGCCGGAGTCGAGCGATGTGTACGCGAGCCATCGTCCGTCCGGAGAGAAGCGGCTCATCCCGACCTCCGAGCCCCTCTGGAGATAGACCTTCGGCTTCCGTTCGCCGTCGAGCGGCAAGAAGGACAGCGCGACCGTTCTCTGGCCGCCGGCCTCCCGGTTTTCGATGGCGAGTTGTTTTCCGTCGGGAGACCAGTCGAAAGCGAACCTCTGTCCGTCGGCTTCGAAGATCGGCTCCTCGACGCCGCCCGTGGCGTCCTTGACGTACAGATCCCCCTGGTGCTTCCGGTCCGACGTGAACACGATCCGGCTGCCGTCGGGCGACCAGACCGGCGTGTTGTTGTTGGAGCCGTCCGACGTCAAACGCGTGCGCGTCCCGCGAGACAGGTCCTGGATCCATATGTCCGCCCTCCGCGTCGTCGGGTCCCGGAGAGTCGCCACGACCTTCGTTCCGTCGGGAGAAAGTCGAAAGTAGCTGACGTAGGGCGCGGATTCTCCGACGACCCCGGCCTTCTTCCCCTCGCGGTCGAACCAGGTCAGCCGGGAGGAGGGCGGAGTCGCCTCGCCGTACACGAGGACTCCGTTGCCGGACGCCGAGAAATCCGAGAAGTTCAGGAAGGCCCCGAACGATCCGACGTTCTGGGCGACCGGCGCGACCTCGTCGGACAGAGCGAAGCTCTTCGGGTCGAACCTCTGTGCAAGGAGGTTCCCGTCGCGCGTGTAGAGCAGATGTCCCGAGGCGTAGAGCGTGTTGGAGTGGGCGGGAAGGAGCGGCCGATCGTCACGCGAGTCGAGGGAGCCCACCCGGATGAGGTTGGCCGGGTCCTGCGGCGCTCCCGCGAGATTGGCGGCGTAGTAGAGAAAGTGTCGACCGTCGGGGAGGAAGCTCGGATAGCGGTGCGTGGTCTCGTGTCGCGAGGCGTCGAGTCTGGTGACGGGAGAAGGCGCGCCGCCCGAGGCGGACACTCGCTGAAGAGGACCCGAGGGGAGAGCGAAAAGGATTACGCCGTCGCGGTTCCAGGTTCCGCCGATGCCGTCGGCGTCGCAAAGGATCAGCGCAGGGCCGCCGGCGATGTCGAGCCTCTTCAATTTCTTGTCGGCAAAGAAGCCGATCGAGCGCCCGTCGGGCGACCAGAAGGGCAGGAGCGCACCCTCCGTGCCGGGAAGCATCCGCGCCTCCGCGGCCGCGAGCGGCCGCTCCCAGAGAGCGATCTTCCCTTCGACGCGGGCTCCGAAGACGACATGGCTTCCGTCCGGCGACAGCGCTGGGAAGACAACCACCGCCGCCTTCTCCGGCGGGAGAAGAGCCGAGCGAAACGGCTGCGGCGGCTTCGGAGCACGGCGGGCGTAGCCGAGGGCCAGCGCAGCGGCCGCGAGCGCCGCCGCGGCAAACGCGGCCCACGCGATGATCTCCCGGTTCTTTCGCCTCGCCGCGACGGGCGCCGGCACACCCGCCTGCGAGCCGCCTTCGGCGACCCACTGAAGCTGGAGCCGGACGTCGTGCGCCGTCTGGAAGCGGTCCTCGGGGTCCTTGGCGAGGCAGGTCTTCACCACGCGGTCGAGAGCCGGGGGAGCCATCGGAACGAGAGTCGAGATCGGGGCCGGCTCCTCCTTCATGATCGAG
>DATFWF010000240.1:0-16418 GCA_035259605.1 Thermoanaerobaculia bacterium
TCCGGTGCCCGCCTCGGCCCCTACGAGATCCTCGGCGCTGTCGGCGTCGGCGGAATGGGGGAGGTCTATCGCGGGCGTGATACGCGACTCGACCGCGTCGTCGCGGTGAAGGTCCTTCCACAACATCTCTCGGCTTCCCCAGAGGTGCGTCAGCGCTTCGAACGGGAAGCGAAGACGATCTCGCAGCTCTCGCATCCTCACATCTGCGCGCTCTACGACGTCGGCAACCAGGATGGCGTCGAGTACCTCGTCATGGAGTACCTCGAGGGAGAGACGCTGGCCGACCGCCTCGCCCGCGGACCGCTGCCGCTCGAACAGACCCTCAAATTCGGCATCGAGATCGCCGACGCGCTGGACAAAGCGCACCGGCAGGGGATCGTCCACAGGGACCTGAAACCCGGCAACGTCATGTTGACGAGGTCCGGAGTCAAGCTCCTCGACTTCGGCCTCGCCAAGGTTGTCTTGCCGCCGGGGCCGCCCTCCGCCCTGACGTCGCAGCCGACCATGGCGGCCGGCCGGAGCCTGACGCAGGAGGGGACGATCCTCGGGACCTTCCAGTACATGGCGCCGGAGCAGCTCGAGGGCAAGGAAGCGGATGCGCGAACGGACCTCTTCGCTCTCGGGATCTGCCTCTACGAGATGGCTACCGGAAACAAGGCATTTTCCGGAGCGAGCCAGGCCTCGCTCGTCTCCTCGATCATGACCGCGCAGCCTCCTCCGATCTCCTCGGTCCAGCCGGCGAGTCCTCCGGCCCTGGACCGCGTCGTCGTCAACTGCCTCGCCAAGGACCCGGACGACCGATGGCAGACGGCCCACGACGTGATGCTGCAATTGAAGTGGGTGGCGGAGGGAGGCTCCCTGGCCGGAGTTCCCGCCCCGGTGACCGCCCGCCGGAAAACGTATGGGCGGCTGGGCTGGATTTCGGCGGCGGTTTTCTTCGCGGCCGCGCTCCCGCTGGCGATCCTTCGCTTCCGCGAGGTTCCTCCCGAGCGAAACGCAGCCCGCTTTGTCGTTTCTCCTCCGGGCCAGATGACGTTCGGCCAGGGACCGGCGGCCCCGACGGCCGCGCTCTCTCCCGATGGGCGTTACCTTGCCGTGTCCATGGTGTCGGCGGACAACAAGAGAAACCTCTGGCTCCGGAGGATGGACTCGGTCTCCTTCCAGATGCTCGCCGGAACGGAAGAGGGGACTCTTCCCTTCTGGTCGCCCGACAGCCGCTTCATCGGCTTCTTCGCGCAGGAAAAGTTGAGGACGATCTCCATCACCGGCGGTTCTCCCCAGACTCTTTGCGACGTGCCCAATCCAAACGGCGGCACGTGGAATCGAGAGGGAGTGATCCTCTTCGCGGCGACCGGACAACGCGGGCTGGCGCGCGTTTCGGCGTCGGGCGGCGTCGCGTCCGAGGTCACGACTCCCGACCGCGGCCGCATGGAACACTTCCATTCCTTTCCGCAGTTCCTCCCCGACGGCCGTCATTTTCTTTTCTTCAGCCTCAGCGAGAAACGCGAGGCGCGCGGCATCTTCGTCGCCTCGCTCGGGTCCGAGGAGCGAAGACAGATCCTGCAAACCGACTCGAGGGCGATTTACACGCCCCCGGGGTTTCTGCTCTTCCTCCGCCAGGGGACTCTCATGGCCCAGCGATTCGATCCGGATCGCCTGCGGCTGACCGGCGAACCCGTCCGGGTCGCCGACGAAGTGGCGTACAACCCTTTCAACAGCCGGAACACGATCACCGCCTCCGACAATGGCATTCTTGCCTATCGCGCCGGTCCAGGATCCGGCGTCCCAACGAGCGAGCTCGCCTGGTTCGATCGTCAAGGAAAACGCATCGGCACGGCCGTGGGGCGCGGTTTCTATGTGCGCCCTCGTCTTTCGCCCGAGGGCCAACGCATCGTCGTGGAAAAGCTCGATCTCCAGGAGAGTTTTCGAGACCTCTGGCTCGTCGATGTCGCGCGCTCCACGGTCTCTCGCCTGACATTCGGTCCCTCCAGCCAGTCCAATGCTGTCTGGTCGCCCGATGGGACCCGGGTGGTCTTCGTCTCCGATCGTGACAACGCCTACGGTCTCTACGAAAAACTCTCGAGCGGAGCCGGGGATGAGCGGTTGCTGCGTCGATCCGGTTCGCCAATGGCTCCCACGGACTGGTCCGCGGATGGACGCTTCATCGCCTACACGGAGGTCGATGCCAAGACGAAAGAGGATCTCTGGGTGTTGCCTGTCTTCGGAGACCGCAAACCGATGCCTCTCCTCCGGACCCCGTTCATCGAGGGCCAGGGTCGTTTCTCACCCGACGGAAAGTGGATCGCTTATGCCTCCGACGAGTCGGGCAGACGGGAGATCTACGTCCAGAGTTTTCCTCCCTCCGGCGCCAAGTGGCAGATCTCGACGGATGGAGGAAGCTTTCCGGAGTGGCGCGGGGACGGCAGAGAGCTCTTCTACTTCGCCCCCGATCAGAAGCTGATGTCGGTCGAAATCGGGACCGGTTCGACTCTGTCGGCCGGAAAGCCCCAGGCGCTCTTCGGGGCCCGATACTTCAGGATCCCGATCAGCCCGTACACGGTCTCCTCCGACGGCCGGAAGTTCCTGATCGTCAGCCCGACCGAGGACGAATCCAACTCCGCTCCTTTGACCGTAGTCCTCAATTGGACGGCGGAGCTGAAGAGATAGCGCCGCTCGGATTTATGATCCTTGGGGCGCACGCGCCCACAGCATGTCCTTGAGAGCCGGCGAACGTCTCGGCCCCTACGAAGTCGTCTCGTCCCTCGGGGCGGGAGGCATGGGGGAGGTCTACCGGGCCAGGGACACGAGGCTCGAGCGGACGGTCGCGGTCAAGGTCCTTCCCTCCGGCGTCGCCGGCGATCCCGACGCGCTCGCGCGATTCGAGCGGGAAGCGAAGGCTGTCGCGGCGCTTTCTCACCCGAACATCCTCGCGATCCACGACTTCGGGCGACACGGGGACGTCGCCTACACCGTCATGGAGCTGCTCGAAGGGGAGACCCTGCGCGAGAAGCTCGCGGCGGGAGCGCTCCCAGCGCGAAAGACGGTCGAGTACGCCGCCCAGATCGCGCAGGGCCTCGCGGCGGCGCACGAGAAGGGAATCGTTCACCGGGACCTGAAACCCGAGAACCTGTTCGTCACGAAGGAAGGGCGCGTCAAGATCCTGGACTTCGGACTTGCCCGCCTGGCCGCCGGCCCGGCAATCGGAATCGACGCGACGCAATCGCCGACGATCACGCGCTCGACCGAGCCCGGCACGACGATGGGAACGGTCGGGTACATGTCTCCCGAGCAGGTCCGCGGCGCCCTCGCGGATCAACGCTCCGACATCTTTTCTTTCGGCTGCGTGCTCTACGAGATGCTCACCGGGCGCCGAGCGTTCCAGCGCGAGACCTCCGCCGAGACCCTCACGGCGATCCTGCGCGAGGATCCGACGGCGCTTTCTTCCGCCTCGATGCCGGCGATCCCGCCGGGGCTCGAGAAAATCGCGCGGCACTGCCTGGAGAAGAGTCCGTCGGAAAGGTTTCAATCGGCTCTCGACATCGCATTCGACCTGCAGTCGCTGTCGGGGATCTCCGGCGAGTCCGCGGTCTCAGCCGCCGCGCCCTCACGCCGCCGTTTTCCGGCGGGCGCCTTCGCCGCGGGTGCTGCGCTCGCGGCGCTGCTTGCGGTCGGATACGGGATCGCCGTCCGGCCGGGATCCGCCTCATCCCCATCCTTCCAGCCGCTGACCTTCCGGCGCGGCACTGTGACGAGCGCCCGGTTCACGCCGGATGGCCATACCGTCCTCTACGGAGCGAGCTGGGAGGGCAAGCCGATCCAGGTCTTTTCGACGCGCATCGGAAGTCCCGAGTCGACGCCCCTCTCGATCCCTGCCGGCGACATCCTCTCGGTCTCTTCCTCGGGAGAGCTCGCCGTTTCGCTCGGGCGCCGCTACACGGTCTGGTTCATCAGCCTGGGGCGCCTTGCGCGCGTGCCTCTGGCGGGCGGCGCGCCGCGCGACCTCCTTGACGAAGTCGGCGACGCCTCGTGGGCTCCCGACGGACAGAGGCTGCTCGTCACGCGGCCGGTCAAGGACAAGTGGCGGCTGGAGATGCCCGCCGGAAACGTCCTGTACGAAACCGACGGGTGGATCTCGCACTCTCGGATCTCGCCGAAGGGCGACTGGATCGCGTTTCTGGAGCACGCCTTCCCGGGAGCGGACAACGGCCGTGTCTGCCTGGTCCCGGCCTCCGGCAAGGGCGCCAAGAAAGAGCTATCCGGCGAGCAGTCGAGCGTCCAGGGCCTCGCATGGCATCCGAGCGGCCGCGAAATCTGGTTCACGGGCTCTGAGAGCGGATGGAGCTCCGCTCTCTACGCGGTGACGCCGGACGGGAAACGGAGGCTCGTCCTCCGCTCGCCGTCGCGCCTCGTCCTGCACGATCTCGATCCGAACGGCCGGGTCCTCCTTTCCAGCGAGAGCGTCCGCGTCGGCTCGTTCGTCGGGTCACTCGGGACGCGGGAGCAGAAGGAGGTCTCGTGGATGGACGCCTCCTTCTGCTTCAGCATGTCCACCGACGGGAAATTCGTGCTCTTAAACGAGCAGGGCGAGGGTGCCGGCAAGCGCTACGGCGTGTACCTTCGTTCAGTGGACGGCTCCCCGGCTGTGAGGCTGGGGGATGGCTTCGACGGGATCCTGTCGCCCGACGGCCGCTGGGCCGTGACCACGAACCAGGAGGAGCCGCAATCGCTGACGATCCTTCCGACCGGGGCGGGCGAGCCTCGCCAGCTTCCCGCGGCCGGTCTGAACTACCGGTCGCTGGGCTGGTCGCCGGACGGGAAGCAGGTCCTCTTCGGCGCCGTCGACAAGAGCGGCGCCGCGCGCCTCTACATGCAGGATGTTGCGAGCGGCCCGCCGCGGCCGTTCTCGCCACCCGGATACGGCGGCAGCCTGGGATCGCTCCCGATATCGCCGGACGGCCGGTGGGCCGCGACGCATGGAGCGGAAGACCGCCTCTTCCTCTGTCCCGTCGGAGGCGGGGAGCCGGTCCCGCTGCCGGAGCTCGAGCCCGGCGATCGGATGTTGCGCTTTTCCTCCGACGGGCGCGTTCTCTACGGTGCCCGATCGACGATGGGAGAGGCCGCGATCCTGGCGCTCGATCTCGCGTCCCGCAAGGTCACGGTCACGGGCGGCATCCGGCCCGGGGATCCCGCCGGGCTCTTGAACGTGTGGCCGACCGACGTGACGCCGGACGGTCGCCAGTACGTCTACGGCTACCTGCGGATCCTCTCGGACCTCTTCCTCGTCGAGGGCCTCAAGTGATGATTTGTGATTTGCGATTGGGGCGCGTCGAGGGATTTCGGGTGCGATAGCCCGGCGGGCGAGCCGCTAGGGCTCGACGGAAGGGGCGGCGGTGGGGATGGGGAGGCCGGGGGCCTCGGCGGCGCGGCGGGGCTCGGCGAGGCGGGACATCAGCATGGCGGCGCCCACGCCCAGGGCGAAGGTCGAGAGCCACAGGGCCTTGGGGCCGAAGCGGTCGAGGACGAGCATTCCGGCGGCCGGGCCGATCATGAACGCCAGGCCCATGACCATCTGCGAGAGGCCCATGTACTCGCCGCGGCGGCTGACGGGAGCGATGTCGGTCAAGTAAGCCGCCATCCCGGGGAAGAAGAACATCTCCCCGAACGTCCAGATGATCACCGTCACGGCCGCCGACCAGAAGTTCCAGGCGAAGGCGAGCGAGCCGAATCCGATCCCGAAGAGCAGCGCGCCGAGCGCGAGAGTCCTCCGGTGCGGCCAATGGGCGGTCGCGATGTTGATGGGAACTTCGAGGAACACGATCAGCAGGCAGTTCAGGGTGAAGAGCGCGCCGTAGGACGCCTCGGAGAGCTTCAGGGTCCCGACGAGAAAGACCGACATGCTCGCGAGGTGCTGGAAGAGCACGATCGCGACGGGAAGGACGCCGGCGAGAAAGAAGAGAAGCCTCGGATCCTGGTAGCCCCGCTGCCGGTGGGTCAGGGGCGAGACGGCGGCTTCGATCTCTTCGCCGTTGGCGTGGTGGCGATGGAGCGGGAACGTGGCGGCGACCAGGATCAGCCCCGCCAGGATGGACGTCGCGCCGTTGACGAAGAAGAGCCACGCGAAGGAGATCGCCGCGAGGAATCCGCCGACCGCCGGCCCCACGCTCATCCCGAGGTTGATCGCCAGCCGGTTCAGCGCGAACCCCGCCTTCCTCTGGTCGGGCCGGACCAGGTCTCCGAAGATCGTCAGGTTGGCGGGCCGGAAAGCCTCGCCGAGGACCGACATCGTCAGGGTCAATGCGATGACGAGCGCCAGGCTCTTCGCCAGCGGAAAGACCAGCATGACCAGCCCGGAGAGGAGGAGCGATCCCCGCATGATCCGGATCGGCCCAAGCTTGTCCGACAGGATCCCCGAGACCGGCGCCGCCACCAGCGCCCCCGCCCCGTAGAGGAAAAGCACATTCGCCGCGGTCCCAACCGAGAACCCGAGCTGCCGCGTCAGGTAGAGGGCGAGGAAGGCCAGGACCATCGACCCCGCCTTGTTGATCAGGGTGGCGAGGGAGAGGACCCAGACCTCCCGCGGAAGCCCACGCAGCCCCCTCCACGGGTTCCATCGGGAGTCGGCCCACACGGACATCGCTCAAGATAGTACGGACTCCCGCTCCGAACGTTGCGTCGGAGGTCAAGCAATCAGAACCGGTGCAGGAGAGCGGCGGCGGCCCACGCCAGGAGCGCCAGGACCGCCATGAAACCGAGGACGTAAAGAAGGATCGAGGCGAACGGCGTCTTTCGCGGATCTTCCTCCGGGTCCGCCATCCTCAGTGGATGCCCTTGCTGGCGAGCCATCGCTCGGCGTCGATGGCGGCCTTGCATCCTTCGCCGGCGGCGGAGACGGCCTGGCGATAGGTCGGGTCGGCGACGTCGCCCGCCGCGAACACACCATCCACCGAGGTGTACGTCGAGGGACTCTTGACCTTGATGTACCCGACGTCGTTCATCTCGAGCTGGCCCTTGAAGACCGCCGTGTTGGGGGAATGCCCGATCGCCAGGAAGACCCCCTGCGTCGCGAAATGCGAAGTCTTTCCGCTGCGCGGGTCCTTCAGCGTCACGCCGGTCACGCCCTCCTCGACGCTGCCGAGAATCTCCTCGACCTCGGCGTGGATCTTCCACGCGATCTTGTGGTTCATGCGCGCGCGCTCGAGCATGATCTTCGACGCCCGGAACTCGTCGCGGCGGTGGACGATCGTCACCTTCGACGCGAACTTCGTCAGGAAGGTCGCTTCCTCCATCGCCGTGTCGCCGCCGCCGACGACCACGACCTCCTTGCCCTTGAAGAAGAACCCGTCGCAGGTCGCGCAGGCGGAGACTCCGTGGCCCATGAGGAGCTTCTCCGACGGCAGGCCCAGCAGCTTGGCCGAGGCTCCCGAAGAGACGATGACCGCGTCGGCCGTCATCGCGCCGCCGGCGTCGAGCGACAGCCGGAAGGGGCGCATCGAGAAGTCCACCTCGGTGACCGTGTCGAGCTCGACGTCGGTCCCGAATCGCTTGGCCTGGTCGCGGAAGATCTCCATCATCTCCGGGCCCTGGATGCCGTTCTTGAAGCCCGGGTAGTTCTCGACCTCCGTGGTGATCGTGAGCTGCCCGCCCGGCTGCGGCCCCTCGATCACGACCGGCTCGAGCTCGGCGCGCGAGGCGTAGAGGGCCGCGGTCCAGCCGGCCGGCCCGGAACCGATGATGGCGACACGGTAGTGCGTCTTGATCGGCATCACATACCCCTTTAGGGTTCCAGGTTCCAGGATCCAGGTTCCAGGCGGCGAATCTCCTTGGAACTTGGAACGTGGAACCTGGAACAGGGGCGCAGAATAATCGAGCTGGGCACGATCGTAAATACGTACCGAATCGGCGGCGCGCTTCGCGTCTTATGATCCGCAGATGCGCCCCGTCTTAGCCAGGAGGCTCGAAGGCTTCGGCACCACGATCTTCACGGAGATGACCCGCCTCGCCCAGGAGCACGGGGCGGTCAACCTGGCGCAGGGGTTCCCGGATTTCGACGGCGCGGACTTCGTCAAGGAGGCGGCGGTCAACGCGATCCGCCAGGGCCATGGCCAGTACGCGCGGATGAGCGGCATCCCGGAGATCCACCAGGCCCTGTCGGCGAAGTACCGCCGCGACTACGGGCTCGAGTACGCGGAAGGCACGGAGCTCACCGTGACGTCCGGCGCGACCGAGGCGATCTTCGCCGCGATCCAGGGCATCTGCGATCCGGGCGACGAGATCGTCCTCTTCGAGCCGTACTACGACTCCTACCGCGCGAGCGTCGTCATGGCGGGAGCGGTTCCCCGGTTCGTCACTCTCCACGCGCCCGACTGGCGCTTCGACCCGCGGGAGCTCGAGCACGCCTTCACCGCGAAGACGCGGGCGATCCTCGTCAACACGCCGCACAACCCGACGGGCCGCGTCTTCTCCCGCGAGGACCTGGAGGCGATCGCCCGGCTGTGCCGGGAGCGCGACGTCCTGTGCATCACCGACGAGGTCTACGAGCACATTCTCTACGAGGGAAGGCACCTGCCGATGGCGACGCTTCCCGGGATGCGCGACCGCACGATCACGATCTCCAGCTTCGGGAAGACGTTTTCGCTGACCGGATGGAAGATCGGATGGGCCGCGGCCTCTCCGCCCCTGACCACGGCCGTGCGCGCGGCCCACCAGTTCATTACCTTCGCGACGGCCACGCCTCTCCAGCACGCGGCCGCCGCGGCGCTGTCGGTCGGGCCGGAGTACTACCAGGGGCTTTCGACCTCGTACCGGCGCAAGCGCGATTACCTGGTCGAGGAACTCGCGCGGCTGGGCTTTGAGGTCCGCCCTCCGGCGGGCACCTATTACGTCTGCGCCGGGATCGGGCCGCTCGGCTTCGACGACGACGTCGCGTTCTGCCGGCACTTGATCGAGAAGGTCGCGGTCGCGGCGATCCCGCCGTCGGTCTTCTACGAGAACACGAGGCACGGAAAGAGTTACGTCCGATTCGCGTTCTGCAAGAAAGAGGAGACCCTGCGCGAAGCCGTCCGCCGCCTCGGCGCCCTCCGTCCGGCCGATCGGAAAGGGACTGGCTCCGTAGGGGAGGGGGTTGCCCCTCCCGCCCGGTCTTGAGATGAAAGTCGCGCTTCTTCAAAGCGACATCGCGTGGGAGGACGTGGGGGAAAACCACCGCCGCGCGGAGCGCCTCCTCGGCGAGGCGGAGGCGGGCGGGGCGAGGCTGGCGATCCTTCCCGAGATGTTCTCGACCGGATTCTCCATGGACTCGCAGCGCATCTCGCAATCCCCGGGCGGAGCTTCGGAGGGGTTCCTTCGCAGCCAGGCGAACAGCAGGAATTTCTGGATTCTCGCGAGCATCCCCGAGAAAGGAGAGCCGTCGCCCCGCAACATGGCGCTCCTGGTCTCGCCCGAGGGCTCCGTCACGCGCTACGCGAAGATCCACCCGTTTTCCTTCGCCGGCGAGCACGAGCACTATGCGGCTGGCGACCGGGTCGTGACGGCCGACGTCGAGGGACTGCGCGTGACGCCGTTCGTCTGCTACGACCTCCGGTTCCCCGAGCCGTTCCGCGCGGCGGCGGCCGAGACGGACCTTTTCGCGGTCGTCGCCAACTGGCCCGACGAGAGGCGCGAGCACTGGCGCACGCTCCTTCGCGCTCGAGCCATCGAGAACCAGGCCTACGTCGCCGGCGTCAACCGCGTCGGCGACGGCGGCCGCCTCCATTACGCTGGAGACTCCGCCGCGATTTCGCCGCTCGGCGAGACGCTCGCCGAGGGCGACGCCCGCGAGCGTGTCCTCTTCTTCGACGCGGACCCCGCGGCCGTCCAGAAGCTCCGAGCGAGATTCCCGGCGTTGAAGGACCGCCGGCCCGAGGCCTACAAGAGGTAGGCGTTCAACGCGCGGCCGCCGCCGCGAGGGACTTCAGCGCCTCCACTCCGCCGGAGATGGTGTCTTCGCTGACGGAGAAGGAGAAGCGGACGTGCGCCTCTCCCTCGGGGCCGAAAGCGCGGCCCGGGACGGTGGCGACACGGACCGTGTCGAGGAGGGTGCGGGCGGCGGCGGAGGATTCCGACCCGAGCTGCGAAGGCACCTTCGGGAAGAGGTACAGGGCGGCCTTGGGAGTCTCGATCTCGAATCCCGCCGCTCGGAGCCCGGCGACGAGAGCGTCCCGGCGCCTGCGGTAGCCGGCGCGCGCTTCTTCGAGGAATCCCTCCGCCATCCGAAGCGCCTCGAGCATCGCCCACTGAGTCGGCGTCGAGACGCCGTTGATGGAATAGAGGACGGCCGTCTGCATCGCCAGGCGCCACCGCTTCGGCACGAGGACGTATCCGGCCCGCCATCCCGTCATCGAGTAGGTCTTCGACAGCGTGAAGACCGAGATCGTCCGCTCGGCCATCCCCGGGAAGGACGCCGGGGAGACATGCTCTTCGCCGTCGTAGATCAGGTCTTCGTAGGCTTCGTCCGAGATGAACGCGATGCCGGCATCGCGGGCGAACGCCGCGACCTCTTCGACCTCGGCCCGGGGGAACACGTCGCCGGTCGGGTTGACGGGCGAGTTCCAGTAGAGGAGCTTCGTGCGCGCGGTCTTCGCGCGCGAAAGGGCCTTCGCCAGTCCCTCTCGCCGCGCCGCCTCGGTCCCGACGAGCACCGGCACCGCCCCGTTGTAGGCGATGACGTCGGCGATCGGCGTCCAGTACGGCGAGAACATCAGGACCTCGTCGCCCGGATCCAGCAGCGTCGCGAAGGCACAGAAGAGGCCGTTCATCCCGCCGTTGACGACGATCGGGCTGTCGTCGTCGGCGGGAATCCCGTTCTTGCTCCGGACCTTCTCCAGGATCGCCCGGCGCAGCTCCGGGACGCCCGAGGAGGGCGCGTAGCGGGTCTCGTTGCGCGCCAGGGCCGCGGTCATCGCGTGCTTGATCGGCTCGGGCGTTGGCATGTAAGGCTCACCGCCCTCGAAGCGCCAGACCTTGTGCCCCGCCGCCAGGAGCTCGAGCACGCGGTTGCGGACCTTGACGATCTCCGAGAAGCCGACCGAATCGAACCGCCGCGCGGCGCGGGGAAACGAAGGCTCGGAGGTCAGATGACCTTCCTGCGCCCCGGGCCCATCAGGAAGTACAGGATCATCCCGAGGACCGGCAGCAGGATGATCAGCAGCGCCCAGAGGATCTTGTTCCCGGCATCGGCGCCGCTCTGAAGAAGCGAAACCAGGGCGATGATGTCGAGCACCAGGATGACGAGTCCGATGAACGAGAACATCGCACGCTCCTTTCGTTCCTCTCCCTAGATTTTCTCCGAAATCGCCTTGGCCTGCGTGAAGAGATAGAGATACTCGCGGCCGCCCGCCTTCGAGTCGGTGCCGGACATGTTGAACCCGCCGAAGGGGTGGACGCCCACGAGCGCCCCGGTGCACTTGCGGTTCAGGTAGAGGTTGCCGCAGTAGAGCTCGCGTTTGCCGCGCTCCAGCCGATCGCGGTCCCGGGAATAGAGCGACCCCGTCAGGCCGTACTCGGTGTCGTTGGCGACCGCGATTCCCTCATCGAAGTCCTTCACGCGCAGGACCGCCAGCACCGGCCCGAAGATCTCCTCCTTCGCCAGCCGGTCGCCCGGCTCGATGTCGGCCACGACCGTCGGCATCACGAAGAAGCCTTCCGCCGGGCCCGCCGTTCCGCCCGCGACGACCCGCCCCTCGCGGCGGCCGATCTCGACGTATTCGAGGATCTTGCTCTGCGCCTTCTCGTTGATGACAGCGCCGACGGAATTGCCCGGGTCGCGGACGTCGCCGACCTTGAGGGCCTTCGTCTTCGCCACGACCTTCTCCAGCAGCTCGTCGTGGACCTTCTCGTGGACGATCAGCCGCGAGCAGGCGGAGCACTTCTGCCCCTGGAAGCCGAAGGCCGCCGCGACGACGCCCCTGGCCGCCTCCTCGAGGTCGGCGGTCTCGTCCACGAAGATGAAGTCCTTTCCGCCCATCTCCAGGACCGCGCGCTTGATCCAGAGCTGCCCGGGCAGGACTTTTCCGGCCTTTTCCGAGATCCCGATGCCGACATCGCGGGAGCCGGTGAACGCGACCATCCGCGTCTTCGGATGCTCGACGAGCGTGTTGCCGACCGTCGAGCCGCCTCCCGTGACGAAGTTCAGCACGCCCGGCGGGACCCCGGCTTCCTCCGCGGCCTCGAGGAACATCGTTGCGATCGCGGGGGAGTCCGAAGAGGGCTTCAGGACGACCGTGTTGCCGGTCACCAGCGCCGCGGTCGTCATCCCGGTCAGGATCGCCAGCGGAAAGTTCCACGGCGGGATGACCGCGCAGACCCCGAGCGGGATGAACTCCAGCTCGTTTTTCTCGCCGGGATACTTCGTCAGCGGCTGCGGCTGGGAGAGCCGCTCCATCTCGCGCGCGTAGAACTCGCAGAAGTCGATCGCCTCGGCGGTGTCTCCGTCCGCCTCCGGCCAGGACTTGGCTTCCTCGAGGACCATCATCGCGGAGAACTCGTGCTTCCTCTGCCGGAGGATCGCGGCGATGCGGACGATGATCTTCCACCGCTGCTCGGCGCTCGTTCGGCTCCACGCCGGGTACGCGCGGGCCGCGGCTTCGACCGCCTGTTCGGCGTCCTCGCGCGTGCCTTCCGAAAAGCGCCCGATGACCTGCGAGCGGTTGCAGGGATTGACCGATTGGAACGTCCGGGCGCGCGTGCTCCGGACTCCGCCGATGACGATCTGCCCTTCCATCGGGAGCCGGGCCTCGACCTTCGCCAGCGCGGCGGCGAAGGCCTTCCGGTGGGATTCCTGGGAGAAGTCCGTCAGGGGCTCGTTCTTGAATTCCGGCAGCACTTCGGGGCGACCTCCTCGCGCCGGCGAAATCTACCAGAGAAGGTCCAAGGTCTCAGGTTTAAGGTCTAAAGTCTCGGGTCCGGGAGCGCGAGTCAGGATGAATCTCAAGGGCGGGAAGCCGGAGAAATTCGGAAGGGTCCGGTCGTTCTTCTACGAGAAGATCCCCGAGAGCCTGTTCGAGCCGGGCCATCGCCGGATTGCGTCGGAGATCCCCGTCGCGAAGGGGCGCATGCTGGACGTCGGCTGCGGGCCGGGAGCCCTGGACCGGATGATCGCGGCGGCCCGGCCGGAGCTACTCGTCGTCGGGCTCGACGAGTCCGAGGCGATGATCCGCCGCGCGCTTCAGGCTCCTCGGCCGGCCAACCTCAAGTTCCGCGCGGGAGCCGTCGAAAAGGCGACGTTCGGCGAGGAATTCGACTTCGCCCTGTCGGTGCAGTCCTTTCACCACTGGGAGGAGCCGGAAGCGGGCCTCGAGGCAGTCTGCAGAGCGCTCAAGCCGGGCGGCCGATTCTGGATCTACGAGGGCAATCCCGAGGCGCCGGGCGAGGATCTGAGAAGCGCTCAGAAGCCGTTCTGGGGATGGCTCCGGTTTCCGGTCGGGCTCCTGCGCAAACAACTGCGTGGGCATGGCTTCACGGTGACGGAGGTGAGGTCCGTGGTCGCCCCGGTGGTCGCCCGGACTCCCTTTCGAGCCTGCGAGGCGAATCGCTCCGGCGCGATGCTTCGTATTTCTTTGACGAAGCCATCGCCTTGACAGGGGGGGCCGAAGGCACTAAAACGGGCATGGAGATGATGAAAACGGTGTCGGCGTGCTGTTGTCCCGGGTGGACCCGAGAGGGTCCGGCCGACGCCGGTGTTTCGCCGCGATAAGTTTCCAGATCGAAAGACACCGAGCCCGCCGGACCGATTCGGCGGGCTTTTTGATTTCTGAGGAGAGATGACCGAGACGCAGATCGAAGAAACGCAGAGGGCGAGCGAGGCGGCCGGATTGCTGCAGGCGATCGGGAACACGCCGCTGCTGGAATTCTCGCGGATCGCCCGCGACGTGCCGGGCCTGCGGCTCCTTGCGAAGGCCGAGCACATGAACCCGGGAGGCAGCGTCAAGGACCGCCCGGCGCGGGGGATGCTTCTCGACGGCCTGCGCCGCGGAGCGCTCGTTCCCGGCAAGAGGATCCTCGAGGCGACCTCCGGCAACACGGGGATCGCCGACGCGATGATCGGCCGCGCGCTCGGGTTCCCGGTGACGCTGTGCGTTCCGGCGAAGGGATCGGGCGCGCAGAAGCGGGCGATCCTGGAGGCGTTCGGCGCCGAGATCGTGGCGACGGATCCGCTGGAAGGCAGCGACGGCGCGATCCGGAAGGCGCGAGCGATGGCCGCGGCGGAGCCCGACGAATACTTCTACCCGGACCAGTACTCCAACGACGCGAACTGGAGAGCGCACTTCGAGACGACCGGGCCCGAGATCTGGGAGCAGACGGGCGGCAGGCTGACGCATTTCGTCGCGGGCCTCGGGACGACGGGAACCTTCACCGGAATCACCCGGTACTTGAAATCGCGCCGCCGGGAGCTGCCGTGCATCTCGATGCAGCCGGACGGCCCGATCCACGGTCTCGACGGGATGAAGCACATGCCCTCGGCCATGGTGCCGGCGATCTACGACCCGACTCTCGCCGACGCCGAGCTAAATGTGTCGACCGACGCGGCCTTCGCGATGTGCCGGCGGCTCGCCCGTGAAGAGGGAGTCCTCGTCGGCCCTTCCTCCGCGGCCAACATCGTGGCCGCGCTGAAAGTCGCGCGCGAGATGGCCGACGGGCCGGCGACGATCGTCACCGTCCTCTGCGACGGCGGCGGCCGCTACCTCTCCGAGCCCTTCTGGGGGGAACCGTGATCACGATCGATCCCCGGACACTCGGGGAGATCCGGGAGCACGGCCGGCAGGCTTATCCGGAGGAGTGCTGCGGCGTCCTTCTCGGCTCCGGCCGCGACGGAGCGGCCCTTGTCGCTCGGATCGAAAGGATGCCCAACTCGCGCGGCGAGGAGCGCGGCCGGCGCTACCTGATCGATCCGCTGGAGTACGCGCGCATCGAGCAGCAGGCCGACCGCGAGGGAATCGAGGTGCTCGGCTTCTACCACTCGCATCCCGATCACCCGGCCCGGCCGTCGGAGTACGACCGCGAGCACGGCCTGCCGTTCTTCCACTACGTCGTCCTGGGAGTGGCGGCCGGCGTCCCGGGCGAGATCGGTTCGTTCGTCCTTTCCGAAGACCGGGGAGTCTTCGAGCGCGAGGAGCTCGCCGTGGAGGCCCCGGAAGGAGTCACCCATGCCTAGGATCCTTCTCCCCACGCCGCTTCGTCCCTACGCGGGCGGGGCCTCGAGCGTCGAGGTCGCGGGCGGCACCGTCTCGGCTGCCCTGGACAGCCTCGTCGCGCGCTACCAGGGCCTCCGCAAGCACCTCTACGACGAGGCGGGGCGGCTGCGCTCCTTCGTGAACGTGTACCGCAACGACGAGGACATCCGTTACCTCCAGAAGGGCGCGACTCCACTCTCGGATGGCGATGCGCTTTCGATCATCCCGTCGATCGCCGGCGGCGCCCCGTCCGGCGCCGCAGGGGAGGGGCTTGCCACTTCCGCCCCGTCGGGCTCCGCGACAACTCTCTCCAACGAGGAGATCCGCCGCTATTCGCGCCACCTGATCATGCCGGAGGTCGGCATGGAGGGGCAGAAGAAGCTGAAGGCGGCGCGGGTCCTCGCGATCGGAACCGGAGGCCTCGGCTCCCCTCTGTCGCTCTACCTCGCCGCCGCGGGCGTCGGAACGATCGGCCTCGTGGATTTCGACGTCGTGGACGACTCCAACCTCCAGCGCCAGGTCCTTTACTCGACCGGCGACGTCGGCCGCCCCAAGCTCACGGCGGCGGCCGAGCGCCTGCGCGGCATCAACCCGCACGTCGAGATCGTGCCGTTCGAGGAGAGGCTGACGTCGGAGAACGCGCTCGAGATCTTCCGCGACTTCGACATCGTGGCCGACGGGACCGACAACTTCCCGACGCGCTACCTCGTCAACGACGCCTGCTTCTTCACCGGCAAGCCCAACGTCTACGCCTCGATCTTCCGCTTCGAGGGGCAGGCCTCCGTCTTCTGGGCGGAGAGGGGCCCGTGCTACCGATGTCTCTACCCCGAGCCGCCGCCTCCGGGCCTGGTGCCGTCGTGCGCCGAAGGGGGAGTCCTCGGGATTCTCCCCGGCCTTCTCGGCGTGATCCAGGCGACCGAGACGATCAAGCTGATCCTCGATTCCGGCGATCCGCTGGTCGGACGGCTCCTTCTCGTCGACGCGCTCTCGATGCGCTTCCGGGAGCTGAAGCTCCGCAAGAATCCCGACTGCGTCCTCTGCGGACCCAATCCGACCGTGACGAAGCTCGTAGACTACGAGGCGTTCTGCGGAATCGGGCCCGAGGCGGAAGTCGCCTCGAACGGCGTCCCGGAGATCAGCGTCGAGGAATTCCGCAAGCTCCGCGAGAGCCGCGACCCCTTCGTCCTCGTGGACGTGCGGGAGCCGCACGAG
>DATFWF010000241.1:0-16504 GCA_035259605.1 Thermoanaerobaculia bacterium
GAAAGGAGGCGGAGATGGTTGATCCGTCGGCGGAAGGAGTCCGGCAGCTCGCCCGGTACCAGGTTCGGCCCGAGGCGCTGCCGAAGGTGGTCGCGGCGATCCACGAGTTCGTCGCTTACGTGCGGGCGAAGGAGCCGGGGACGTTGCGCTACGAGGTCTGGCAGGAGAAGGAGGATCCGACCCGCTTCGTCCACATCTTTCATTTCCGGGACGCGGAGGCGGACGACGCTCATTCCCGGTCGGCCGAGGTCAAGAGGTTCGCGGGCATCCTCTACCCGGAGTGCCTCGCGCCTGTCGAGTTCGTGGACTACGGCCGGATCGCGATCAACCGGGAAGCGTGAGGATCGAGCGGCTTCATCCGCCGGGGAGCGCCGGGGATGTGCGTGCGCTCGCGGCATTGCTCGTCGAGGCGGTCGAATCGGGGGCCGCAGTGAGCTTTCTCTCGCCGCTGACCGTCGAGCGCGCGGAGGACTGGTGGCGGAAGACGATCTCCGGATCGGCTCCCGGCGCGGTCTTCCTCGTGGCCCGCGACGGCTCGGGGATCGCCGGGACGGTCCAGCTCCACCCGGCCTGGGCGCCCAACCAGCCGCACCGGGCCGAGATCGCCAAGCTCATCGTGGATGCCCGGTCGCGCCGGGCGGGCCTGGGGACGAGGCTGATGGAGGCGATCGAGGACGAAGGGCGCCGCGGCGGTTTCACGCTGCTGACACTCGACGCGAAGCGGGGAACGGCGGCGGAGAGGCTCTATCGCCGGATCGGATGGACGGCCGTCGGGGCGATTCCTCGGTACGCTTTGGACACGGACGGAAAGACGCCGCACGACGCGGTGATCTTCTACAAGGAGCTGTCCCCATGAAGAAGTCAACGCCGGCACCGAGGAGGAAGAAGCCGAGGACGATTGACGAATACCTTGCCGGCGTCCAGCCGGAGAAGAGAAACGCGCTCGAGAAGCTCCGCCGGACGATCCACGCCGGTTTTCCCCGCGCCGAGGAGGTCATCAGCTACGGCATCCCCGCGTTCCGGCTCGACGGGACGGTGATCGCCTGGTTCGCCGCCGCTTCCAGACACTGCTCGTTCTTCCCGGGCGCCGCCGTCCAAGGGTTCGAGGAAGAGCTGGCGGATTTCGAGACGAGCAAGGGGACCGTCCGCTTCCAGCCGGGCAAGCCGATCCCGGCCGGTCTCGTTCGCCGGATGGTGAAGGAAAGGATCGCCAGGGCCCCGAAGAAGGCGAGGAAGAAATGAAGGCGTCGGTCTTCATCGCCACGAGCCTCGACGGCTACATCGCCCGCAGGGACGGAGGGCTGGACTGGCTGCCGGAGAACTGCGAGCCGCACGGCTACGAGGAGTTCATCGCGACGGTGGACGCGATCGTCATCGGCCGCGGCACCTTCGAGACCGTGATGGGCTTCGCCTCGTGGCCCTACGGGAAGACGCCGGTCTTCGTCCTCGCCTCCGATCCGTCGAGAATCCGTCCGCCGGAGGGCGCCGTCTGCGAGGCGATGGGCGGCGACCCGCGCCGGATCGCCGAGAGCCTCGAGAAGCGCGGCTTCGGGCACCTCTACGTGGACGGCGGAGTGACGATCACGCGGTTTCTCGAAGCGGGGCTGATCGACCGCTTGACGATCACGCGGATCCCGGTGCTGCTGGGAGGGGGGATACCGCTCTTCGGCTCGCTGCCGGAAGACATCCGCCCGCGGCATGCCTGGACCCGCTCGTTTCCGAGCGGGTTGGTTCAGAGCGAGTACGAGATCGCCCGCTGACCGTGGCCTCGGTCCTCTCTCATCCGGCGGTCCCGCTGACGTTGTCACTCGCTCTCGGCGCCTCGCGGGTCCCGCCCGCTCTCACCGCGGCCGCCTGCGCGGCGAGCGTGCTGCCCGACATCGACTCGCTGGGATTCGCGGCGGGGATCCCTTACGGCCACTCGCTCGGTCACCGCGGGTTCACCCATTCGCTCTCCTTCGCGCTCCTCGCCGCGCTCGCCGCGACCGCCTTTGCCCGGCGCCTCGGCGCCCCGCCCGCGATGGCGTTTGCCGTCGTCTTCGTCAGCGCCGCCTCGCACGGCCTTCTCGATGCGATCACGACCGGCGGCCTGGGCGTCGCTTTTTTCAGCCCGTTCTCGAACCGGCGTTACTTCTTCCCGTGGCGGCCGATTCTCGTCTCGCCGATCGGGATCGTCGCGTTCTTCTCGGAGCGGGGACTTCGGGTCCTCGCGTCGGAGCTCGCCTGGATCTGGCTGCCGGCGGGCCTCTTCGCCGGGGCCGGCATCGCGATTCGAAGGATCGCCCGTCTCGGATGAGAAACTCCCCGATCGGATGAACAGGGCCTCGCGGATTTGCGCCGCCGGCGTCGCGGCGATCTTCTGCGCCGCGGGCGCCGGCCCCGCGGCGTCGGGAGACGCGCGGCACCTGATCTACCTGCACGGCCGGATCGTCCAGGAGCGGCAGAGCCCGCGGCCCAAGAGCGAGCAGTTCGGCTACTACGAGCTCGAGAAGATCCTCGACGCCTTCCGAGCGAAGGGATTCACCGTCAGCGGCGAGATCCGTCCGAAGAACGCGACGGAGAGCGACGCCGCGGACAAGGTCGTCGCGCAGGTGCGGCGCCTGCTCGATTCCGGAGTTCCGGCGAGCCGCATCACGGTCGTCGGAGCGTCCATGGGCGCCGGGATCGCGATGGCCGCCTCCGCGCGCCTCCAGAACCCGGAGGTGCGGTTCAGCATCCTGGGGGCCTGCCTCTCCGGAAACGCCGGCCGCATCCGGGAGGCCGAGGGAAAGGGGCTTGCCGGCCGCATCCTCGGAATCCGCGAGGCGAGCGACGAGACCACGAAGGATTGCCAGCCCTGGAAGGCGCAACGCGGCTCGAAGACCGTCTCCGTCCGCGAGATCGTCCTGCATACGGGCCTCGACCACGGCTTCCTCTACCGCCCGCTTCCCGAATGGGTCAACCCGACGGCGGAATGGGCGATGGCCAGGTGAGATCCCGGCATACACTGCGCCCCGCCTCGATGAAGAAGACGCTGCTGGCCGCGCTCGCTGCGATCGCCTGCCTGACCGCGGGCGATTCGCTGGCGGTCAACCCGCCCGGGACGGCGCAGCCTCCCCCCTCGACCGGCGGGATCGCCGTACTCGACCTGCTCCTGGCGAAGCTCGCGACGCACCGGCGTCTTCTCGTCGTGGCCGCCCATCCGGACGACGAGGACACGGCGCTCCTGACCGTCGTCGCTCGCGGGCAGGGAGGCGAGGCCGCGTACCTTTCGCTCTCGCGAGGCGACGGGGGCCAGAACCTGATCGGCCCGGAGCTCTCGGAGGCCCTCGGAGTCATCCGCACGCGGGAGCTCGACGCGGCGCGGCGCATGGACGGCGCCCGCCAGTACTTCACCCGCGCGTACGACTTCGGGTATTCCAAGAGCGTCGAGGAGGCGTTCCGCTTCTGGCCGCGCGAGGAGGTGCTGAAGGACGCCGTCCGGGTCATCCGCCGGTTCCGGCCCCAGATCATCGACCACATCTTCTCCGGGACTCCTCGCGACGGCCACGGCCAGCACCAGGAGTCCGCGCTGATCGCCAAAGACGCGTTCAAGGCGGCCGGCGATCCGGCGGCTTTCCCGGAGCTTGCCGCCGAGGGGCTGACTCCCTGGCAGCCCGCGGTCCTCTACCGCTCGACCCGGTTCTTCGACCGCGAGTCCACGACCGTGGTGATCTCGACGAGCGGCATCGAGCCGATTACCGGCCGCTCGCACCAGCAGATCGCGGTCGCGAGCCGCAGCCTTCACCGCTCGCAGGGGACGGGAGCGCTGCAGGTCATCGGGCCCAACGAGACGCGCGCCGCGTGGGTCGGCGGCGCCGGGGGCCCCGAGGTCAAGGAACTCTTCGGCTCGGTGGACACGAGCCTGCCCGCGATCGCGGCGGAGATCGCCGACGCGGCGCGCCGCCGCCGGGTCGAGGAACGTCTCCGCACGGTCCAGCGCCTCGCCGAGGAAACGCGGCGGCAGCTCGTCCCGGCGACGGTCGCGGCGTCCGCGGCGCCGCTCGCGGCGATGGTCGAGGAGCTGCGCGCGGCGAGGTCGGCGGCTGCGGAGGGCGGAGAGAAACCTTCGGGAGTCCCGATGCTGCTCGACGAGAAGCTGCGCGCGGCCGAGGACGGACTGGCGATCGCAGCCGCAGCGATGGTGGACGCGCTCGCCGAGCGCGAGACGGCGATCGCCGGGGAATCCGTCCCGGTCACCGTCAGCGCCTGGAACGCCGGCGGCCAGCCGCTCGAAGTCCGGAAAGTCGAGCTCGTCACGCCCGCGTCGTGGCGCGTTCCCGCGGGCGAGGCCCTCTCGAAGAAGATCGATCCGGGCAAGCTCGAGGAGTGGAAGCTTTCCGCGGCGCCTCCGGCCGACGCTCCGCCGACTGTCCCCTACTTCCTGCGCAAGCCGCTCGCCGGCGGGCTATACGACTGGAGCGAAGCCCCGGCTTCCGCCCGCGGCGAGCCGTTCGAGCCGCCGCTCCTCTCGGCCGCCGTCACGCTGGCCTTCAACGGGACCGTGTTTCGCGTCGTCAAGGAGGTCACCTTCCGCTACCGCGACGAGGCCTTCGGGGAGATCCGCCGCGCCGTTCGGGTCGTGCCGAAAGTCGAGCTGACCGTGGAGCCCGATCTCCTCGTCTGGCCGGTCGCGCGGCGCGAGAGCCGGTTCCTCGACGTCACGGTGACCTCCAATTCGCCGGAGCCGGTCTCCGGAACGATCGCCGCCGACGCGCCGCCGGGCTGGCCGGCAGTCAAGCCGGGGCCTTTCGGGCTCTCGAAGAGGGGCGAGCGCGGCTTCGTGCGGCTCGAGCTCGCCGCGCCGCCGCAGTCGCGCTCCGCGCGGTGGAGCGTTCCCGTCCGGGCTGTCCTCGCCACGGGCGAGGAAGTCGAGGGCCGGATCGACCTGATCGACTACGAGCACATCCGCCCCACGCCGATGCCCCGCTCGAGCGGGGTCGCCCTGACGGCGCTCGACTTGAAACTTCCGCCGTTGAAGCGGGTCGGGTACATCCGCGGCGCCTCGGACCGCGTCCCGGAGGCGCTGAAGGCGGTCGGCGTGCCGATCGAGGAGATCTCGCCGCGCGAGCTCGAGCACGGCGACCTGACGCGCTACGACGCGATCGTCGTCGGCCCGCGCGCGTACGAGACGGAGCCGGCTCTCATCGCCTCGAACGGGCGGCTGCTCGACTACGTCCGCGGCGGCGGCCTCGCGATCGTCCAGTACCAGCAGTCGGTCTTCTCCGAGGGGCATTTCGCGCCGGAGAAGCTCGAGATCACCCGTCCGTTCGAGCGGGTGACGGACGAGACCGCGCCGGTCAAGGCGCTCGATCCGGCGCATCCGATCCTGACGGCGCCCAACCGGATCGGAGACGCCGACTGGGAAGGATGGGTCCAGGAGCGCGGGCTCTACTTCGCCAACACCTGGGCTCCGGTGTACACGCCCCTTCTGGGCATGGCCGACCCGGGCGAGCCGGAGAGGCGCGGCTCCCTTCTCGCCGCGCGGATCGGCAAGGGCCGCTACATCTACACCGCGCTGGCCTTCTTCCGGGAGCTCCCCGCTGGAGTCCCGGGCGCCTACCGCCTTTTCGCCAACCTCCTCGCCTGGCGCTGAGCCGCCGGCTGCGAGCCTTCAACTGTTGACTGTCGACTGTCGACTGTCGACTCGACTTCTCAGTGGCATCTGCATTGCAGCAAAAACTCCCAGGAGGAGTCCGCCATGAAAGCTAAAGATCTGATGACTCCCAACCCCGCCTGCTGCACTCCCGACACGAGCCTGCGCGAAGTCGCCTCGATGTTCGTGGACCACGACTGCGGCGCGGTGCCGGTCGTCGAAAGCCTCGAGAACATGACGCCGCTCGGGATCGTGACCGACCGCGACATCGCCTGCCGCGCGATCGCGAAGGGGCGAAACGCCCTCGAGCTGACAGCGCGCGACTGCATGTCGAGCCCGAGCGTCGGCGTCCGCGAGGACGCGTCGCTGAACGATTGCCTGGAGGCGATGGAGGAGAACCGCGTGCGCCGCGTCGTCGTCGTGGACGAGTTCGGCCGCTGCTGCGGGATCATCTCGCAGGCCGACATCGCCCTGCGCGGCCCGAAAAAGGCCGCCGGGGAGGTCGTCCGCGAGGTCTCGCAGCCGATGCCGTCGGCCTCCGCCGTCGTCGAGCAGCCGGCCCTCGACACGAGGCACTAGAGCGGTTTCGCGTCCCCCGTCCCGTGTCGCAGGGGAGGGGCTCGCCCCTCCCGATTCCAAATTCCCGACGCGGCCTGTCTCAGAAATCTACGAGCGCCGGCGGACGAAGATCCGGATCCTCCAGCGTCCGGAGGAGCGCCAGCAGGACCGCGCGCTGGCGGGCCGGATCGCCCGGCGCATCCAGCGGATACCCGTGCCGGAAGGGGACGAAGAGAGCCCGCGGCGGCCGGACCTTTTCGGCGATGTGCCGGAGAAGCACGATCGCCGCCGTCGAGATTCCCCGCCGCTCCAGCTCCGCCGCCATCAGGCACACGGCCTGGCTGCACATCGGTCAGACGGGGACGAGCAGGGCAACATCCGCTCCGTCTTCGACGAGCAGCTCCGCGGCGGCTGGCGCGGTCTGCCGGACGAACGTCCCGGTAGCCGTCAGCGAGCCCATGAAGGAGATGTGCCGGCGGTTGGGCTCTCCAATCCGGCCGGACGCGGCGAGCTCGTGAAGGCGGTCGATCGGGAGGGCGAGGTTGGGATCGCGGCGGATCCCTTCGTGGTCGAAGGACCGGCTCCGGTGCGAGTCGATGAGACTGCCCATCGCGATTCCGTCGGGGATCTCCCGGAAGCTCGGGTCGCCCCCGCGCATCCTGGCGTCGAAGCGGGCCTGGCGGGGCGCGACGAGGCCGGCGCTCGAGACCAGCGCCACGCGGCACTCGGAAAGAGGCTTGCGCAGCGGCGACCACGGCACCGGATCGATGCGCCGCCACCGGTAGCCGCGCAGGAAGACCCGGTCCTTGAGGGAGAGCTCCGAAAGGGACCCCACGATGCAGGACAATAACCAAAGATCCTCCCGCCGCACTGATGCATCCCCGCGGAATCGGACTATCCTTCGCGCGGTGATGCGGCGAGCGCTGGCGGTCCTCTCTCTCCTCGCCGCTCTCGTTTGCGGATGCCGCCGCGACTCGCGGACACCGCTGGTCCTCTACTCGCCGCACGGACGCGATCTGCTCGGGCTCGTGGAGAAGACCTACGAGGCCAGGCACCCCGAGGTGGACGTGCGGTGGCTCGACATGGGCTCGCAGGAAATCTACGACCGCATCCGGTCGGAAAAGGCGAACCCGCAGGCGGATGTCTGGTTCGGCGGGCCCAGCACGATCTTCGCGCGGGGCGTGCGCGACGGGCTGCTCGAACCGTACAGGCCTTCCTGGGCGCAATCCGTCCCGGCGGAGAGCCGCAGGCCGGACGGCCTCTACTTCGGCATCTACCGCACGCCGGCGGTGATCGTTTACAACGCCGCGGCCGTCCCGGCTGCCGAGGCGCCGAAAGACTGGGACGACCTGCTCGATCCGCGCTGGAAGGGGAAGGTCCTGATCCGCTACCCGATCGCCTCGGGAACGATGCGCGCGTTCTTCGGAATGATCCTCGAGCGGTCTCTGGCCGCGACCGGCTCCACCGACCAGGGGTTCCAGTGGCTGACGCGCCTCGACTCACGGACGAAGGAATACGTCCAGAACTCTTCGATCCTGGTCGAGAAGATCGCGCGCCGCGAAGGGCTCGCGACCGTCTGGGACCTGCCGGACGTCCTCCTGGAGATGAAGCGGAGCAAGGACCTCGCCTACGTCTTTCCCGCCAGCGGCACGCCGGTCATCGACGACGCGATCGGGATCGTCAAGGGCGCGAAGCACGCCGAGCTGGCGCACGCCCTCGTCGAGTGGCTCGGGAGCCCGGAGGCGCAGCTCCTCGCCGCCGAGAACGCCTACCGCCTTCCGGCGAGGACGGACCTCCCGCCCGAGCGCCTCCCCGCTTGGGCGCGCGAGGTCGAGAAGACGATGACCGCCGCGAAGATGGACTGGGACCTGCTGGAGAGAGAGGGGCAGGGATGGATGGCAAGGTGGGACAGGGAGGTCAGAGGGAAGGGGAAGTGACTTGCGATTTGTGATTTGTGATTTGTGATCAGGGCGGAAAGGTCGCGTTCGGCCTCAGAATCACCGATCACAAAACCACATGCGCCGCCGAGACCGCTCGCTTCTCCAGCATCCCGTCGTCCGCTTCCTGATCTTCGAGCGGCTCCTCCTCACGGGATCGGCCGCTCTCGCTCTCGCGGCGATCGGCATGGGGCGAGTCCGGATCTCCGAGGTCCCGCGGCTGCTCGACTTGCGCATCCTGGGCCTCTTCTTCGTCATGACGATCGCGGTCGAGCTCGGAAAGGCGTCGGACCTCTTCGACCGCTTGGTCGAGATCGCGATCACCCACGCCTCGACCACGCGGGGGCTGGCTTTCTCGATGATCGGCGTCACGGCCCTGCTCGCCTCGATCCTCACCAACGACGTCGCGCTCTTCCTCGTCGTCCCCTTCACGATGCTCTTTCCGCGGGGCCCGGGGCTGACGCGAGCGCGGTTCGTCGTCCTGGAAGTGCTGGCGGCGAACCTCCTGGGGGCGGCGACGCCGATCGGAAATCCGCAAAACATCTTCCTCTACACGCGGGGCGGGTTCACGCCGGGGTCGTTCTTCGCCGCGCAGCTTCCCCTCGTCTCCGGCGCGGCGTTGCTCCTGGCGGCGGCGGTCCTCCTCTTCATCCCGAGGCGGAGGCTTCCGCCGCCGGCCGAGAAGAGCTTCGACGTGGACCCGTTTCTCGCGGCGGCGTTCTTCGTCCTGCTCGGGGCCGAGGTCGCGAGCCTCTTCCGGTGGATCCCCTGCTCGGTGCCGCTTCTCCTGTCGATTCCCGCGATCGGGCTTCTCGGCAGGCGGGTGTTCGAGGCCGACCTCTCGCTGGTGCTCGTCTTCGCCCTGCTCTTCATCGGGATCCCGGGACTCGAGCGCGGCCGGCTCTATCACTTCTTCAACCCGGAGAGGATCTTCGGCCACGGGCCGATCGGCCTGCTTCTGTCCGGCGCTCTCCTTTCGCAGGCGGTCTCGAACGTTCCGGCGTCCCTGCTGCTCGCGCCGGCCGCCGCGAGCCCCGCCGCGTTCCGGGGACTTCTCTACGGAGTGACCGCGGGCGCCTGCGGGAGCCCCGTCGGCTCTCTCGCGAACCTGATCGGCGCGCAGATCTACCTGCGCGAGGGCGGGCGCCCGCGCTATTTCTGGAAACCGTTCTGCGCCGTCTCCGCGATCGTGCTGGTCATCCTGGTCCTGCTCGGCGCGGGCCTCCTGCTGCTTTACTAGAATTGGGACCGGTGACTTGTGATCAGCGCGAAAAACTGACTCATGGGTGACAGCGACTCGCCGCGCCCCAATCACAAATCACAAATCACAAATCACAAATCCTTTCTGTCCCTCGATCGCCTGGACAAGCACTTCGCCGGGCTCCATGTCACCGCCGACTTCTCTCTGACCGTCGCTCGGAGCGAGATCGTGGCTCTCCTGGGGCCTTCGGGAAGCGGGAAGACGACGGTCCTGCGGCTGGTCGCCGGCTTCGAGACTCCCGATTCGGGGAGAGTGGTCGTCGAGGGAGAGGACGTCACGCGCCTTCCGCCGGAGAGGCGGCGCTTCGGGATGGTCTTCCAGCACTACGCGCTCTTCCCGCACCTGTCGGCCGGGGAGAACGTGGTCTTCGGCCTCGAGTCGCAGAAGGTTCCCCGCGAGGAGGCGCGCCGGCGGGTCGCCGAAGCCCTCTCCGCGGTCGGGCTGGAAGGCTTCGAGCCGCGCCGCACCGGCGAGATCTCCGGCGGCCAGCAGCAGCGAGTCGCGGTGGCGCGGGCGCTCGCGCCGCGGCCCCGCGTTCTTCTCCTCGACGAGCCGTTCTCGAACCTCGATCCGGCGCTTCGCGAGCGCACGCGGCGCGAATTGAAGCGCATCATCCGGCAGGCCGGGATCACGACGCTCTTCGTCACGCACGAGCAGGAGGAGGCCTTCGAGCTGGGCGACCGCGTCGCGGTCCTGAACGCCGGCCGCCTCGAGCAGGTCGGCACCCCGGAAGACCTCTACGAGAAACCCGCGACCCGCTTCGTCGCGACCTTCATCGGCCGCTCGAGCGTCCTGCCCGCGCGATGGGACGGCAACGCGCGCCTCGCCAGCCTGGAAGCGGGGCCCGCGTGGAAAGCGGCCGGCGGCGAGAACCTCTCAGCCGGCCCGGTGGACCTGGTCGTCCGCCCCGAAGGACTGAAGTTCCTCGCGGGCTCATCGCAGGACGCGCTCGCCGGCGAGGTGACGGCGCGCCGCTACGCCGGCCGGCTGGCGTCCTTCGACGTCTCCCTCGACGGCGGCGGCTCCCTGGAAGTCCTGGCGCCGTCGAAAGCGGCGAAGCCCGGCGAGAAGGTCTTCGTCGGCCTCGACCCGGAGGCGCCTGCGCCGCGGGTCTTCGCGAAGGACTGACTCCCGTGGCTCAATCCGGAATCCAGAACCCAAAATCCCGAATCGCCTCCGCCGCGCTGACCGTCTTTCTCGCCTGGCTCGTCTGCTACCCGCTCCTGTTGACCGTGCGCGAGGCCCTCGGCCCGCCGGGCTGGACCCTTCGCTACTTCGCCGAGTTCTTTCGCCGCCCCGACGAGTGGCAGGCGCTCTGGGCCAGCATCTGGATTTCCGTGGCGACGGTCGTCCTTGCCGCGGCAATCGGCGTCCCGCTGGCATTCCTCTTCGAGCGCGCGGACTTCCCCGGGAGGCGCGCGCTCGGCACGCTGATCGCGCTTCCCGTCGTCCTGCCGCCGCTGGTCGGCGTCGTGGCATTTCTTTTCCTCTACGGGGAGAGCGGCTTCTTCGCGCGCGCGGCGATGGCGATCACGGGCAGGAAGGAGCCTCCGTGGCGTCTCGCCGGCGCTCCGGGCATCCTCCTCGTCCACGCCTACTCGATGTACGTCTACTTCTACCTCTTCACGCGCGCCGGGCTCGCGCGGCTGGACAACGCGTACCTCGAGGCGGCCGCGGCGCTCGGCGCCGGGCGGGGGCGGATCCTCGCGCGGGTCACCCTGCCGCTTCTGCGCCCGGCTCTGACCGGGGCGGCGCTGCTGACGTTCATGACGTCGCTCTCTTCGTTCTCCGCCCCGTACCTCTTCGGCGGGACGTTCCGTGTCATGACGACGCAGATCGTCTTCTCGAGGTTGAACGGCGACAACGAGATGGCGATGGTCGAGACCGCGACGCTCGCCGCCGTGGCGCTCGCGGGCCTCTTCCTCCTCCAGCGGGCGGAGAAGAAACGCGAGGTCGCCGGCGCGATCCGGGGAACGCCTCCGGCGCGGCGGCGGTTGAAGCGAGGCGCCGCGGTCGCCGCGGCCGGCTGGCTCCTGGCGCTCTTCCTGCTGCTGCCGCACGCGACGCTGCTCCTCGTCTCCTTCGTGCCGCCCGGCACCTGGACGATCGAGCCGTTCCCGCCGGTCCTGAACCTCGGCAACTGGACGTCCGTCTTCTCGCAGACCGAGAGGCTGCGCCCGATCGTCAACTCGCTCTGGATGGCGGCGGCATCGACGGCACTCGCGCTGCTCCTCGGTTTCGCGGCGGCCTACCTAGCGGTGCGCCGCAAATCCCCGTGGCGCGGGCCGCTCGAAACGCTGGTCGCGATCCCGTGGGCGCTCCCGGGAACGGTTTTCGCCGTCGCGCTGGCCGCGACCTTCTCCCGGAACGCTCCCTGGGCCGGGCGATTCGTCCTCGTCGGGACGGCGGTCATCCTGCCGCTCGGATACCTCGTGCGCAACCTTCCGCTGACCGGGCGCGCGGCCTTCGCGGGATTCAAGCAGCTCGACCCGTCGCTCGAGGAAGCCGGAGCGTCGCTCGGGGCCTCGACGTGGCGGCGCCTGACCCGGATCACGATCCCGCTGCTGGCGCCGGCGCTCGCCGCGGGCGCGTCGCTCGCCTTCCTGACCGCGCTCGGAGACTTCGTCGTCTCGATCGTGCTCTACACCTTCGAGACCCGCCCGATCTCCATCGAGATCCTCTCGTCGCTGCACATGCAGGACACCGGCGCCGCCGCGGCCTACGGCGTGCTCCTCGCCGGCTTGTCGGCCGCCGCCTTCCTCTTCCGGAGCCGCCGCGCGGGACAGGGCGAGAGCCCGTCGGTCTGAGCGCTCAGGCGTAGGGCGCGCGGACTCGCGGAGTCCTGGCGCGCGGATCGGACCGCGAGGGCGCAAGACGCGTCGGGACGGGAGGCGGAGTCGGACCGACCAGGCGGAGGAGCCGGCCCGTCTCGGTCCCGAGGTAGATCTCGCCGGAGGAGTCTTCGCCGAAGGTCGTCAGCTGCGGGACGCTGGGCGAGAGCTGATGGCCGCTTCCGAAGAGCGTCCCGAAGCAGTAGTCACCGTAGAAGTACATGCCGTTGAGCGCCGGGTACGCCGCGCCGCGATAGACGTAGCCCCCGATGACGGTCCCGGTGCAGTTGCCGGAGCCGGAGTGCGGGTATTCGTAGAGCGGCTGCTTGAAGCTCGGCGAGTTGCAGGGCGGCACGCCGGCGGGGCATCCGGAGCTTCCGCCGGCGCCGCACAGCGACCCCTCCATGATCTTCCAGCCGTAGTTCTCGCCGCCGGCGCTCGATCTCGGCGCGAAGTCGACCTCCTCGCGCGCGCTCTGGCCGACGTCGGCGATGTAGAGATCGCCGGTCAGCCGGTCGAAGGAGAACCGCCACGGGTTTCGGAGCCCCTTCGCCCAGATCTCGTCGAGAGTCCCGCCGGGCGAGGCGAACGGATTGGTCGCGGGGATCCCGTAGAACGGAGGCGTCGAGACGTTCTGGTTGACGTCGATGCGCAGGAGCTTGCCGAGGAGCGTGTCGTCTCGCTGGCCGTTGCACATCGGGTCGTTGGCGGATCCTCCGTCTCCCATCCCGACGTAGAGATAGCCGTCCGGGCCGAACTGGAGCTGCCCTCCGTTGTGGTTGGCGAAGGGCTGCGGGATCGTCAGGAGGGTGACGCCGCTCGCCGGATCGGCGGTGTTGGGGTTGCCCGCGGATGCCTGGTAGCGCGCGATGACCGTGTTTCCCGCGGCGTTGGTGTAGTTGACGAAGAAGAACCGGTTGGAGGTGAAATTGGGATGGAAGGCGAGGCCGAGGAGGCCCCGTTCGACGCAGCAGGAGATCGCGGCGGAGAGATCGAGGAACGCCCCAGCCTGAACCTGGCCGCCGGAAAAGATCACGATGCGTCCGGTCTGGACGGTCAGGAAGAGCCGCGAATCTCCCGCGCTGGTGATGGACGTGATCGGGCCGACGCCGGACGCGATCTGCTCGACGGTGACGTCCACGGCCTCGTTCCCTTCCGCGCTCGAGGGGCCGTGCGAGGCGGCGGCGGCAACGCACAGGGCGGCGGTGATCGTCGCCAGGCGGTTGAGGGAAAGAGTCGCCAAGGTCATTCTCCGGCGGGCGCCGGAATTGTAAGCCGTGACCGTGGCCTTGACCGACAACGGGCAGGCCTTCGGTCCCTACCGGCTGACGTTCGCGACCGCGGGCCGCGTCTTCGAGTGCCTCAGAGCGGGCGCCGGCTTCACCGAATCATCATCAGGACGAGCCCGACCACGGACAGAACGATCCCGGCGGCGTTGGCGGCGGAGAGGCGCTCCCGGAACAGGACGAGGCCGACGGGGACGAGCAGAAGCGCGACCGCGGCGCTGACGACGAGGGATCCGACGCTCACGTCCCATCCCGCGCGGTAGGCGAGAAGAAAACCCACCTCTACGCCGACGATCGCGATCGCGACGCCGATCGTCGCCCAGTTCAACCCCGACAGATCCGAGAGCTTCGGCGACCCTCCCGGCGCGACCGGCCAGAGGAGCAGGGTGACGGCGAGCGCCACCGCGTACGTCACCGCGACGGAGAGGAGCGGATGGACTCCGCGCGGGATCGATTTCTGGGCGATGTGGTAGAGGACGTTGGAGCCGACCGTCAGCGCGATCGAGAGCGCGAGCAGCCTCGAGGACGCCATCGCGGAACCTCCTTCACGAATCGAGGATGGCGAAGGCTCTCACGGGAAAGCTTCCCATCCGCGCGAAAGGCGCCGGAACCGCGAAAAAGCGGAAGCCGGAGGCGGGGAGGGCGGCGAGGTTGCACAGGTGCTCGACGATCGGGATGCCCGCCGCCAGCAGGCTGGTGTGGGCCGGGCGCTCGAGGTCGGCGGTGTCGTCGATGTTCAGCGAGTCGATCCCGACGAGGGCGGCGGAGGAGGAGGCGAGCAGCTCGGCGGCCGCGCGGGTCACGAAAGGATTTCCCTCTCCGTAGGCGGGCGTGCGCCAGTTCGCGTCCCAGCCCGACCGCAGGAGGACCGCCTTGCCGCGCAAATCGACTTTCCCGAAGAGGAGCGCGTCGAAGGACCGCCCCTGGCCCTTCGCCAGGACGACCCCGGGAAGGTCCGCGAGGCGCTCGAGTCGAAGGCCCGCGATGTCCGCTCCGCCCTCGAAGCGGTGGAAGGGCGCGTCCACGTAGGTCCCCGTGTTGGCGACGAGGTCCACGCGGCCGATCGAGAACGTCGTCCCGGGGGCGTACCTGGCGACGGACGCCTCCCGCGAGAGGAATTCGGAGACCGCGGGGCCCGGCAGGCCGGGATAGGTGACCATGCCGGGCTCGATCGGATGGGAGAGGTCGAGGATCTTTCCGGCGGTCAAGCCGCCCATCCCTCGCGGTTTCGGAGCGAAGTGATGTGCGCGACGTGGTGGCGGGAGTGCCAGGCGTAGTCCGCCAGGAAGAAGTCGACCGTCACGAGCCCCCAGGACGGATGCCGCGCGGTCCGCTCGAAGTCCCTGGCGGAGAGCAAGCGCAGGAGCGTCACCCAGCGCCGGTGCAGCGCGTCGAGAAGCGCGACGGAGACTTCGACCGGCGTCGCCGCGACGTCCGGGAGCTTCGCCCACTCCCCCTCCTCGTACGGCTGGACGGCGGGCTCCTTTTCCGTCAGCGCGAGCTTGACGCGCACGTACGCGTTGAGGTGGCTGTCGGGGATGTGGTGCGCGACCTGCCGCACGGTCCAGCCTCCGGGACGGTACGGCGTGTCGAGCTGGGCCGGCGTCAGTCCCGCGACGGCCTGCCGCAGCCGGTTCGGCGCCTCGGCGAGAACCGCCAGGAATTCCTGGCGCTGCGCCGGCGACAACGGCTCCGCCGGCCTGATGAACTCGCCGACGGGATAGCGCGGATCGGGTTCGGTCATGAACGTCCTCCCTTCTTCCAGAGCGTCTTGACGAGCTGGATCTGGCCCGTGTGGTATGCGTCGTGGAGCGCGACCCCGGCGATCTCCCGCAGGGCAGTCCGGCGCTTGAATCCCGGAAGCGGGCTTCGGAGACGGGCCGCGGGAAAGCCGGCGACGACCTCGCGCAGCGACCGGTGCTCCGAATCGAGAAGCTCGCGCTCGACGCGCCACGCTTTCTCCGTCGCCGCCGGAAGCTTCAGCCAGTTCGAGCCGCGGATCGGGAACGGATCGCCGGTCGCTCCGGTCAGGCGATCACGGACGCGGCGCTTCCAGTAGGCCGCGTGGACCACGAGCTCCCGGATGTTGTGCCGGCCGGACGATGGACGCCAGTCCGCCTGGCGGGCCGCGACGCCGCGCAGCGACCCGCGCAGGTTCGTCCCGTGCCACCCCGCCTTGTCATACGCCTCGTCGATGGCGTGGAGGAGGGCCGCGATTGCCGGTTGCCTTGCTGTTGCCCTCATGCGGCTTTCTCCTTTCGGGCGGGAACGGACGGGCGCGAGCCGCCGTACCGGATGATGAGAGCGACCGAGCCGACGATCGCGACGGTCGCGAGGACGATCCGCAGCGTGATCGCCTCCCCGGCGAAGGCCCAGCCGAGCAGCACCGCCACGACCGGGTTGACGTACGCGTACGTCGAGACGCGGGCGGGCGTCGTCGAGCGCAGCAGCCAGACGTACGCGGAGAAGCCGAGGAGCGAGCCGAAGACGATGAGATACGCGAGCGAGAGGAGCGACCGCGAGGAGACCGAAGCGAGATCGAGACGCGATCCCTCTCCGCCGGCGAGTCCGACGATCCAGAGCAGCGTCCCGCCTCCGATCATCTGCATCGCCGTCGAGGTCAGGACGGAGCTTGGAAGCTTCGCGTGGTGGCGCGAATAGAGAGAGCCGGTGGTCCAGCACAGCGCCGCGAGAAGCAGCGCCCCGGCGCCGAGAAGGTCCACGCCTCCGTGGCCCGCGAAACGGCCGGGCGCGACGAGCACGAGAAGCCCCGCCAGACCCGCGAGCAGCCCGGCGACGACCGGCAGGCGCGGCTTCGTCCTCTTCTGGATCCCGTCGAGGAGCGCCATCCACAGCGGCACCGAAGCGACGATCAGCGCCGCGAGCCCCGAGGGCACTCGTTTCTCCGCCCACGTCACCAGGCCGTTGCCTCCGAGGAGCATCAACCCGCCGACGAGGAACGCGGTCGGCCAGTTTCGCGCCTGCGGCGCGGGCTCTCCGCGCAGGCGGGTCCAGCC
>DATFWF010000242.1:0-3679 GCA_035259605.1 Thermoanaerobaculia bacterium
AGACGGAAAGATCGCGGCGATCTCCGCCGGCGGGGACGAGCCGGCGAGGGAAGGGACCACGATCCTGGATCTGCGCGGGTATTCGGTCATGCCCGGGATCGTCGGGATGCACAACCACCTCTTCTACCTGGCGCGGCCCAACTACGCCGCCGACGGGACCTCCAGCGGGCCGGCCCTCTTCACTCCGATGACCTTCTCCGCGCCACGCCTCTACCTCGCCAACGGCGTGACGACCATGCGGACGGCCGGGAGCATCGAGCCGCAGGCCGAGCTGAAGTTGAAGCGCGCCATCGAGGGCGGCGCCGTTCCCGGACCGCATCTCGACGTCACCGGTCCCTACCTCGACGGAGCCGGGGTTACCAACTTCCAGATCCGCGAGCTGACCGGTCCCGAGGATGCCCGGCAGACGGTCGCATACTGGGCGGAGCGGGGCGCCACGTCCTTCAAGGCCTACAAGAACATCACGCGCGAGGAACTGCGCGCCGCCGTCGGCGAGGCGCACAAGCGCGGCCTCAAGGTAACCGGGCATCTCTGCTCCGTCTCTTATCCCGAAGCGGTCGAGGCCGGAATCGACAACCTCGAGCACGGATTCTTCGCGAACACCGAGATGGACCCCGGGAAGAAGCCGGACACGTGCAGCGCCAGCCAGGGCGACTACACGCTCGAGCACACGGCGCCCGAGAGCGCCGAGGCGAACCGGCTGATCGCCCTTCTCCTCGGCAAGCGTGTTGCGATCACCTCGACGCTTCCCAATTTCGCCTCGTCGGTGCCGGTCCCGGGTGCGCCGGGCGACGGCCGGCCCGCGCCGCGGCCTGCGGCGCTGGAGGCGATGTCGCCCTCCGCGCGCGAGGCGTACCTGATCGGCCGGAGCCGGCCCACCAATCCATCGGCCCAGGCGACCAACGCGCTCCTGCTTCGCCGCGAGATGGAGCTGGAGCGCGCCTTCGTCGCCGCCGGCGGCCTGCTGCTCGCGGGAGCCGATCCGGTCGGCAACGGCGGCGTGATCCCGGGCTTCGGCGACCAGAGGGAGATCGAGCTCCTGGTCGAAGCGGGCTTCTCGCCGGTCGAGGCGATCCGGATCGCGACCCTGAACGGCGCCATCTTCCTCGGCCGGGAGAAGCAGATCGGCTCGATCGCGGCCGGGAAGAACGCGGACCTGATCGTGATCAAGGGCGACCCGGCGGCGCGCATCACGGACATCGAGAACGTCGAGATCGTCTTCAAGGACGGCATCGGTTACGACCCGAAGAAGCTGCTCGATTCCGTCCGGGGCCGTTACGGCGAGTACTAGAGGAGGGATGACGATGAATGCGATCCGGAGCGTCGCGCTGGCTGCCGTTTTCGCCGGCGCCGGTGGGGTTGGTACAAGCCTGCCGGAGACACAGCCAACGGCGGCGCTCGCGCCGACCGTCGCGTCGGTGGTGGACCGGCAGATCACCAGCGTCGAGAAGCTGATCCTGGATGTCGCGGAAGCGATGCCGGAGGAGAAGTTCAACTTCTCGCCCGAGAGCCTCAACATCCCAGGCGCGCAGTACAAGGGTGTGCGGAGTTTCGCCGTGCAGCTCAAGCACATCGGCGCGTCCAACAACATCCTCTGGGCGCCGTTGACCGGGGAGAAGCTTCCCGACGACTACAAGGGCGGCAATGGCCCCGAGGCCGTCAAGACCAGGGCCGAGGTTCTCAAGTTCCTGAAGGATTCCTACGCGCTGGGCCATAGGGCCGCGGCCACGCTGACGGCGCAGAACATGCTGCAGCCTCCGGAAGGCAGCAAGTCCACGCGTTTTCAACTCGCGACCTTCGGCGTCGCCCACGCCTACGACCACTACGGCCAGATGGTCGAGTACCTGCGAATGAACGGACTCGTCCCGCCGGCCAGCCGCGGATCCTCGAGCTGAGCCGGCCGGCGGGGCGAGAGACCCTCGTCGCTTGCGCCGCTCTACGGCTGCGGTGTGGCCACGAAGGCCGGGCGCTGCCCGCCAGGGGTCAGGGCGCGGCCCACGATGACTCCGGCGTCGTTGATGTCCTGGGCCGTCGTCAGGAGGTTGGGGTAGCCCGGCTCGACGAGCGTGTTCAAGTCCGTCATCTCGCCGTCCTGCCAGAGGAAGGCGCGGCAGGCTCCGGAGCCGTCCGCGTTGTGGCAGGAGATCCCGACGACCTGGCGGCGGGCGTTGATCCCCAGCGCTTCGCTGAACAGGTCGCCGTCGAGCGTGTTCAAGTCCTGGATCGTGCCGCCTTTGAACTTCGCGAAGGCGTGGAGCTGCGGATTGTCGGGGTCCGTGTCGTCCACGGGAGCGAACCCGACGATGTCGCCTCCCTCGTTGATCGCCATCGGCGTGTTCCAGGAGAGGCGCCCCAGGTTGCCGATGTCCGTGATGCCGTCCTTGTCCCAGAAGACGGCGTGGATCGCGGTGAACCGGCCGACCGCCTGGTCGCAGCGGCCGGAGATCCCCACGACCTGGCCGCGGTCGTTGATCGCCGTGGCGGCGCTGGAGGTGTCTCCGGAGACGAGGGGAAGCTCCTGGACCTGGCCGGCGCCCGGGCCCCAGACGGCGGCCTTGAACTGGAGGACCTGCGGCGCGACGCAGGTCGAATCGTGGACCGCGGTCTCCGCCCAGCCGACGGTCTGGCCGCGATTGTTGGATCCGGTCGCGAAGCCGTTGTTGCCGCCGAGCGTCGGCAGCGCCGTCATCACGCCGGATTCCCAGACGAACCCCCGGCACGTGAAGCCGGTGGCCGTGGCCGCCGGAAAGAAGGCGGAGCAGCTCCAGTTCTCTCCCAGCGGATCGGGCGTCGAGGTCTGGCTGATCCCCGCGAGCCTGCCGGCGTTGTTCTTGACCGGCCACGCCACGCTGCTGTTGGGGCCGCCGAGCGTTCCGAGATCCGTCCGCTCTCCATCGATCCAGAGCGTCGCGTGCCTGCGCTGGTTCCCGGCGAGATTGGAGTAGCCCGAAACCCATCCCTGGTTGTTGATGCTGTTGCCGCGGCTGTTGGTTCCTCCGTTGGACGGGAGATCGGCGACGCGATACTGCGTCGGCGGGTTGACCTTCGCCGCCGTCACGTCGCGGCTGACGACGACGCCGGCGAACAGGGACGCGAACACGACCACGAACCATTTCCTCGAAACCTGCATGACGTCCTCCTCGAATTCGATCGCGCGCTCAGCACCAGCGCGAGTGCGCAAGCCGCAAGCTAGCGGCCGATCGGGGAGGCGGATGGCCGCCACCGGACATGAATGTCCGCGGGCTGGCCGTTATCGGACTCGAATGTCTTCTCTGAGGCGGGGGAGCTTGCGGTCCCCCGAACCTCCTAGCGGATCTTCGCGACGCGTCCCCGGGAAGGAAACTTCTCGAACTGGCGGGCGTCGTGGCCGGGGACGACGCGGTCGGCGGAGCCGGCGAGCTCGATCATGCGCGCCTGGTTGCGGATGTTGGCGGGCTGGTCGGCCTCGCTGAAGGTGGCGCTGGCCTTGTGCTCGGCGAGGTTGCGGTAGAGGTAACAGTTGTCCGAGGCAAGAACGAAAGGCGGGTCGCCGTCCACCCGGATGTACTGCGAGGCGAAGGTATGGCGGGCACCGGTGTAGGCGCGGATGCCGGGGAGGATCTCGACGTCGTCGCCGTCCACCAGGCGCAGGCGCCCCTCGGTGTTCAACCGCACCAGCTCCTTGACGTCCTCCTTGTCG
>DATFWF010000243.1:0-11685 GCA_035259605.1 Thermoanaerobaculia bacterium
CGGTCCTTGTTGTCCTCGTCGTTGCCGTAGTACGACGCCATCCCTTCGAGGAACCACTGCGGCGCCGAGGTCGTCGCCGCGCGCAGGTAGTTGCCGCCGAAGAGGATCTCGAACTGGAAGACGTGGGTGAGCTCGTGCGCGATCAGCTGCTGGAGCTTCTCGTCGGGCAGGTCCACGGGCAGGACCATCCGGTTCCGGGAGGGGAGGGCGAAGGCGCCGACGCCCTCGGGGATGAAGTTCAAGAGCGTGTTGGTCTGCTCGAAGTCCGAGTGGGTCGCGTAGTAGATCAGGTTGATCGGCTTGGGGATCTGGAAGTTCAGCTGCCGCGAGATGTCGTCGTACGCGCTCTCAGCGTAGGAGGCGACCTTCTGGAGCGAGACGCGCTCGCTCTCGTAGAAGTAGATCGTGAAGTGCGTCGAGCGGTAGGTCTTCCAGTTGAAGACGTCGTAGGCGATCTTGTTCTGCTCGAAGGCGCTGGTGTACTGGGCGAACACGGCCGACGGGACGAGCAGGAAGAGAGCGGCAGACAGTCGGCCCAAGGCGATCGCCGCGCGAGCGCCCCTCACCCCTGTCGGCCGCTCGCTTCGCGAGACGCGACCTTCGGTCGCGGCCGACGCTGAAGTCAGCAGGGGGAGACCCCCCGTGCCCCCCCGTTCCCGCCCGGACAGGGAGGAGACGGCGGCCCAGAGGTTCAAAACGGGGGCTTTCAGTGTGCGCACTTTGCCTGCCTCGTTGTAAAAACGACTTGTCTCAATCGGTAAAGAGGTACCGGTCCGCCTCCCGTTCGCGGGCGACGAAGAGATTCAGGATCTGGTTCTCGAGCGAGAAGAGGTTCTCGAAGAGGCCCTGGAGCTCGTCGGCGCGCCGGCCCCCCGTCTGGCGGAAGTCCTTGAACTCGTCCTGCAGGAGCTTCTCGCCGGAGTGGCCGTCGAAGACCAGGAACACGATATCGAAGAGGAACCCCGTCTGCTCGACGTAGACCTGACGGTAATACGTCTGTCCGTTGATCGGCGAGACATATTCCTCGGTCTTGTAGCCCGACCGGTCCTCGATGCGGAACTCGAGCGACCCGGACACGACGACGTCGGCCCCGGTCGAGGCGCCGACGGCGCGCCAGAACTCGGTCGCCTTGGAGAGCTCGGTCAGGTTCTGGGTCGGGAGCTTGATGTCCGGCGGAGTCTCGATGACCTCGAGCTTGGTCTTCTTGTCCACCTGCTTCTTCAGGAACCGGTGGAACTCTCCCTGGAGGTCCACGTTCTGGAGCCGCTTGTCGCGCGCCTTCTCCGCCTCGGTGACCAGGATGAAGGGGGCGAGCGCGAGCTTCTCGTTTCCGCGCAGGGGGAGCCGCGGCTTCAGGGGCAGGCGCAGGCGCACCTGGCTGACTCCGGCGGCGAGAGGGGAGACCGCGAAGAGGAGCGCCGCCGCCGCGGCGAGGAGCGCCCGCGTTCGAGGCGAGACCCGCATCGCGCTACGGACCACCGGCGGCTTTCCCCGTCGTGCGCGTGTAGGACGTGTAGAACTCGGCGAACCGCGCGTAATTGCGCCGGATGTAGTTGTCGTTGGGGCCGAGCGCAAGCGCCTTCTTGTATTCCTCCAGCGCCCGCGCGAACTCGCCGGTCGCCTCGAGCGCCACGGCGAGGTTGTTGTGGGCCCGGGCGTTGTTGGGCTCCTTGGCGATCGCCTGCTCGAAGCGGAACTGCGCCTCGCGCCAGAGGCCCTGCTTGGCGACCTCGGAGCCGAACGCGATCTGGGAGTTCGCCTTCTCGGTGTGGGTGTAGGAGGCGCAGCCGGACAGGATCACCACGAACGCGATGGCCGAAACAGTCCGACGCATGCTTACTCTCCTGCCCCGCCTTCGGGGGATCGCTATTATAGGAAAGCTTTGCCTGCCGGAAAGATTTCCCGACCGGACGCCGCCGATGAAGAAGTCGTTAAGGGGGCCGCGATGAGAAGCGACCCGGCCCTGCGCCGGGCGGCGATCTCCTGGGCTCGAAGCGGCCTGCTGACGCCGCAGCGCGTTTGGCGGGCCGCGCGCGAGCACGGAGGCATCGAAACCCTGCTGGCGGCCGGTCCGGCGGAGTTGACCGAGTGGCTGGGCTCGGAGGAGCGCGCCGCCGCATTCCGGCGGTCCGCCGACGACTCCGCGGCCGAGCGCTGGGCCGCCCAGGTCGAGCGCTCCGGGGTGCACGTCTTGACGATTTTCGAGGACGAATACCCGAAAGCGTTATCCGAGATCGCCGACCCTCCGTTCGCGCTCTACGCCGCCGGGCGGCTCGACCGGTTGAAGCTCCCCGCCGTCGGCATCGTCGGATCGCGCGCGGCGACCCGCTACGGCCGGGACGTGGCGGCGAGGCTAGCCCGGGATCTCTCGGCCGCCGGCGTCACCGTCGTCTCGGGCTTTGCCCGGGGGGTGGACCACGCCGCTCACGAGGGGGCGCTGGGTCTTCCGGGCGGGACGGTCGCCGTCCTGGGCTGCGGCCTGGACGTGGATTACCCCCGGGAGCACGCCGCTCTGAAGGATGCGATGAAGACGCAGGGACTCCTGCTCTCCGAGTATCCGCCCGGAACCGAGCCGAGGGCGGAGCACTTCCCGATCCGCAACCGGATCATCGCGGGCCTGTGCTCGGGCGTCGTCGTCGTCGAGGCGTCGCGCCGGAGCGGCTCGCTCATCACCGCGCGCCTCGCCAACGAGTCGGGACGCGACGTCTTCGCGGTGCCGGGAAGCGTCTTCTCGCAGACTTCGATCGGAACGCACGAGCTGCTCCGCGACGGAGCAATCCTGTGCCGGGGCGCGGAGGACGTTCTCTCCGAGCTCTTCCCCGCGATCGGCGCGGCTTCGCCCGGGTTCCCGGCGGGCGCGCCGGCCGCCGCGTCGGCTCTGTCGGAAGAGGCTCGCCGGATCTGGGAGACGCTCCGCAAGGGAGAGGACGCCTCCGCCGAGGAGCTGGCCCGGGCCTCCGACCTGCCCGCCGCGACGGTGCTCGCCGCGCTCTTCGAGCTGGAAGAGGCGGGCCTCGCCGTCTTCTCCGAGGGAGGCCGATACGGCGCCAGGAGGAATTGATTCGATCAACGACGATCGAGTGATCTGCGGGCTCAAATCACTCGATCACCCGATCACCCGATCACAAATTCCTAAGTCTCTGAACCCGCAAGGCTCTTCCATCTGGAATAGCTCTTTGTTCTGGTTGATGCGGATTGCGCTTTGCATCCCTTTGTGGCAGGGTGCTCCGCCCTGAATGGCCGCCGGCAAAAGCCTCGTCATCGTCGAATCGCCCGCGAAGGCGAAAACCCTCGAGAAATTCCTGGGGAAGGATTTTCGCGTGCTCGCCTCCTACGGGCACGTGCGAGACCTTCCGCGCAAGGGCCTGGGCGTGGACCGAGGCCACTCCTACGAGCCGACCTACGAGGTCCTCGCCGGAAAAGAGAAGACCCTCGGGGAGCTGAAGAAGGCGACCCGCGAGGCCTCCGCCGTCTACCTCGCCGCCGACCCGGACCGCGAGGGAGAGGCGATCTCCTGGCACCTGCAGGAGGCGCTGAGGCCCTCCGCCAGGGACAAGGTCTTCAAGCGGGTCCGGTTCAACGAGATCACCAAGAAGGCCGTGCAGCGCGCGATGGAGGAAGCGGGAGAGATCGACGGGCGCCTCGTGGACGCGCAGCAGGCCCGGCGGATCATCGACCGGCTCGTCGGCTACGAGGTCTCGGACCTGCTCTGGAAGAAGATCTGGCGCGGTCTCTCCGCGGGCCGGGTCCAGACGGTCGCGCTGCGGATCATCGTCGAGCGGGAGCGGGAGATCGAGGCGTTCGTCCCGATCGAGTTCTGGACGATGGACGCGGAGCTCGAGGCGTCCTCTCCTCCCCCCTTCACCGCGCGCCTCTTCTCCTTCGACGGCCAGAAGCTCAAGTTCGACGGCACCGATCCGCGCCTCTCCGACGCGGCGGCCGCCGAGCGGGTGCGGGAGAACGTTTCGGGCGCCGCCTGGAAGGTCACGCGGGTCGAGACCTCCGAGCGGCGAAAGAACCCGCCGCCGCCGTTCATCACGTCGCAGCTCCAGCAGGCCGCGGCGCGGCGGCTCTCCTTCGCGGTGCGCCGGACGATGCAGATCGCCCAGCGGCTCTACGAGGGACGCGACATCCCCGGCCGCGGCACCCTCGGCCTGATCACCTACATGCGCACGGACTCGACCCGCGTCTCCGATGACGCGATCGCCGCGGTGCGCGACCACATCCGTACGCGATACGGCGCCGGGCCGGAGTTCCTCCCCGAGTCGCCGAGGTTTTTCAAGAGCAAGCACGGGGCGCAGGACGCGCACGAGGCCATCCGCCCGACGTACCTCGACCTTCCTCCCGAGGCGGTCGCCTCGCACCTGGCGCCGGAAGAAGCCAAGCTCTACCGGCTGATCTGGGAGCGGTTCGTCGCCTCGCAGATGTCGCCGGCGGTCTATGACGCGACCTCCGCGGACATCGAGGCCGGCCGCGCCATGTACCGCGCCTCCGGCTCGACGCTGAAATCGGCGGGCTATCTCGCGGCGTACGGAATCGCCCCCGATGACGAGGAGGAGAACGAGGACGGATCGAGCAAGCTCCCGCCGCTGGCGCAGGGCGAGGCGCTCAAGCTCGTTAAGGTGACGCCCGAGAAGAAGGAGACCCAGCCGCCGCCGCGCTTCAACGAGGCGTCGCTCGTGAAATTCCTCGAGGAGAACGGAATCGGCCGGCCCTCGACCTACGCCGAGATCCTCCGCAAGATCGAGGACCGCGAGTACGTCCGCAAGAAAGAACGCCGCTTCATTCCGACGGCGCTCGGCCGCACGGTCATCGAGATGCTGATCCCGTTCTTCGACGACTTCTTCGAGACGTCCTACACCGCCCGGATGGAAGAGCGGCTGGACGAGGTCGAAGAGGGCAAGCTCTCCTGGAAGAAGGCGCTCTCCGAGTTCGACAAGAGGTTCACGCACGACCGCGACCGCGCGCTGGCGGACATGGTGTCGAGCAAGGCCGGCATCCCGCTGGCCGAGGCCCGCAAGAAACTCTCCTTCCCGGTAGCCCCGCAGCTTTCCGAGGCCTGCCCCAAGTGCGGCAAGAAGCTGAAGCTCCGCATGGGCAAGAACGGGCTCTTCATCGCGTGCAGCGGGTATCCCAAGTGCACCTTCACCGAGAACATCCCGGACCCCGACGAGGACGTCGTGGACGCGACGGAGCTGGAGAACACGACCTGCGAGGAGTGCGGCTCGCCGATGAAGCTGCGGCAGAGCCGGTCCGGATCGTCTTTTCTCGGGTGCACGGCGTACCCGAAATGCCGCAACATCGTCAACGTCGTCATGGCCGGCGGAAAGCCCGAGGCTCGGCCGGACGAGCCGACGGGGGAGACCTGCCCCGAGTCGGGCCATCCTCTGGTCCGCCGGTACGGCCGCTTCGGCGCCTACGTCGCGTGCAGTGGCTATCCGGATTGCAAGTACAAGCCTCCCAAGCCGGTCAAGGACACCGGCGTGCTGTGCCCCAAGGACGGCGGCGTCATCGCCGAGAGGCGCGGCCGATTCCGTCCCTTCTACGGCTGCGTGAACTACCCCAACTGCGACTTCACGCTGTCGGTTCGCCCGATCCCGGAGGCGTGCCCCAGCTGCGGCAACCCGTACCTCCTGCTTCGCGAGCGCAAGGGCGGTAGCGTCCTCGCATGCGACAAGGGCGGGTGCGGATTCGAGAAGCCCGCCGGCAAGCTTCCGGACATGAAGGAAGTCTTTCTCGCTTCCACTCCCGCGCCCGCGAAGAAGCGCCCCGCCGCCGCCAGGAAGAGCTCCCGCGCCAGTTAACGTGTAACATCTCTGGCCATCCAGGTTCCTCGGAGGTCGTGATGCGAAAGATCTTCCGGGCCCGGGCTCTGTCCGTCCTTGTCCTTCTCCTGGTTCCCGCGGGGCTCTTCGCGGAGAAGTCGCTCCACTGGAAGAGCCTCGACGTCCAGGCGAAGCTCGACGCGCAGGGCGTCCTCCACGTCTCGGAAACGCAGGCGATGGTCTTCACCGGCGACTGGAACGGCGGCGAGAGGAAGTTCCGGGTCTTCCCCGGCCAGGGTCTCGCCTTCAAGGGGCTGTCGCGCCTCGACCCTTCGACCGGGCAGATGCGCGCCCTGTCGCAGGGCGACCTCTCGGAGGTGGACCGCTACGCCTTCAAGGATTCGACGACGCTGCGCTGGAGGAGCCGCAAGCCGTCCGATCCCGAGTTCGAGCAGACCCAAATCGTCTACCGGCTCGACTACGACCTCTCCGGCATCCTGCAGAAGGAGGGCGACACCTACGTTCTCGATCACGACTTCGTCTTTCCCGACCGCGCCGGGACGATCGAAGCGTTCCACCTGGATCTCTCGCTCGATCCGGCCTGGAAGCTCCTTCAACGCCAGCCGCTGACGATCGACAAGGGGCCGATCCCGCCGGGCCAGGACTACGTCGTCCGGGCGGGTCTGGCCTACACCGGCGCAGGAAAGCCGGGCGCCGTGCGCGTGGGCTCGAGCCGCTTCGCGCGCGTCGCGCTCTTCGCCCTGTTCGTCCTGGCCGTCCTGGCCATCGCGTTTCTCTTCTACCGGGGGGAGATGGCCCTCGGAAGGTTCGCGCCGCTTGCGCCGGCTTCCTCGATCGACCGGGCGTGGCTGGAGAAAAACGTCTTCTCGCTCCGTCCGGAGGAGGCGGGCGCCCTCTGGGACGAATCCATCGGAGCGCCCGAGGTCGCGGCGGTCCTGGCGAGGCTTTCGGCGGAGAAGAAGATCGCGACGGCCGCGGAGGACAAGAAGAAGTTCACGATGCGGCTGCTCAAGCCATTGAGCTCTTTCGAAGGCTACGAGCGCAAGCTCCTCGAAGGGTTCTTCTTCGGCAACCGAGAGGAGACCGACACCGAGGCGGTTCGCAAGCATTACAAGTCCTCGGGCTTCGATCCGGCCTCCAGGATCAAGGAGGACCTCGAGAAGCGGCTGGAGATCCACCCGGATTTCCGCGACCGCACTCCGCGTCCGCCGCGATGGCCGTCGCTGGCTCTGGGACTGGCCGGGGTGCTCCTGATGCTCCTGCCGGTCTTCTTCCCCGGCACGGCGGACTACGGCTGGGTCGTCGGCGTCACGATCGTATCGGTCCTGCTCTGGGGCATCGCCGCCGCCCCTGCCTACTTCTGGCGCAGGCGCGTCCACAACTTCCTCCTGCCGGCGCTGGGGTTCCTGTGGGTCCCCCTTCTCTTCGTCTACTTCGGCTGGAGATCGGTCGCGTCGGGCGGCGACACCGTGGCGGCGGCGCTCGCGGGTCTTTTCCTGCTTCGCCTGGCGATCGTCAACAGCCTCTTCAACCTCGCCCGGACCCGGAACGGGCCGCACCGGATCGCTCGGCGCAAGACCCTCGCGGCGGCGCGCGAGGACTTCCTCGGAGAGCTGCGCAAGCCCGCTCCACGCCTGGAGGACGCCTGGTTCCCGTACCTCGTCGCCTTCGGCCTCGCGGGCGGCGTCGAGAAGTGGTTCCGCGCATACGGAGGCGAGCGCGCGTCGTCGTCGTCCTCCTCCTTCACGGGCTCGGCGGCTTCGTCCCAATCTTCCTCTTCGCCTTCCGGCGGATGGACCGGCGGAGGCGGTTCCTTCGGAGGCGCGGGCGCCTCGGCGTCGTGGGTCGCGGCCGCGGGAGCGCTATCCGCCGGGGTCTCCGCGCCGTCCTCGAGCAGCTCGGGTGGCGGGGGCGGAGGAGGGGGAGGCGGAAGCTCGGGCGGCGGCGGAGGCGGGGGATGGTAGAGGCCGCCGGCCCCTCACCCCAACACTCTCCCGCGGGGAAGCGTGGAAGATGGCGCGAGGCGATCTCCGAAGCCAGGGCGGAGATCTCCGGCGACGTCGCGACGGACATCCCGGCGCCGTCTTCAGGAAAACCGGCGCAGCGCGTCCGGCTCTACTCGACCCCGAGGACGCCGTCGCCGGTGGCATCGAGCGGAGCGCTGAGGCAGATCTTCCGGGACCTCTCCGACCGCTCCGAGCGCGGCGACCCCAAGGCGCTCTTCTCCAAGTACGCCGCCGGGATCGCGCCGCTCGCGATGAGCATTCCCTTCACGGGCGCCGGGACCGCCGTCCTGATCCTGGTCCCGCGAAAGAACCCGGGCCAGATCATGCCGTACGTCTTCGGCGCGGTCTTCGCGCTGGCGGGGCTCTTCCTCTTCACGATGGGAGTCTCCGCGATCCGCGCGGCCGGCGCGCCGCCGAGGCCCTCGGCGAAGGAGCCGTGGAAGACGGACAACGCGTGGGATCCCTCCGGCGCCCGTCCCGACGCTCCCGGGCGCTCCGTCGCGGGATTCCTCGGCGCGGCGCTCTTCCTTCTCCTGATCGGCGCCTTCAACGTGATGTGGACGGTCAAGAAGGATCTTTCGGCGTGGCTCATCGTGACGATCGTCGTCGGCCTCTTCGACCTGATCGGCCTGCTCGTCATCGGGAGCATCGTGTTCACGATCTTTCAGCGCCTTCGCACCGGAGCACCGCGGCTTTCGTGGAGGAAGTTCCCTTTCTTCACCGGCGGCCGCTTCGACGCGCGTTTCACGCCGGGCCGCGCGCTGCGCGTCACCGGCCCCGTCCGCGCGATCCTGCGCTGCGTCGAGCAGGCGACGGAGAAGGACTCCCAGGGCCGCCCCGAGGTCCACCCTTACGCGATCTACGCCCAGTCGAAAACCATCGACGCCCCGGACGGCCGCTTGCGTCCCTTCGATCTGTCCTTCGAAATCCCCGCGACGGTCCCCGGAACCGACCTCTCGACCCAGGAATCGACCTGCTGGCTCCTGGAAATCCGCGCCCCCCTCGCCGGCCCGGACTTCTCCACCCAATTCCTCCTCCCCATCTACTCCGGTACTTAAGCCGGGACGCTCACGGGTCACAACCCAGCGCGAAGGCCATCGCCGCACAGATTTCTTTCATGCGCAGGGAAGAGAGTTGCGCGAGGCGCCGTCCAAGGCTTTGCTGGCTGACCGTCATCACATTGTGAAGGTTGGCCACGCAAGGCTGTTTCAAGCCGTCCTCGATGCCAAGGACCACCTCCGATGCGACTCCTCGAATCGTCGACGTGATCGGAGCGACGGTCACGCGCGAGAGATAGGCAATCGCACTACTCCGCGTGAGGATGAGAACCGGACGTTCCTTGTCGGGCTGCGGGAAGCGGTAGAGGCGGATCTCACCTCGTTCTAGTCTTCCGGCCAATCCGCCACCTTGTCCCAGGATGCGGGCTCGTCGAGTGAATCCGGGTAGAGAAGGTAGCCCTCACGGTCCTTCTTTTCCTTCTCGAGGAGTTCCAGCCTCTTGAGATGCGCTCGCAATGCGTCGCGAAAAAGGGCAGACCGATTCATCTTCAGTCTTCGGGCCGCGCGATCCGCTGCTCTGAGGAGCGCCTGATCGAGAACGACTTGAATCGTCTCCATGCCCACTATGGAATATATTCCACAATAGATTCCACAGTCAAGCACGATCCGGCAGATAGCATCCGGGGCCGCCGATGAGAGCGCTCAAGAGGTTCGTCTACCGAAACTGGCAGCAGGTTCACGGGGTTCGGCGGATGGAGCTTGCCGTGTTGTCGAGGTACCTGGAGCTGGAGGGGAGCAAACGCATCCTCGATGTGGGGAGCGGGAAGGGGGCGTTTGCCGGCAAGCTCGCTCGCGCCGGCCACGATGTCTTCGGCGTGGACCCGTCGACGAAAGCGGCGGGAATCGCGAGGAGCTACGTGGATCCGCGCGGGAAGGTCGTGCTCGGAGAGGGCGAGGCTCTGCCGTTCTCGCCGGGGAGCTTCGACCGCGCGGTATCGGTCTGCGTGCTGGAGCACACGCGCGACGATTCGAAGGTCCTCTCGGAGGTCAGCCGGGTCTTGAAGCCCGGCGGGACGTTCGCGCTGAGCGTGGACTGCCTCGATTCCCCATACGTCCCGGAGACATTCCGCCGGCATTACCGGGAGGAGTACCGGTGCAACCAGTTCTACAGCGACGCGAAACTTCGGGCAATGCTCGCGAATGCCGGCTTTGAGACGCTCGAAACGCAATACCTCTTCTCGGGGCGCCTCTCCGTCGCGATCCTCCGGTTCGGCTCCCGGTTCCACTTCCGGGGCGTCTTCATCCTCCTCTTCCCGGTCCTCTACCCGCTCCTTCTGTTGGATAGCGCCGTCGTCGGCAAACGAACGAGCGGCATGATCCTGGCGGCCAAGGCGAGGAAAAAGGATTTGTGACTCGTGGCTGGTGATTCTGGCGAGGAGGCGACCCTTCCGCCTGATCACAAATCACAAATCACATATCACAAATTGCTCTTAGCCGCCGCGATTCGCCGGCCCGCCATGGCGGCGATGACCGGCAGGGCATTCGCCCGATCGAAAAGGAGCATCGTGCGGGTGTTGCACTCGTGCGTGCACTTGCAGAGGGTGGCGCGCTTTTTCGCGTCGAAAGCGGAAACGGCATGGGCGTCGCGCAGGCGCTGGAAGTCGTAGTCGAAGTCGCGGACGTTTCCGAGGTTGTCGCCGATCAGCTCGCACGCCGTGACGACGCCGTCTTCCGACAGCACGAACTCCCGCTCGCCCGCCAGGCAGAACTGCTCGAAGGCGCCGCCCTTCGCCTGCCGGGCGATGTACTCGCAGCGGAGACGGTTGACTTCCCGCCGGGCGCGGGTCCGCACGCCGCGCCAGCCGGAGTCGATCTCGCCCGGCGGATAACGGGCATCGTTCTTCCCGCAGATGCGCGCGTAGAGGTCCACGTCGAGGCCGTCCTTCAGCGTCGGGTCGTAAGCCTCTCCCCGGATCAGGTTGATCGAGTGCTGGTGCGGCCGGTAGGTCTCGTAGACGTGGTCGCAGAAGGCTTCGAAGTCCTTCTGGTTGTCCCGCATGAAGACGGTCGTGACGCCGACGGTCAGGTTGGGCGTCGCGCGGGCGAGCGCCAGCAGGTTCTCGAGGGTGGCGACCGCGCGGTCGTAAAGACCGGGCACCCGGCGGACGTGGTCGTGGTAATCGCGGAACCCGTCGAGCGAGACCGTCACGCCCAGCGAGAGGTTCCGATCGAACGCGCAGATCCTCTGCGCCGATTTCGCGATTTCCTCGGGGCCGAAACCGTTGGTCGGGATCGAGCAGGTGAAAAAACCGGTCCGCTCGAAGTAGAGGCGCAGGATCTCGGGAAGGTCGCGCCGCAGGAAGGGCTCACCTCCGCCGATCAGAAGCAGGCGGATGGGAGGCAGCGTCCGGGTGAGCTTGTCGATCTCGTCCAGCGTCAGCTCGTTCTTTCCGGCGTTGATCGGGTAGAAGCAGTGCGCGCACCGGGCGTTGCAGACCGACGTCACGAAGTGCGTCCATTGCGCGAGCGCGTCGCCCGGCGCGATCCAGTCCCGCGCCAGCGCGAGCGCCTGCCCCAGGCGGCCGCTCATGCGCGGATCTCCCGGCCCGCCGGCGGATTCTCGAAGACGCCGGCGCGGCGGTATTCGCGGCGGGCCTGGAAGAAGCCGCGAATGCGGGCGACCTCACCCGCGACAAGCCACGGAAAGAGAGCGATGGCGCGCGAGGCTTTCCCGGCGCGGATCATCCGGCCGGCCACGATCCAGAGATGCGGAAAGAGGAAGACGAGCGGCGGGAACCGCACGAGAATCCGACCCGGCCGGTCGTGGAGGACGCGGGTCCGGTAGATCGTCCGCCCCGCGTTGACCTGGCGCTCGAGAAACGTCTTCCGGTCGAG
>DATFWF010000244.1:0-15282 GCA_035259605.1 Thermoanaerobaculia bacterium
GAGACTTCCCCCGTCACCGTACCCGACCTCCTCGCCGCCAAGGGAAGAGACCGCATCGCGATGCTGACGGCGTACGACGCGCCCTCCGCGGCGCTCCTCGACGCCTCCGGGATGGACGTCCTCCTGGCGGGCGACTCCGTCGAGATGACCGTCTACGGAAGAGCCAACACGCTCTCGGCCACCATGGACACGATGGTCCGCCACGCCGCCGCCGTCGCCGGCGCGGTCCGTCGCGCGCTCGTCGTCGGAGACATGCCGTTTCTCTCCTACCAGGCCGACGTCTCCGAGGCCGTCTCCAACGCGGGGCGGTTCCTCGCCGAGGCGGGCTGCGCCGCGGTCAAGGTCGAGGGAGGCCGCAGGATCCTTCGGGCCGTCGAGGCGATCCTCGCCGCGGACATCCCCGTGATGGGGCACGTCGGGCTGACGCCCCAGTCCTACCGCAAGCTCGGTGGTTTCAAGGTTCAGGGGCGCGACAGCGGCGCCGCTCGCGAGATCCTCTCCGACGCCGCGGCGCTCGCCGAGGCGGGATGCTTCGCGGTGGTCCTGGAGTGCGTTCCCGCCGACCTCGCCGCGCAGATCACGCGCTCCATTCCGATTCCCACGATCGGGATCGGCGCCGGCCCGGCCTGCGACGGCCAGGTCCTCGTCTTCCACGACGTGATGGGCCTGAGCACGGGCGTCTCGCCGCGCTTCGTTCGCCGTTATGCCGACCTTTCCTCCACGATCCGGGAAGCCGCCCGCGCCTACGCCGCCGACGTCCGATCCGGCGCCTTCCCCAACAAGGAGGAGTCGTACGCCGGCTCGAAGCCGCCACAGATACGGCGAGTCCACTGAGAACCGCGAAAGGCCTCGAGGAACTCCGCGAGCAGGTCCGCGCCGCCCGTGGAAGCGGATCGACGATCGGTTTCGTCCCGACGATGGGAGCCCTCCACGAAGGGCACCTGTCGCTGGTGCGGCTGGCCAAGAAGTCGTGCGGGTTCACCGTCGTCTCGATTTTCGTCAACCCGCTGCAGTTCGGACCCGGGGAAGACTTCGAGCGCTACCCGCGAACGGAGGCGGAGGACCGCGCGGCGCTTGAGCGGGAAGGAGTCGACCTTCTCTACTCACCCGATCCGAAGGTCTTTTACCCGCCGGATTTCTCGACCGCCGTCGAAGTCGGAAAGGTCTCCGAGCGCGGCGAAGGCGGCATCCGCCCTGGCCACTTCCGCGGAGTCGCGACGGTCGTCGCCAGGCTCTTTCATCAGGTCCAGCCCGACGCCGCCTTCTTCGGAATGAAGGACCTCCAGCAGGTCGCCGTCATCCGCCGCATGGTCCGCGATCTCGACTTTCCGATCCGGATCGAAACGGGCGAAACGGTCAGGGAGCCCGACGGTCTCGCTCTCTCCTCCCGCAACGCCTACCTCTCCGCCGACGAGCGCCAGATCGCCGCGGGGTTTCCCTCCGCGCTCTTCGAGGCGCGCGACCGCGTCGCGGCGGGAGAGCGGGATCCCAAGCGGCTCGCGGCCGACACGCGCCTCGACCTCGAATCCGCCGGCCTCGTCGTGGACTACGTCGAGGTCGTCGATCCCGAAACGATGGCGCACCGGCGCCGGATCGAGCGCGGCTCCCGGCTCGCCGCCGCCGTCCGCGTCGGAAAGACGCGCCTGCTCGACAACGTCGCCCTGCTCGAAGAGTGAGAGAATCAGGAGGGATTTGTGATTTGTGATTTGTGATCAGGTGACCTTATGAGCACAACGACTGAATCGATCGAGTCGCAAGTTTCGGCGGCAACGGGTGATCCGTTCGTCTTTGGCGGCCGGACCTTCACGTCGCGCCTGATCGTCGGGACCGGCAAGTACTCGACTTTCCCCCTGATGAAGGAGGCGCTGGAGGTCTCCGCCGCCGAGATCGTCACGGTCGCCGTGCGCCGCGTCAACCTGACGGACCGGTCGAAGGAATCGCTCCTCGACTACATCCCGCGCGGGATGACGCTCCTTCCCAACACCGCCGGCTGCTACACCGCCGAGGACGCCATCCGCGCGGCGCGGCTCGGACGGGAGGTCGGCCTCTCCAACTGGGTCAAGCTCGAAGTCCTGGGCGACGAGCAGACGCTCTGGCCCGACAACGAGGCGCTCCTCGCCGCGACGAAGACGCTCGTCGCGGAGGGGTTCGTCGTCTTCCCGTACACCTCCGACGACCCGATCGTCGCGCGGCGTCTCGAAGACGCCGGCGCCGCGGCGGTCATGCCGCTCGGCGCGCCGATCGGCTCCGGGCTCGGCATCCAGAACACCAACAACATCGCGATCATCCTCGAGCGCGCGAAGGTCCCCGTCATCGTCGACGCGGGCGTGGGAACGGCCTCGGACGCGTGCGTCGCGATGGAGCTCGGCGCGGCGGGCGTCCTGATGAATACCGGCATCGCCGGAGCGAAGGACCCTGTCCGGATGGCCGGGGCGATGCGCGACGCGGTGCGCGCCGGGCGAGCGGCGTACCTTTCCGGAAGAATTCCGAAGAAGCGCTACGCGACCGCGTCCTCGCCCCTCGAAGGCCGCGTCGGGAGCTGACCCGGCGCTCTTAACCCGCGTCTCCTCATTGAATTAACACAACCCCGGGCGGGAACCGTCTCAACCGCTGTCTCGCGGCCCGCCGCCCCGCAGCGCCGCCCGGGTTGTAAAAAATCCCTTGCAACCTGAAAGATCCGCATGCTACCGTGCGCCAGCTTTTACGAAGACCCCGCACATTTGACCGCCGCCTTTATGCTTTTCCATCCTCGATCCGTACGTTCCCGCGGGGAAGCGTGCGCGTGCGCGAAAGGGGGTCGGTCCTAGAGCAACCTGCCTTGGGCGCCGCCGCGATCGACGGCGTCCGGTTTCGAAGATTCCAGTTTCGGCAACTTTTTGACCGGGAAAATGAATCCCGGGGGGAAAACCCAGGAGATCGGTTACTTCCATGATGCAGCAATACACGGACAAGAATCTCACTTGCGTCGACTGTGGCGGCACGTTCCTCTTCTCCGCCGACGATCAGGAGTTCTACGCTCGCAAGGGCTTCACCAACGAGCCCAAGCGTTGCAAGCCCTGCCGCGACAAGCGGAAGGCTTCCTCGGGCGAGGGACGGGAGCGCACCTTCTACGACGTAACCTGCGACGGTTGCGGAAAGCAGACGCAGGTTCCTTTCAACCCGACCAACGGCAAGCCGGTCTACTGCCGCGAGTGCTACTCGGCGCGGCGCGCGCAGCAGGCCTACTAAACTCCTTCTAACGTTTCTTCCAAGCCCCGGCGCCGCCGGGGCTTTTTTTTGCTATCGTCCGGGAGGAGCAACCCCAGCTTGAGCGCCCCGTCCGCCACCGCCATCCAGCACGCCCTCGCCCTCGAAGAATTGATCGGCAACACGCCCCTGGTCGAGCTGCGCCGGTTTTCCTCCGGAACCGCCCGGATCTTCGCCAAGCTCGAGTGGTTCAACCCGGGCGGCTCGGTCAAGGACAGGATCGCCAGGGCGATGATCGAGGACGCCGAGCGGCGCGGGCTGCTCGGGCCGGGCGGAACGATCGTCGAGCCGACGTCGGGCAACACCGGCGTCGCGCTGGCGATGCTGGCGGCGGTCAAGGGATACCGCTGCGTCATCGTGATGCCCGAGGGGTACGGCCACGTCAAGGCTCGAATCATGGAAGGTTTCGGCGCGAAGGTCGTCCGCACGCCGTCGGACAAGCGGATTTCCGGCGCGATCGAGAAAGCGAAAAAGATCACCGCCGAGACTCCCGGCGCCTTCATGCCCAACCAGTTCGCCAGTCCGGTCAACCCGAGGATCCATTACGAGACGACCGGGCCCGAGATCCTCGAAGCGCTCGGGGAAGGGATCGACGCGTTCGTGGCCGGGGTCGGGACGACGGGGACTTTCACCGGGGTCGCCCGGTTCTTGAGCGAGCGTGTTCCGGGCATCCGCCGCGTCGCCGCCGAGCCCGAGGGATCGATCCTCGGAGGAGGCGAGCGGGGGCCCCACGCGGTCGAGGGGATCGGGCTCTCGTTCTTCCCGGAGATCCTCGACCGCACGATGATCGACGAGGTCCTCACCGTCACCGACACGGAAGCCTTCGCGACCTGCCGCCGCCTCGCGCGGGAAGAGGGACTTCTCGCCGGCGGCTCCTCCGGCGTCGCGGCCGCCGCATCGCTCCGCGTCGCGCGGCGCCTGGGACCGGGCAAGGTCGTGGTCACCATCTTGCCGGACGGAGCCGAGAGATATCCTGGTCAAGGAATCTTTGGCGAGTCGGCGATCGGATAGAGCGATGCTCAGCTCCCGCAAATCACAAATCACAAATCACAAATTCTCTGATGGGCTTCTCGACGGACTGCATCCACGCCGGCAACGAGCCCGATCCGCACACGGGCGCCGTCGCCGTCCCGATCTACCAGACCTCGACGTACGTCCAGGAGGCGCTCGGCAAGCACAAGGGCTACGAGTACGCGCGCACGCAGAACCCGACGCGGGCGGCGCTGGAGGAGAACCTCGCGGTGCTGGAGGGCGGCGTCGGAGCGCGGGCGTTCGCTTCGGGCATGGCGGCGATCACGGCGGTCTCGACCTTCGTCAAGGCGGGCGAGCACGTCGTCTGCTCAAACATGACCTACGGCGGGACGCACCGCTACTACACGAAGATCCAGGCCCGTTCCGCCGTCGAGTTCTCCTTCGTGGACACCTCCGACCCCGAGGCCGTCCGCAAGGCGTTCCGGCCGTCGACGAAGCTCCTGCACCTGGAGTCGCCGACCAACCCGCTGATGGGGATCTGCGACATCGCGCTGCTGTCGGAGATCGCCCACGAGCGCGGTGCCCTCGTCGTCGTGGACAACACTTTCGCCTCGCCGTACCTCCAGAAGCCTCTCGCGCTGGGGGCCGACATCTCGGTTCACTCGACGACGAAGTTCTTGAACGGCCATTCCGACTCGGTCGGAGGCATCGCGGTCGCCGCGAGCGCCGAGCAGCTGGAGTGGCTCTCCTTCGTCCAGAACGCTTCGGGCGCCATCCTGTCGCCGCTGGACTCGTGGCTCGTCCTGCGCGGGATCAAGACGCTCGCCGTGCGGATGGAACGCCACGAGGCCAACGGCCGCGAGATCGCCCGCTACCTCGCCGCCGACAAGCGCATCCGCAAGGTCTTCTACCCCGGCCTCCCCGATCACCCGGGCCACGACCTCGCGGCAAAGCAGATGCGCGGCTTCGGCGCGATGATCTCCTTCGAGCTCGGCTCCTACGAGGCCGCGAGCAAGCTGCTGGCCGCCGTGAAGCTCTGCTCGCTTGGCGAGAGCCTGGGCGGCGTCGAGACGCTGATCTCCCATCCCGCGACGATGACCCACGCCTCGATGCCGGAGGCGGACCGCAACCGCCTGGGCGTCACCCCCGGCCTCGTCCGGATCTCCGTCGGGATCGAAGACGTCGAAGACCTGATCGCCGACCTCGACCAGGCCCTTGCAGCGGTAGACGGGAGACGGTAGACGGCAGACGAAAGCGGCATGGCTCTTCTCCCGTCTTCCGTCTTCCGTCTTCCGGCTCTCCTGCTGTCGACGCTCCTGTCGGGATCGGACGACTACCAGGCCACCCGGGAAGCCCTCGTAGACCAGATCAACCTCATCCGCAAATCCGCCTCCGCCTCTCCCCTTCGCCTCTCTCCCGCCCTCTGCGCCGTCGCGCAGGAGCGCGCTGCCGAAATCGCCCGCGGCAACTCCGTCGAAGTCCCCGCCGAGGAAGACGCCAGGCGCCTGACGAAGGCCGGCTACGAGAGCCGCCTCGTGTCGGAGGTCGAAGCGCGCACCGACGGAGACGTCGAGGCCGTCGTGGCCGCGTGGCGCGACGCGCAGGGCGTTCCCGCGCGCGAGCTGGTCGGCAAGGACTACCGCGAGATCGGCATCGGCGTCTCGCTCGAAGCGGACGTTCCTCTCTACATCCTCCTCTTCGGCCTGTCCTGGGATGACTTCTTCAAGGAGAGAACGGCGGCCCTGTCGAACCTGGAGAAGATGCGCGACGACATGCTGGCCCGCGTCAACAAGGAGCGCGTCGCGAGGAAGTTGGCGCCGCTGCGCCGCCATCCGCGCCTGGACGAAGCGGCCCAGCGGCACGCCGACGACATGTTCACGAAGCGCTACTACTCGCACGACTCGCCCGACGGAAAGACCGCGATCGACCGGATCCAGGCGCTGGGCTACCGCGCGAAATACGCCGGCGAGAACATCGCGCGCGGCCAGTACTCCGTGGCCGAGGTCATGGACGGATGGATGGAGAGCCAGACCCACCGCGACCATCTCCTCTCCCCCGTCTTCGACGACGTGGGATTCGGCCTGGCCTTCGGAAAGAACCCGGGAGGCTACGAGATCCTTTGGGTCCAGAATTTCGCCCGTCCGAAAGGACGAGAGAGGCTTTGAAGCTACCTCGCCAATTCCAGCCCCGCGGCCTTTTCCGACAGCACGATCTCCTGCGGCAAATACCGTCCCTCGACCCACACGATCCGCTGCGCCGCCAGGTCCGCCTTGACCCGGGCCACCGCCGCCTCGAGCCTGGGCGTGGAGGAAACGTCCTCGACCTCCCCCCATCCCTTCGCCAGGTGCTGCGTCGTCAGGCTCTTGAGGGACCACACGTACAGCGGCACCCGCATCGCCTCGAGATAGCGCCGCACCGCCCCCGGCGAGTGCCGGCTGTCATCGGACTTCTCGTCCCCGAGGACGAGAATCACCGCCCGCCGCTGCCCCGCCGCCGTCGCCTCGAGCCCCGCGACCGCGGCCGCGTCGGCCAGGCGGACCTCCCTCGGGTGCTGATCCGGATGCTCGACGCGCGTCAGGAGCCACCCCATCCCTCCGTCCATGGAAGGAAAATCCCGCGAACGGTCGAAGAGCTGCGCGCCGGGCGAGTTCGCCAGGGTGCGCGGCATCGGCCACACGAACCGGACCGTGTCCTCCCTCTCCAGAGAGATCTGGTATCGCGACGCGTCCCGGTCGAAAGCCGGCAGCCGCCGCCCGTCCGGGCCGCGCAGCAGAGTCGTCTTCCCGCCGTTGCCGAGGGACTTCAGCGCCAGCGCCACGCTCGGCCCGCGCACGACGCAGACCAGGGCGGGACCCTGCTCGACCGCGACGACGCGGACCGGCCGCCCGTCTCGGTGGAGGGTGTCCGCGAGCTCCGGGACTTCCGGCCCCCGCGGCAGCGTCGATCGAAGGGCCACGGCCGTCAGCTCGCTTCGCACGACGCTCGCCGCGACGCTCCCGAAGACGAGGTCCGTACGCGACTTGATCGCGGGCGCGAACTCCAGCTCCACGGTCAGGATGTGGCGCGCGTCCGGGTCGTGATCGGGAATCTCGATCCGGACGGATTCGACCGGCAGGTTTGCCCCGTCGAACGTCGCCGTGACCTTCGCCGGCCGCACCGCGATCAGGCTCTGCCCGGAAAACCTCGCGGCGACCGCCTTCCCCTTCGCGTCCCGCTCCAGCACGACCTCGACCTCGGCCGGCGGGCGCGGCAGGTTGATGAACTGGCGGGCCACGGCGATCTCCTTGCCGGATTCGTCGAGGGCCCGCGCCACCAGCTCGTGCGGGAGCGGATCGGCGCCGAAGTCCAGCGGCAGCGTCCAGGGCGCGTGGGCAACGCGGCCGACCGTTCGTCCATCGAGCTCGACCCGCACCGCGACGACCGGCTTTTCCACCAGCACGGTGACCGGGACGACTCCGACGACCAGGCCCAGGAAGAGAGAGGCGAAGGCGATCATCGGGGCGGTGGGTCGGCGGCGCGGCTCTCCTGGCTTGCTAGCTGACGGCCGCCGCGGCGCGCGCCGCGGTCTTGCGGGCCCGCGGCTTCTTCCGGGGCCGCTCCGTGGCCTTGCGGATCCACGCCGCGAAGGCGGAGGACGAATCGTCCACACGGTAGGCGAGCACCTCGGGCAGCTCGTAGGTGTTCATCTTCTGGATCGTCTCGCGGACCGACTCGAACTGGCTCGCCTTGGTCTTGATGAGGAGGAGGAACTCGCCGTCGTCGCAGACGCGGCCCTTCCATCGGTAGATCGAGTGGACGTTGGGGAGCAGGTTGACGCAGGCGGCCTGGTGGCTGCGGACGAGGGCGTGGGCGATGTCGATGGCCTGTTCCTCCGTCCCGGCGGACGTCACGACGACGACCAGCTCATCCACGGCCACGGCGCCAATTCCATGCTTTGGCTGCATGGATGTCAAGCCGAAGGGGAATACCGGGGCCGCGGATTTGTTAGCATTCCGTCTTCCTGAGGAGCGAAAGCGACGAAGGACTGATCTTTGAGTCGCATCGAGCGAGGGCTCACCCCATGGGGGCGAAACGGCTTCGACGGGGACGAGCACGCGAAAGGTTGCATGCCGAGGTCTCACCCACCTCGTTAACAAGGTGAAAAAAAGTAGCTGCGAACAACAGCACTCTCGCTCTGGCTGCCTAATTTAGAGTAGCCACGCCCGTCTCGTAGCGCACCCGCCGCGCCCTGACGGACGTCGCCAAATGCGGGTGTAGGTGCCGCGGGCCTCCGGACGCGGCAGCGAATCCAAGTCGGGGATGCCTGACCGCTGTTTTGCCTCTTCTCGAGGCGGCCGGGCGAGAACCAAGAAGAGGCTGAGCATGGAGTGGCCTCTCCCGTGACGCTTCCGGACGCGGGTTCAACTCCCGCCGCCTCCACCAAAACGTCGCTACGCGGGTTTGGATGATCTGCGCTTCGCGCACCGGCGAGCGGCTCGCCTGAAGGCTCGACCGCTCGCCTGATCATCCAAACCCGCTCCGCTCCCGCGACGGAAGGCTCCTCCTCGCCTTCGCTCGGAGACTCCTTCCGTCGCGAGCTTAACCACCCCAATCTTGTTTTCTGGAATCGGTCGGGGAAGCTCGACGCTCCGCGTTATTTCTTCCCGTGGCCGCCGCCGTGGCCTCCCGCGTGGCCTCCGGTTCCCTTTGCTCCGCCGGGCTTGGCGCCCTGGGCGTGCACCCCGCCTTTGCCGGCCTGGCCCTTGTTGGCCGTGCCGCGGGCGCTCTGCGTCTTCTGCGCGGTCGCGGTTCGGCTGGCGCTCTGGCGGGAGGCAGCCGCCGCGGTCGACGTGGAGCGCGACGCGACGGTGCGGGTTCGGTTGGCACCGGAGTTGTACACGTTGCGGGTGATGTTGACGCTGCGGTTCACGTTGACGTTGCGCGTGACGTTGACGTTCCTCCACGCCGGGCGGTAGAAGCCGGCGGGGCCGCACCAGCGCGCTCCCCATCCCCACCCGAACCCGTAACGGAAGCCCGCCCACGCGGGGCTCCAGCCGAAACCGTAGCCCCAGCCCACCCACGGCGCGTAGCGCGCGTGGAATCCCCACGTCCAGGGCCGCGGGTAGTAGTAAGCGCCCCACCACGGGCGATAGAACCAGCCCGTCCCGAAGACGACCGTCCCGTAGTACGGATACGAGCCGACGTACGCCGGCGTGTAGGCGGTGTAAACGACCTCGGGCGTGGAGTCATAGACGTACGCGTAACGCGTGTTGTAGACGGGGCTCTCGGGCGGGATCGCCTGGATGTCGTCCTCCGGAATCGAGTCGGTGACCTTCCACGGTCCCGTCGGCGAGCCCGCCGTGAACCACACGCCCTGGTCGCAGAGGTAGTAGGCGCCCCGGATCTTCAGCACCTGGTCCGGCGTGTTGACGGCGTACTCGACCTTCGTGCCGGCGATGGACTCGAATTTCGGCTCGCCGTCGTAAGTCGCGGCCGCGCGCGCGTCGCTTCGCTTGATCGCCGCGGTCCGGGGTTTGCTCGCGTCAGCGAGCGCTTCCGCGGCGGCGGCCGTTCCCGGCACGGAGGAGAGAGCGTCCGCCTTCGACGACTCCTTCGGAATTTTCCGGAAGCTCGCCGGGAGCCGATCCGGCTCGACGTACGTCCACGGGCCCTCCAGCGCGGCGCTCCGGTACCAGCGCCCGGAGAGAAGGACGTAGATCTGCTGGTCGGACTTGACGCGGAAGACGTCGCTCTCCGCGTTGGCCATTCCGTCGATCTCGCCCGGCACGAGCGGGGTCCAGTTGGGCGATCCGTCGGAGACGATCAGCTCGGTCGGCTCGGTCGCCACGAGGATCTTCGGGACGCGCTTGTCGGCGGCCTCGCTCGCCGCCTGCTTGATGTCGCCGTCGGAGACTCCGCCTTCCTTGAGATCCTTCTGCGCGATCTGGGCGGCTTCCGTCGGCACGCTCTCGGCCTTCGACCACGGTCCCTTCGGATCGTCCGCTCGGAACCAGGCCGTCCCGCCGCTCAAGTAGCAGGCGCCCTTCGAGTCGCGCAGCACGAGGAACGGCGTGTTCACCGCGCGCTCGAGCCTCGATCCCTCGAGGGCCTGGAAGCGCGGCTCGCCGTCGAACACGACGAGGATCGCCGGCTCGGACTCGAAGAGGATCCTCGGCGGATCGTTGTTCAGCTTCGGCGGCGCCTCGTCGCGGTACTTCGCCATCTTCGCGGAAGCGAGGACCTCGTCGAGCGGCAGCTTCGGCTTCTGGTTGGTGAACATCGCGGCGAGCCGCTGAGCGACGCGCTCCTGGCGCGCGGCCGGCGCTCCGGGGAGCTCGACCTTCGGGACCTCGGTGGACATCATCGTCACCGTGCGCTGGGCGCGTTCGATCTGGACCTCCGACACGTAGGTGGCGTTCCCGGTGAGCACGTCCGCCCCCTCGCCGCGCTCGATCTGGAACGTTCCGCGCGCCGTCAGCTTCGTCCCTTCCAGCGACTCCGCCTGCGGCGCCTCGATCACGACCGTGAACTCGCCGAAGGGAATTTTCCTCGGCCACTCGTCGCGTTTCGTTGCCGCCGCGGGCTTCTTCTGCCCGGGCGGCCCGGCCTGCGCCGGCTTGCCCGCGGGCGGCTGCTGCGACTGCGCCAGGACAGCGCCCGCGGAAAACAGAAGTGCCACGCCGGCAAGGAGAATCCCCCGCGCCCAACGTTCGACCGTTAGCATTGGTTCCCCTCCCGTTGACAGATTAGACGCTCCGGCCTCCGGGTTGTTGACATCCGAGGCATATATTGGAGGCCTTAACTGGAGGGATCATGAACCTTTCCCCCCGCGTTTCAAGCCTTTCCCTGACCATCGGTTCTCTCGTCCTCGTCATTCTCGTTCTCGTCTCGACGCCTCCGACACGAGCTCAGAATTCGGCTCTCGCCCCCGCCTTCAGCCTGGCCCGCGCGGTCGTCGTGGACATTCGGGATCCCCAGTCGAGCGGCCGGATCAAGATTCGATATCCCTGGCTTCCGGAGGAGGCCCCCGTGTGGGCCCGCTTTTCGCTGCCGCCGGGCGGCATCCACCGGCCGGCGGCCTTGTGGTTTCCCGAAGTCGGCGACGAGGTCGTCATCGGATTCGATCAGGGCGACCTGCGCTTGCCGATCGTGCTCGGCTTCCTCTGGAACGGAGACCACTCGCCAGCTCCGGGCCACTGATGACGGATCCAGCCAGGGGCAGCTCCACGTTTTCGCCGCGGACGCTCAGGCTCCTCCTCGATTCCCGCGTGCTCGGAATCCGCGCCGGCGACGACCACAAGTTCACCGGAATCTGGTTCGTCGTCGTCGGCAACCGCCTCTTCGTCCGCCCGTGGAACGACAAGGAGGACGGCTGGCACCGCGCGCTCCTGCGCGACCGCCGCGGAGCGATCACCATCGGCGACCGCCAGATCCCCGTGCGTGCCCGCGCGTCACGCGGCGAAGCCGTCTTTGACGCCGTGGACGCCGCCTATGCCTCCAAGTACGACACGAAGGCTTCGCAGAAATGGGTCCGCGGTTTCGCCGAGCGCCGCCGCCGCCTCACGACCACGGAGCTTCTCCCGGCTGGCGGCCGCTTGCGTTAGTTGTTGTTGCCCGCAGGATCGTAGGGCTCCGGTTCATGGGCAGCTCGCGAAAGCGGCCGTGTCCTGGATCGGCACGGCCGGGTCCTGCTCGATGCAGGTCACGAAATCCCGGGCCAACCCATCCGCCGTCGTGTACGTCTTAATCGGCAGCCGGCTGGCCAGCAGGGTCCCCGGCGCCAGGAGAAGAAGTATGGCGGTCCATCGCCCGACCCATCCCGCGGGGCTCCCCCTCGCTCGCACTGGATTTCCCCGAAGCACCCCGCAAAAACCTACCGCCGAACGCCCCCTGCCGACCTGCTACAGACAGACGCCGTCTGTCCGAGCGAGCGAACGACAGTCACTGGCCGGAGAGGGAGCCTTTGAACCGAAGCAAGCTTCTCGAACGGATCACACATGGCCACTTCCGGAACGTCTCTTTCGATGACTTCGTTGCACTGGTGGAAGGCTTCGGTTTCCGCAGCGCCCGTCGAGAAGGGAGCCAACAAGCCTTCGTCCGACCCGGCGTTGCCGAAATCGTCAACCTCCAGCCGGTCCTTGGAGAGGCAAAGCCGTATCAGATCCGGCAGTTCCTGCGCCTCGTCGAGAAGTCCAATCTTCGATTGGAGAACCGGGAGTGAAGGACTACCACATCAACATTTTCTGGAGCGAAGAGGATGACTGCTACGTGGCGGACATCCCGGATCTCTTCGCCTGTTCCGCCTTCGGTGATACTCCCGAACAGGCTCTCGCGGAAGTCGAAAAGGCCAAGAGGAACTGGCCCGCCTCGGCGAGGCAGGAAGGCAGGGCCATCCCCGAGCCGCGTTACCGACCGGCAATCTACGAAACCGTTCGGTAATTCCCGGACTCTGACACTCTTCCTTCTCTTCGCGGGCGCCGCTCTGGCGCCTGCCTTCGGGCAAAAGGCGACGCCGGCGGCGCAAATCCTGGGGCTCTGGGGAACGACCGTATCCTTCGGCCCCGAGATTCGCGGCGCGCTCACGATCACGCAGGGTAGAGACGGATGGCGCGCGACAATCGGCGGTGAATCGGCTGCGGGTGAGCTCAAAGACCGAGAGTTCCGGTTCTCCATTCCCAAGGACAAGGGATCTTTTCGGGGGAGGCTCGAAGGGAAGGCGATCCGGGGTCACTGGATCCAGCCGGTGGGGCGCGCGACGGGGGTCGCCTGGGCGACTCCTGTCGAGCTTCATCCGGCCGGGTCCGGAGTCTGGCGCGGAACGGTCGTGCCGCTCGACGAGACGGTCACCCTTTATCTCGACATCCGCGCGGAGGCGGAAGGCAAGGTCTTCGCCGTTCTCCGCAATCCCGACGGCTGGTATCGAAACGGCAGGATGGCGGTCGCGCAGGAAGGCTCGCACCTCAAGCTCCAGAGCGTCAACAACGGCGCCACCCTCCTCGAAGGCGACTACGACGAGAAGGCCGATCGCATCGCGATCAAGGTGCCGGACTTCGACGCGACCTTCGAGCTGACCCGCCAGACGCGCGAGCAGGCCGCCGGCTACTACCCGCGGACTCCGCCCGTGCCGCGCTACGCCTACCGTCCGCCCGCCGCGGAGAAGGACGGCTGGCGCACGTCATCCCTTGCCGCGGAAGGCTTCGACGAAGCGCGAGTCTCCGCGCTCGTCCAGAAGATTCTCGACACCGATCCGCGCCCGCAGACCGCGCCGCTGATCCAGGGCCTCCTGATCGCCCGCCACGGCAAGCTCGTCCTCGAGGAGTACTTCTACGGCTTCGACAAGGAGCGCCGCCACGATCTGCGCTCCGGCGGGAAGACCTTTGCGTCCGTCCTCGCCGGCATCGCGATCGACCGCGGCGCGAAGTTCGGCCCGGAGACGGCGGTCTACTCGCTCTTCCCGGAGTACGCGAGCTTCTCCAACCCGGATCCGCGCAAGTCGAAGATGACCGTCGAGCACCTGATGACGATGACCTCGGGCTTCGCCTGCGACGAGAACGACGACAACGCTCCCGGCAACGAGGACAAGATGCAGTCGCAGATGGCGCAGCCGGACTGGTACAAGTTCACCCTCGACCTGCCGATGGCCGCCGCGCCGGGGGACAAGGCTGCGTACTGCACCGGCGCCGTAAATCTCATCGGCGGGATCGTCCGCAACGCGACCCGGGAGTGGCTTCCCGATTTCTTTGACCGCAACCTCGCCCGGCCGCTCCAGTTCGAGAGGTACCACCTGAACCTCACACCCACCGGCGACGCCTACATGGGCGGCGGCACGCATATCCGCCCCCGCGACGAGTTGAAGCTCGGCCAGCTCTACTTGGATGGCGGCGTCTGGAACGGAAAGCGCGTCGTGAGCAAGCGCTGGGTGGATGTCAGCACCGTCCGCCACCCGATGAACGCGAAGGGCACCGACGGGTACAACTGGCACACGATGGCGATCAAGTCCGGCGACCGCTCCTTCCGCCAGTACGAGGCCAACGGCAACGGCGGTCAGCTCCTGATGGTGTTGCCCGAGCTTGACCTGGTCGTGATGTTCACCGCGGGCAACTACATGAACTACGGAGTCTGGCGGCGCTTCCGCGAAGAGCTCCTCCCGCAGTACATCCTCTCCGCCTGCACGGAGACGTCAAAGCGTTGACAGTCCGGCCGCGAGCGTCGGGTATTCCAGCCGAGTCAGAAGCTCTTCGCGTGCGCGGCGCGGATCGCCCCAGTGCGAGACCCTGCCGAGCAGGACGAAGTCGCGGGTCAGCGGTGACGAGGTTCCGGCGATCGACGCGGCCCATTCGCAGGCGGCCGCCGCGGCAAAGATCATCCGGAAGGGGACGCGGCGGGGAGGCGGGCATCCCCAGGCGCGGCACGCTTCATCCAGAAAACGCTGCAGCGTCACCGGCTCTTCGTCGGAAAGGTGATAAATGCCTCTCGCGCCGGGTTTGAGAATCGCCGCCTCGGTTCCCTTCAAGTAGTCCGCCGTCGAAAGAAGCTGCATCCATGTCGGCTCGTGCCAGACACAAAGAAGATGGCGCTTCGCCAGCCACCGCGCGGCCTCGATCATCAGAATCCCGCGGCCGTAAATCATGCCGAGCCGGAGCACCACCGGAGTTGTCGAGGTCCCTGAGGTGCGCTCCATGAGAAGGCGCTCCTCCTCGAGGCGCGTCCGGGCGTGAACCGAGATCGGCTGGCGGTCGAGCCGTCCCGTCGCTGGCCGATCGAAGGAAGTCGGCCCTTCGACGTGCGGAAACGAGATCAGGACGACTCTCTCGACCCTCGCATCGAGAGCGGCGTCGAGGAGATTCGAGAACCAGAGTGTGTTCGTCTCCGGCAGGAAGCGTTCCGGGCGCGGAGCGAAGAGACGCCCCGCAAAATGAACAATCACGTCCGATCCAGCGACGGCCGGCGGAATCGTCTTGCGATCAGCGAGGTCGGCCTGCACCGCCGTGACATTCGGAGCCTTCGACAGCTCCTCCGGCAACGGTCGCCGGTGATGCATCAACCGCAGCGAATGTCCGCAGGGGACGAGGTGGCGAGCCAGCA
>DATFWF010000245.1:0-3624 GCA_035259605.1 Thermoanaerobaculia bacterium
CCGCCTCTTTCACGGCGGATCCCGGCCGGAAAAACCCTGAAACTGCTATCGTCCCGCGCACGGTGGCGGGTTTCTTCCGAGAAAACAAAGAGCTGACCTGCGACGGCGTGCCGCTCTCGGAGGTCGCGCGGGCTGTGGGGACGCCCGTCTATGTCTACAGTGCGGCGGCGATCGAGGAGAGCTTCCGGCGGTTCGACCGCGCGTTCGCGCCGGTCTCGCACCTGGTCTGTTATGCGGCCAAGGCCAACTCCAACCTCGCGATCCTGAAGCTCCTCGCCTCCCTCGGCGCGGGCGCGGACGTCGTTTCGGGCGGCGAGCTGCGCGCCTGCCTCGTTTCCGGATTTCCGGCGGAGCGGATCGTCTTCTCCGGAGTGGGCAAGACCGAGGAAGAGATCCGCCAGGGCGTCGCCGCGGGAATCCTCGCGTTCAATGCCGAGTCGGAGCGGGAGATCGAGAAGATCGACGCCGAGGCGGGCCGGCAAGGCAAGAAGGCCCGCGTTGCGCTCCGCGTCAATCCCGACATCGACGCGAAGACGCACCCGTACATCTCGACGGGCCTCGCCCGAAACAAGTTCGGCGTAGACATCGGGCGGGCGCGGGAGATCTTCGAGCACGCGCGGCGATTCGAAAACGTCGCCATGACCGGCGTCCAGGCGCACATCGGGAGCCAGATCCTCGAGACGGCGCCGATGGAGGAGACCGCCCGGGAGCTCGTCGCTCTAGCGAAAGACCTCGCGGCCCGCGGCTTCCCCATCGAGACGCTCGACGTCGGAGGCGGCCTCGGCGTGCCGGCGGGAAGCTCCCGCGCGCTCTCCCAGGAGGAGTACGCCGCGGCGCTCCTGCCCCACCTCGAAGGAGTCCCGTTCCGGATCCTGATCGAGCCGGGCCGCTCCATCGCCGCCCGGGCCGGGGCGCTCGTCACGCGCGTCCTCTACATCAAGCAGAATCGCGGGCGGCGCTTCGTGATCACCGATGCCGGGATGAACGACCTGCTCCGGCCGCCGCTCTACGGAGCGATCCATCCGATTGAATCCGTCGGCGCCCCGCGAGGACAAACTGTCACAGCCGACGTCGTGGGCCCGATCTGTGAGACGAGCGACTTCCTCGCGCGCGATGCGGAGATCCCCGACGCCGCGGAAGGCGACCTCCTCGCGGTGCTCGACGCGGGAGCGTACGGCTTCGCCATGTCGTCCAACTACAACTTCCGTCCGCGGGCGGCGGAGGTGCTCGTCGAGAAGGGCTCCTTCCGGACGGTCCGGCGCCGGGAGACATTCGAGGACCTCATTCGGCCGGAAGCAGGGTAGAATCGGCCCCGAAAACATCGGTTAACAGGGTGTGAAGATCCCTTTTCGGTTCGAGTGAGTTTTCGATCTCGCGCGGGGCAGCGCCTCGCGCGCATGGGAAGGAGTAAGGAATATGCGTTTCAAGGTTTTCGCGGTGCTCCTCGCGTGTTGCGCCTTAGCGGCGCCTCTCGCGTTCGCCCAGACGACGGGCGAGATCTCGGGTGTCGTCGTGGACGGCTCCGGCGCGCCTCTGCCGGGAGCGACCGTCACCATCACGGGCCCGCAGATGCCCAACGGGCGCTCGTCGACCACGCTGGCCGACGGCGCCTTCCGGTTCCGTGACCTGCCGCCGGGCAAGTACCACCTGAAGGCCGAGCTCTCCGGGATGGGCGTCTTCGACCAGGACGTCGTCGTCGCGCTGGTCACGACGACCGAGGTCCGGCCGGTCCTGCGGGCGACCGCCCGCGAGTCCGTCGAGGTGACGGCGGCGCTTCCGCTGGTGGACACGAAGGCGTCGGAGATCACGGTCGTCACGCCGAAGGAGACGATTGAGAAGCTGCCGCTGACCCGGACCTTTACCGGGACGTTCCAGCTCGCGCCCGGGGTCGCCGAGAACAACTCGAGCGCCCCCAACGCCGGCGGCGGCAAGCAGGACAACACCTTCTTCTACGACGGCGTCAACATCACCAACCCCTTCTTCGGCGACCTCTACCAGAACTTCTCGGAGCTCGACATCCAGGAAGTCGCCATCACCCGGGCCGGCGTAACGCCCGAGTACGGCCGCACCGGCGGCTTCATCGTCAACGGCGTGACGAAGTCGGGCTCCAACAACATTCACGCCGAGGCGCGCTTCGAGTACCAGCCGGCAGGGCTCGCCGCGACGAGCAAGGACCCGACCCTGACAAGCCAGTTCGAGGTCTTCCGGCCGGGGCTGGACATCGGCGGCCCGATCATCCGCGACCATCTCTTCGGCTACGGCTCGGTCAACTTCCTGCGGCAGACCGAGCAGGACCGGGTCAACAACCTGGGCGCGGTGCCGGACAACGCCACCCACATCAACGAGTACTTTGGAAAGCTGACCGGGAACCCGACGCCAAACCACCTGCTTAACGCGTCGTTCCGCTATCGCGGCATCAGCGCGGACAACGCCGACATTTTCGCGACTTACGCCCCGTCGGCGGGCGACATCCCCAAGACGATCGACCGGGTCATCGTGGCGTCCTGGTTCGCGACCTTCGGCTCGAAGTTCTCGATGGAGGCCCGGTTCAACCACAACGAGAACAACAACGGTGTCTCGCCGATCACCCCCATCCCCTACCAGACCCCGTTCAACCCGGCGGCGCCGTATCTCTCAGGCCTCTTCACGACGACCCGGGTCTCGCGCACCGGGCAGACGTTCATCTTCCCGCCGGCGACCACCACGGGTCAGCAGATCGGCGGCGTGGACATCGCACAGAACGACCAGAACTTCTTCCGCGACGAGTACCGCCTCCAGGGCTCTTACCTGACCAACTGGCTCGGCGCGACCCACGACATCCGCGCCGGGTTCACCTTTTCCCGGAACCGTGAGGACCTGCGCCGGTCGGCCAACGGCTGGGGCTCGATCACGGTCGTGGACACCGCCACGACCGGAACCTGCTCGCCCACCGGCAACCCCGACGGCGGCCGGCCCTGCTACCGCGCGCGCTACTGGCAGTCGGACGAGCAGATCTCCCGCGGCCAGACTTACGGCATCTTCATCCAAGACCAGGCGACGTGGAAGCGGCTGACCGTCAACCTGGGAGTCCTCGTCAACGAGGACTACTACATCCCCAACGACGACGGCGCCTTCAGCTTCATCCGCGGCGACTTCCACACCCCGGGCAACGCTGCGGCGATTCCCTCCTGCCTCGTGAATTCCTCGGGGCCGGCCTGCACTTACAAGAGCCGCATCGACCTGCCCTGGAGCAAGCAGTGGCAGCCGCGCGTGGGTCTCGCCTACGAGATCAACCCGAACGTCCACGACAAGGTCTACGGCAACTACGCCCGGTATGACAATATGGACAACCAGTCGCTCGCCCGCGCCGCCGCGCCGGTTCGCCTCCTGCGCGTGGACGCGTTCTTCAACATCACCACGGGCAAGCTGATCCAGCAGGTCGTGCGCAACAACCAGACCAACAAGCTCGTCATCCCCAACATCGATCCGACCTACACGGACGAAGGGATCCTGGGCTACGCGCGCCCGCTCGGCGGCGGATGGGCGGTCGAGCTGTGGGGCATGTACCGCAAGTCCACGGACATCATCGAGGACTTCACGGCCAACCCGGTCTACGGTGACCCGATCACCGGCGCGGGCGCGAAC
>DATFWF010000246.1:0-2204 GCA_035259605.1 Thermoanaerobaculia bacterium
CTTCGTCTCGATCGTGGACGCGATGAACTCCCTGGGAGGGATGGGACTCTGGGACGAGGACGACGGGTTCTACTACGACCAGCTGCATCTGGACGGCACGCACCTGCCTCTGAAGGTCCGGTCCATGGTGGGACTGATCCCGCTCTTCGCCGTCGAGGTCTTCGAGGACAGCCTCGTGGCGAAGATGCGGGGCTTCCGGCGCCGCGCTCAGTGGTTCCTGGAGAACCGTGCCGACCTGGCGTCCCACATCTCCTACATGGCGAGCTCGGCGAGTTCGGAATCGCGCCGCCTGCTGGCGATCCCGTCCCGCGAGCGGCTCGAGAAAGTCCTCCGGTACCTGCTCGACGAATCCGAGTTCCTGTCTCCGCACGGGATCCGCGCACTGTCCCGCGTCCACCGGGAACGCCCCTACGTCTTCCAGGTGGGCGGGATGGAGCACCGCGTGGATTACGACCCGGGAGAATCCACGACCGGGCTCTTCGGCGGCAACTCCAACTGGCGCGGCCCGGTGTGGTTCCCCGTCAACTACCTCATCGTCGAGGCCCTCGAGCGCTACCACCACTTCTACGGCGATGACTTCAAGGTCGAGTGCCCGGTCGGATCCGGGAAGTACCTGAACCTCTCCGAGGTCGCCCACGAGATCGCCGGGAGGCTGGCTACGCCGTTTCTGCCGGACTCCTCGGGCGCGCGGCCCTGCAACGGAGGCGATCGGCGCTACGCCTCGGACCCGCACTGGCGCGACCTGGTCCTCTTCCATGAATATTTCCACGGCGACACCGGCCGCGGCGTCGGGGCGAGCCATCAGACCGGGTGGACGGCGCTCGTCGTGCGCTGCCTCGAGGACCTCGCGTCGGTCCGGCGCCAGTCCTCCCCGGGGCTTGCCCGCGCGGCCCTGAAACGGCGGCTGATGAAGGAGGGGCGCGAGGAGAAGGACAAGCCCGCACGGGCGAGGCCCTCTCCTTGAGCTCGGTCGCCGCCGCCGCCGCCGTCCCCGCGACCCGGCGCGTCGTCGTCAAGCACCATGCGCTCGTGCGGCTCTCGCACTGGCTGAATGTCCCGATCCTCTTCGGCCTGATCGCGACCGGGCTCTCGATCTACTGGGCGGCGCCGGTCTTCGAGCACGCGCGGGACCCGGTCACCACGAGCACGGATTACCTCGCGGACCTCGGCATCTGGATCGTCCGGCACGTGCCGGGGGCCGGCGGCGCCGCGGATCCCGGCGGCTGGGTCTACGACCGCGTCGGCATCGGCACCTTCGCGCTGGCGCAGGCGCTCCGGCTCCACTGGCTCTTCGCCTACCTCTTCACGGCCAACGGCCTGCTCTACGTGCTTGGGCTCGCGCTGGGCGACGGGTACAAGGCGCTTCTGCCGCGCCTCTCGGACGTCCCCGAGGCGTTTGCGATGATGCGGTACTACGTCGGCGTCCTCCCGGCGAAGCTCCTCCGCAAGCCCTGGCCGCACCCGCCCGTCCGGTTCAAGTACAACGCGCTCCAGCGGGGCGCGTACTTCTCGATGCCGATCCTCGGGATCCTCGCGGTCGTGAGCGGCTGGGCGATCCACAAGCCCGTTCAGCTTCCGTGGCTCGAACGCCTCTTCATCAACTACAACGGCGCACGCGCCGTCCACTTCATCGTGATGATCGCGTTGGCCGCCTTCGTCATCCCACACGTCGTACTGGTCTTCGCCGACGGCTGGGACACGTTCCGCTCCATGATCGTCGGCTGGTCCACCCGCTGGAAGGAGCCTCATGGGCAGGCCTGAGAAGGCCAGGCGCCCGCTCGCGGAGAGGCTTCGGGAGCCGGAGGAGATCGCAATCGCGATCCCGGAGCGGAAGATCCGCGCGCGTTCCCGCCGCGACTTTCTGCTCTTCGGAGCCGGCACTCTCGCGGCCGCGGCCGGCTTCTGGTGGGTTCTTCCCGACACAACCCGCCAGAAGCACCTGACTCCCGGCTTGCGGGACTGGCTCGATTCCCTCGAGGCGCGCCTCGGAGCGACGAAGGAACGCCGCGAGCGATTCTTGAACCGCGCTCTGACCTTCGACGATGACGTCGCGGAGGCGCTCTATTCGCCCGACCGCTCGGTGCGGACCTACTCGAAGTCGGACGTGACGCCGCTGCGCAACAACTACGAAGGAATGACTCCGGGGCCGGAATACCTTCCCGGCTGGAGGCTCACGGTGTCCGGTCTCGCCTCGGGACAGGTCG
>DATFWF010000247.1:0-4526 GCA_035259605.1 Thermoanaerobaculia bacterium
TCTTCCTCTACGCTTTGGACGCCCGGATGTTTCCCGCAGTTAGCAAGTTCCGGAGAAAAAGCGAGGGTGGGTGCCAGGTTGTCCCACCCCTGTCCCCAGGCCGTGACAGGCTTTTTCCGGCGATATGAAGGCGGTCTAAACTCGCGATATGGGGATCGAAGCGCTTCGCGCGTTCTTCGCGCCGCGGGCATCGAAGGAGGAGGGGCCGCCCAAGCCGGACCCGGTGACCGTGGCGGCGTGCGCGCTGCTTCTGGAGATCGCGCACGCGGACGACGTCTTCCAGTCCGAGGAGAGGGACCGCATCGCGCGGCACATCCGGGAGGAAATGCATGTTTCCGAGGACGAGTTGCAGGAAGTCTTCCGGATCGCCGAGGAAGAGCGGCGCGAGAGCGTGGATCTCTTCCACTTCACGCAGCTGTTGAGGGAGCACCTTTCCCGCGACCAGCGGCTCCGGCTGGTCGAGGCGATCTGGGGAGTCGTCTATTCGGACGGGTCGCTGTCCGAGGTGGAAGGGCACCTCGCCCGGAAGATCGCCGAGCTGCTCGGGTTCCAGCACCCCGAAGTCCAGGCGGTCAAAGAGAAGGTCGCCGCCTCCCAATAGTGCATGACCGCGCGGGAGGCGCGAGCCCCTCCCCTACGCCACGAAGACACGAGACTCTTCGAAGCCAAGTCGGAAATCACGTTCGCAGGGGGACGCGTCTCCGCCCCGGTTTGGACTCTCTCGGCGCCGGTCGCGAAGCGACCGCCTGCGCCGACAGCTGAGCCTTCAGGCGAGCCGCTCGCCGGTGCGCCGAAGGCGCAGGTTCATCACGAAGAGCGGAGCGACGGTCACACGACCAGCGGCAGGCGGACGGTGAAGGTGGTTCCGTGGTTGAGGTGGCTCGCGACCTCGACCCTTCCCTTGTGGGCCTCGACGATCCACTTGACGATGGAGAGGCCCAGGCCCGAGCCGCCGGGATGGGCGCGGCGGGCTCGGTCGCTCCGGTAGAAGCGCTCGAAGACGTACGGCAGGTTCGACTCGGGAATCCCGATTCCCGTGTCCGAGACTTCGATCCGGACTTCCGCCGGAGAGCGCGCCAGGCGCACGACGACCTTTCCGCCGGGCTCCGTGTAACGGATCGCGTTCTCCAGGAGGTTGTGGAGGACCTGCTGCATCCGGTCCGAGTCGATGAACGCCCGGGCCGGCTCTTCCGGCAGCTCGACGGCCAGCTCCAGCTCCCGATCCGCGATCGCCGGCTGGAGGTCGCGCGTGACCTCGGAGAGGAACTTGACGAGGTCCACGTTCGCGAAGGAGAGCGTGACGCGCCCGGCCTGGCCGCGGGCGAGGAAGAGGAGGTTCTGGGAGAGGCGCGTCAGGTGCCGGATCTCCAGGAGCGCGTTGCCCATCGCCTCGCGGTACTCCTCGGGCGTGCGGTCTTCTTCCAGCGCGACCTCGAGCGAGCCGCGCATGACCGTCAGCGGCGTGCGCAGCTCGTGCGAGACGTCGGCGATGAACTGCTGCTGCTCCTTCTCGGCCGCCGCGACCGCGTCGAGCCGCGCATTCAACGCTTCGGCGACGCGGCGCGCTTCCTCGGAGAGATCGGACGTCGAGATCCTCTTCAAGGGATGCTGCGCCGTCTCGTCCAGCCGCTGCTTCAACAGCGCGACGTCCGGCGGCGCCGCCGGGGCTTCGGGCGGGGCCTCGGGGCGGCCCCTGTTGAAGATGCCCATGCGCCTGGAGCGTTTCGCCGTCAGATGCCACCCGCCGGCTCGCGGACGCGGTAGCCGACGCCGCGGACCGTCTGGATGATCTTCTCGCGCTCGCCCGTGTCGAGCTTCTTGCGGAGCGAGTTGATGTACACGTCGATGATGTTCGTCGAGAGCTCGAAGGAGTCTTCCCAGATGCGCGCCTGGATCTCCGAGCGGGACACGACCTTCCCGCGGCGGCGCAGCAGAAGCTCGAAGAGCGCCCCCTCGCGCGCGGTCAGCCGCACCGTCTCGGCGCCCCGCGTCACCTCGCGCGACTCCGGGTCGTAGGAGAGGTCGCCCAGGGTCAGCGGGCCGGGCTCGGCGACCTCGGTGCGCCGCGTCAGCGCCCGCAGCCGCGCGAGGAGCTCGCGGAAGGAGAACGGCTTGACGAGGTAATCGTCGGCGCCGGCGTCGAGGCCCTCGATCTTGTTCTCGATCGTGTCGCGCGCCGTCAGCATCAGGATCTTGGTGCGGATCCCGCGAGACCGGACCTCGCGGCAGACGTCGAGGCCGTCGCGCGAGCCGGGAAGGAGCAGGTCGAGGATCAGGAGGTCGAACGGCGCGGACTCGAGGCGCTGGAGGGCGGAGTCGGGGTCGCCGACCGCTTCGACCGCGTAGCCCTTCTCCGTGAGTCCCTTCTTGAGGAACTGGGCGATCTTCTCCTCGTCCTCGACGACGAGCACTCTCATGGGGCTTCCCCGCCGCCGTCCTCGCCGGCGGAGTCCGGAGGCCGGCGCATCCGCGAAATGACGAACGCCGCCCCCGCCCCGACCGCGAAACCTCCGGCGAAGGTCGAGATCTGCCCGGAGGTCGTGACCGAAACGACGGCCCCCGCGGCCACGAAAGCCAGCAGCAGCATGCGGGAGATCTCGACGGGCGCGACCAGGCTCCTGGCCGGCGGGGCTCCCGAGGTGTCTTTTGACACGGCTATTCTTCTATCATCCCCAACGCAAGGAGGGAAATGATGAAACGTTCTCTAATCACCCTGGCACTCGCGGGGGCCGCGGGGCTGGCCCTGGCGGCGGGCGGCGCGAAGGCGTCGGCGACCATCGAGTCCAAGAGCGGTTCTCAGGCTCACGGCTCCGTGAACTTCGAGGAGCTCTCGACGGGAGGCGTCAAGGTGCACGTCCACATGGAGCACGCGACTCCGGGCAAGCACGGGCTCCACATCCACGAGAAAGGCGATTGCTCCGACCCGGAAGCGAAGAATGCCGGCGGGCATTTCAACCCGGCCACGATGGACCACGCGGGGCCGATGGACGCGAAGCGGCACGCCGGCGACCTCGGCAACATCGAGATCAAGGCGGATGGCTCGGGAGACCTGGACATCACCTCCGACATGCTCACCGTCAAGCCCGGACCCAACTCGGTGGTCGGGAAGGCCGTCGTGTTCCACGAGAAGGAAGACGACCTGAAGACGCAGCCGACGGGGAACGCCGGCGGCCGGTTTGGTTGCGGCGTCGTCAAATAGCGCTCCCTCTCCCCGGCGGGAGAGGGCAGGGTGAGGGGAACCTTGAAAGGCGGCAACGGTGCGCCGGCAGGCAGGTTCCTCGCGCTCGGAATGACGTGGAGTTGCATTGTCGCCGCGGCGGTCGCGATGACCGCCGCGGCTTCTTTGTCTGCGCAGACCATCGCGGCGGACCCCCGCGTCGCCGCGGCGGTGGAGCTGGCGCAGACGTGGCTCGACGGGGAGCGGGCCTATGACCAGATCCCGGGCGTGTCGGCGGCGATCGTCCACGACCAGGAGGTGCTCTGGAGCCGCGGCTTCGGATGGGCCGACGTCGCCTCCAGGCGCCCCGCCTCCGCCTCCACGATCTACAGCATCTGCTCGATCTCGAAGCTCTTCACGAGCGTCGCGGTCCTGCGCGAGCGCGACGCGGGGCACCTGCACCTCGAGGAGCCCGTCTCGAAATACCTTTCCTGGTTCAAGCTGAAGAAGACCGAGGGCGAGGGCGACATCACGATCGAGGGCCTCCTGACGCACGCCTCCGGGCTGCCGCGCGAGTCGGACTCCCCCTACTGGTCGCCGCCGGACTACCGCTTCCCCACGCACGAGCAGATCGTCGAGCGGCTCTCCTCGCAGTCCGCTCTCTATCCGCCGGAGACGTACTTCCAGTATTCGAACCTCGGGCTGACGCTCGCGGGAGAGGTCGTCGCGGCGACCTCGAAGATGCCGTACGACGCCTACGTCCGGACGAACATCCTCGAGCCGCTGGGGTTGAAGAGCACGACGACCGAGATGCCGGAGGCCGAGCGCGGAAAGCGCCTCGCGACCGGCTACACGGCGCTCGACCGCGAGGGGAAACGCCAGGCGATGCCGTTCTTCCAGGTCCGGGGCATCGGGCCGGCCGCCGGGTTCGCCTCGACCGCGGAAGACCTGGCCCGATTCGCGTCCTGGCAGTTCCGCCTCGCGGAAAGGGGCGGTACCGAGATCCTGAAGGCGACGACGCTGAAGGAGATGCAGCGAGTCCACTGGGTGGACCCGGACTTCGAGACCCTGCGGGGGCTGGGGTTCAACATCATCAAGGCTGAGGGAGGCAAGGCCTTCGTCGGCCACGACGGCGGGTGCCCGGGCTACCGGACTTCCCTGCTGCTGTCGCCGTCCGACGAGATCGCCATCGCGTTTCTCTCCAACGCCAACGGGGTGGATTCGATCGGGTACGCCCGCGACCTCTTCGACATCGTCGCTCCCGCGGTCCGCGCGGCGGTCAAGGAGCCGGAAAAGGCGAAGGCGCCCGACCCGGCGATGCGGCGCTACGCCGGCACCTACTCGGCGCAGCCATGGACCGGAGAGGCGG
>DATFWF010000248.1:0-6332 GCA_035259605.1 Thermoanaerobaculia bacterium
GGCCGAGCGTCCTCCGAGCCGCATCATCCTGCTCGGCGCGCAGCCGACCGAACCGGAGACCGAGTACGGCTGGATCGAGGCCGCCGACGCCGCGAGTCCATTCGGCATGACGTCGGCGGGACCGGTCTGCCGGGTAGCCGGTTTCCGCGAGAAGCCCTCTCCCGACGAGGCGCGCGCCTGGCTGGAAAAGGGATCCCTGTGGAACACGTTCGTCATGGTGGGCAGGGCGTCGATCTTCTCGGAAGCCGGAAGGCTGGCGCTGCCCCGCCTCCACGCGCTGCTTCGGAGCGCGGCGCCCCTCGCGGAGCGGCCCTCCGGATCGGCGGTTCTCGAAGAGGCCTACCGCTGCGCGGAGCTTGCCAACTTCTCGCGGGCGGTCCTCGAGTCCTACCCGTCCCTACTCGCGGTCTCGAAGATGCCGCCCGTCGTCTGGAGCGACCTGGGCACGCCCGAGCGCGTGTTTCGCAGCCTGAGGAGGATGGGAGCGATGCTGCCCTGGCTGAGGAGCTCGCCGGCCCTTCGGCGCCGGCCCGATCGGACTTAACGGCGCCTTTACCTTCTCTTCATGCCAGCCACCCCGGCCCTCTGCTCCGATAAGCTCCAAACCCAAACCGAAAGGAGGCTCGCCCGCTTGGAACTGAGCTACGAGGATCTCGACAACGGTGTCCGGAGAATCCGCCTCTCGGGGCGAATGGACGTAGACGGCGCTCGTGAGATCGATTTGAAGTTCACGACGCTCACCGCGACTAGGCAGGCTTTCGTCATCGTCGATCTGGCGCTGGTGGACTTCCTTTCCTCGCTCGGCCTCGGCACGCTCGTCCGGAGCGCCAAGGCCCAGATGTCGCGGCAGGGAAAGTTCGTCCTGCTCTCGCCACAGGCCAACGTGGCCAAGGTTCTCGAGATGACCCAGGTGGACCAGATCCTGCCGGTCTTCTATGATTTCGAGCTGGCGCGCCAGGCCGTCGCACCCGCCCGCACGTCGCCGGGCTGATGGACGCCGCCGACGCCGCCCCCGGGCCCGTTCTCATGGCAAGCGAGCAGAGCGATGGCCGCGTCGCGCGGACCTTTCGCAACGACGACGCGGAGCTGCGGCCGATCTCGGACTGGTTCCGTGAGTTCGCCCGCGACCGCGGGCTTTCGGAATCGCGCACGCTCGATATCGAGCTGTGCTTGAACGAGCTCATCGTCAACGTCATCAACTACGCTTACGCCGACCGCGGCCGCCACGAGATCCGCCTGTCTCTCGAGGGCGACGCCGGCGAGATCCGGGCGACGATCGAGGACGACGGCCGGCCCTTCAACCCGCTGGAGAAGGATGCCCCGCCGATCCCGGACTCGCTGGAAGAAGCCGGCATCGGCGGCTGGGGAATCCCCCTCGTCCGGGCCCTCGCCAGCGACTTCTCCTACGAAAGGAGGAACGGCCGCAACCGCGTCACCATCGTCTCGCGAGAGCCTTCGCGGCGCGCCTGATCCCGGGCGCCGCTTTGGCGTGATTTCACCAGGACCTCACCGGAGCTTCAACCGCAGCCGGGATGGTGGGGACGGAGAGGAGCACCATGAATCTCTCGACGAGCGAACTCCCACGGCAGACAGACCAGCGGCGCGTCGCCGCCTGTGTCCGGGCGTGCAAGGGTATTTCCACCGAGCTGCTCGAAAGCGGAATCCTGCTGAAGCTGGTCGCCGCGTGCGTCCACCTCAGGGATTCACCGCGAATTCGCGAAGTCCTGGAGGAGCTCGCGCTCGGTCGTCTCCGGGAGGACGACCGGACTGCGCGGCCGGACTGGATTCGTCGTGCCAAACCCTCCCGTCCCTCGGCCGTCCAACCGCCCGGCCCGCCCGGAAGACCCGGGAGAGCCTCGTTAATCCCTGACGCTCCGTGAGTTACGGTTTTCGGATTCCCTTCGCGGATTCTTCCCGCCGGAATGATACCCTCCCACGAGCGCGGCATGACTGAAGCCCTTCCCTTCGGCTCGACACCTCCCGAAGACGAGTTCAAGGACAGGTCGCTCTACTTCAACCGGGAGGTGTCGTGGCTCGCCTTCAACCGGCGGGTCCTCGAAGAGGCGCGCGACCCGAACTGGCCGGTTCTCGAGCGGCTCAAGTTCCTCTGCATCTTCCACACGAATCTGGACGAATTCTTCATGATCCGCGTCTCGGGCCTCCACGACCAGCTCGAGGCGTCGGTCACCGAGCGCAGCGCCGACGGCCTGTCGCCGACCGAGCAGCTCCGCGCGATCGGCGAGATCGTGCGCAAGGACGTCGCGCTCGCGGACCAGACCCTGGCCGAGGACATCCTGCCCAGGCTCGCCGAGAGAGGAGTCCGGATCCTGAAGTGGGACGCCGTGGACGCGGAGCGCCGCAAGGAGCTGACGGCGTACTTCGAGAGCGTCGTCTTCCCGATCCTGACTCCTCTGGCGTTCGATCCCGCTCACCCGTTTCCGTTCGTCTCCAATCTCTCCCTGTCGCTGGCCGTCGAGCTTTCCGACAAGGAGGATTCGCGGACGCGGTTCGCGCGCGTCAAGGTTCCCCCGTCGCTGCCGAGGCTGGTCCCCGTGACGCCGGAGGGCTCCGGTTCGGGAGACTACCTCCTGCTCGAGGACCTGATCGAAGCGCATCTGTCGCTCCTCTTCCCCGGGATGAAGATCCGCGGCGCCTCCTCGTTCCGCGTGACCCGTGACGCGGACATGGAGCTGCGCGAGGACGAGGCGGCGGACCTGCTCCGCACGGTCGCCGAGAACGTCCGCAAGCGGCGGTTCGGCGCGGCCATCCACCTGGAAGTCGATCGCCGCTCGCCGTCCGCCGTCCGGGATCTCGTCCGCCGGCACCTCGAGCTCGATCCCGAGGACGTGTACGAAGTCGGCGACCCGCTCGGAGCCTCCGACCTTCTCGCGCTCGGGCGCCTCGAGCGGCAGGACCTGAAGGATGAGCCGTTTCTCCCCTCTTCCACGCGCCTCTTCGCCAAGAGCGGATCGGCGTTCGAGGAGATCCGCAAGGGCGACATCCTTCTCCACCACCCATACGACTCCTTCGACCCCGTCGTCCGCTTCCTCGAGGACGCGGCGGCCGATCCCGACGTCGTCGCGATCAAGATGACGCTCTACCGCACCGGGACCGACTCCCCCATCGTCGCGGCCCTCGCCCGCGCGGCGGAGAACGGAAAGCAGGTCGCGGTCTTGGTCGAGCTCCAGGCCCGCTTCGACGAGGAGAAGAACATCCAGTGGGCGCGGTCGCTCGAGCGCGCCGGAGTCCACGTCGCCTACGGGGTCGAAGGGCTGAAGACCCACGCCAAGATCGCGCTCGTCGTCCGCCGCGAGGGCAACTCGATGCGGCGCTACGTCCACATCGGAACCGGCAACTACAACCGCGTCACGTCGAGGATCTACACCGACCTCGGCCTCTTCACCGCGCGCCCCGAATTCGGGCACGACGCCTCCGAGCTCTTCAACTACCTGACCGGCTTCTCGCGCCGCACCCGATACAAGCGCCTCTCGGTGGCGCCCTTCACGCTCCACGAGAAGGTCCTGTCGCTGATCGGCCGCGAGGCCGAGAAGGCCCGGCAGGGCAAGCCCGCCTCGATCGTCGCGAAGATGAACTCCCTCGTGGACGCGACCCTGATCCGGGCCCTCTACCGGGCCTCCGGCGCCGGAGTGCCGATCACGCTCGCCGTCCGCGGGATCTGCTGCCTGCGGCCGGGCGTGCCGGGCGTGTCGAGCCGGATCTCCGTATGCTCGGTCGTCGGGCGGTTCCTGGAGCACAGCCGCTGCTTCTCCTTCGGACTCGGCGAGGAGGAGGAGATCTACATCTCCAGCGCCGACTGGATGCCGCGCAACTTCTATCGGCGCGTCGAGCTGATGGTCCCGGTCCTGGACGACAAGGCGAAGGAGAAGATCCGGCAGGAAGTGTTCGAGCCGATGCTGAAGGACAACTGCCGCGCCCGCGACCTCACGAAGGACGGCGAGTACGTCCGGCGGACTCCCCCGCAGGGCGACGCGGCCTACGACAGCCAGCAGACCCTTCTCGACCGCCTCGCCCGGCGCGGACTGCACGCCGTGCCGCACGACTCGCGCCGGGAAACCTTCCTTTCCTAGGACGGTAGCGGGGACTTTCTCGTCCCCCCCGGCCCCTAGCCCGTTTCCGCCGCCTGGTGCGGCAACCCCGCCATCCGCTCCGATCCCGAGGGCCGCCGAATCAGGGTTTCGCGGCCCACGAAGAGGCTCCGGCCGCGCCACGACGTGCGCTGCCCGAAGAGTCCCGCCCAGAAGAGCGCCGCCGCCGCGAGGTCGCGGACCGGCGCGAGCAGCAGGTCGCCCGGACGGAAACAGCCGGACCGTCGGGCGTCGGCGGCTTCGAGCCCGAGCCGCAGCAGGTAGAGCGAGCTCGCCGCCGCGAGGAGCAACCCGTCGCCTCGCGCCGCGACGAGCGCCGCGCCAAACCACGGTAGGGGGCTCGCCAGGATCTCCGCGCCGTACGAGAGCCTTCCGAGACGCTTTCGCAGGATCGCCCATCGGCGCTGCCGGCTCCAGGCCGCGGCGAGCGTGCGGGAAACTTCCGCGGTCTCGATCTCGTCGCCGGACAGCACAACCCGGAATCCCGCCCCCGAGACGAGGCGGCCGAGCAGGTAGTCCTCGGCGAGGTGGTCTCGGAGCGCGTCGATGCCGCCGATGGCGTTCAACGCCTCCCGCGAGACCAGGATGGACTTGCCGACGACGCAAGGGACGCCGAAGAGCCCCGCCATCGCGGCGGTCCCGGAGCGGAGCGCTCCGTTCAAGTGCAGCGATTCCAGCCGCGAGCCCAGCGTCCTGGCTCCCCGCGCCTGGAAGAGGTGGGACACAAGCCCGACCCGCCGGTCGAAGAAGAACGAGATCGCGCGGGCGAGGAAGTCGGGATGGACCCGGACGTTTCCGTCGGCCATCAGGATGTGGCGGTAACGGGCGTGCTTCAGCGCCGCCGAGAGCCGGTTGACCTTGGAGTTTCCCCCCGGCTCGCGGGCGTCCACGACGAAAGTGCTCGGGATCCGGGGATGTCGGTCCGCGATCTTCCGCGCGAGCGCGAAGGCGGGATCGGACCGGCTCGCGAAGGAGAAGAGGACCTCGTAGTCCGGGTAATCGAGCAGGAAGAAGGACTCCAGGTTCCTCTCGAGCTCATCGTCGAGGCCCGAGAGCGCTTTGACGATCGAGACCGGTGGAAAGAAACCCGGCACCCGCGCACCCCGCCGCCGGCGCGAGCGGGCGAGCGAAATCGCTCCCGCCGCGTAGGCCGCCACGGAGAGCGCGAGGACCAGCAGGAAAAAGGCCGCGGCCGTCATGCCGTCGCCTCCGCCGCCTGCGGAGTCAGTCGGAGGACCCCGATTCCCGACCCCCGCTTCAGCGCGTCGAGGACCGATCCGGCGGTCTTTTCCGCCTTCAGCAGGGTCTTCCATGCGTAGAGATGGTCCGGCCGGTGGAAGTCGCTGTTGGCGATGTGCGGGAGCTTCTCCCGCGAGACGACGGGAAAGAGGTCCCACCGGCATCCGACCTCCCAGAGGTCCACCAGCGGAGCGACGACCTTCCGGCGGTTCCAGAGGTAGAAGGTGTTCGCGTAGAACTCGCTCATTTCGTGGGGGTGGCAGGCGACCGAAACCGCCCCCCGCGCCCGGATCTCCTTGAGCAGCTCGATGGGATCCCCGTCGGCCGCGAGGAAATCCTCGAGCCCGAGCGCGAGGATATGGACGGAGGTATCCCGGTTGATGGTGTTGCGGGTCATCTCGGCGCCGGGAAGGACCAGCATCCCGTAGGTCCTCCAGGCGCGCTCGGCTTCCCGCCGGATTTCCTCGAAGTAGCGCTTCCAGGTCTCCGGGTTGAGGGAGTGCCGGATCGCGTGCGCGATCCTCCCCAGGCCGTTGTCCCGGTTGACGATGTGGTCGGTGATCGCGATGGCGTCGTGGCCGCTTCTGCCGAACAGGTCCACGACCTCGCGCAACGGCAGGACGCCGTCGGAGTACGCCGTGTGGACGTGAAAGTCGCAAAGCAGCATCGTTGTCCTCCCGAAAAATTGTCGGCGGAGGACAAGAAATCCCTTCTGCTATTCGGGAAAAGCCGATGAAAAGCTTATGTGAAGCCGGTCTGAAGCCGCTCCGAGCCGCCGAAAGGGAGGGTCCGAAAGCGCGATTCCGGGACGTTTTTCGCGCGAAGGGCCTCGCCCAGGGCCCGCAAAGGCTCATCGATGCCTTCGGTCGTCAGGCGGAAGGTCCCGAAGTGCATCCCGATGCTCTCCGACGCCTCGAGGTCCAGATGCGCCTGGACAGCCTCGGCGGGATTCATGTGCACGCTCCGCATGAACCATCGAGGCTCGTA